>NZ_JAFLXD010000045.1:0-52310 GCF_019891415.1 Pseudomonas sp. SH10-3B | reverse complement strand
TAAGATTTACGCATAACCAAACACCTCAGATTTGGGCGCTATCATAGCGCCCGATTGAAGTGTCCAAAATCATTAGGCCAGTTCAGCTTGCTCCCGATGAGGCCCTGCAGGTCACCCAAGATGCTGGATCAGCCCCTGGTAGCAGGTTGCCAAATGATACGGTGTGGTCGATGGCATATCCCGCCGGCTCACCGCACCCTTGGGATCCAGGCATTCATGCCAGCCTTTCTCATGCAGGAAGTGCTGTTGCAGCGCGAGCAATTGGCGCTGCAGCACCGCCTCACTGCCAGGCCGCAAGGTCAGTGCCCGCAGGTATTCCGCCTGGGCCCAGATACGCTGGGTGCCGTCGCGTACGCTGCCGTCGAGTGCCAACATGCCGCTGACCGCCCCGGTCGCGTTATCCACACCCTTGAGTTCTGCGTAGGCAAATGCCCGCGTCAGTGAGGCATGCAGTGGTGTGCCGCGCAGCACATCCGACGATTCAAGCAAAAAGAACCATTCGAACTGGTGTCCCGGCTCAAACCAGTTATCCACAGCACCCAACGGTTTTTCCATCATCACGCCGTGCTGACGGTCGATAAAGTGCTTCTGCATCGCGGTGGCCAAGTCCAGCAGGGCGTCTTGGGTGATGGCATCTTCGCGCACGGCCAGCGTGGCGAGGAAGCCTTCGGCCAGGTGCATCAGCGGGTTTTGCAGGGGGCCGGATTTGAGCGATGACCAGTTGCGCTCCAATACCGCTTCGTAGAGGCCGTCGCCGCTGGCAAAGCGTGTGGCGACCACTTCCAGGGCCGCATCGAGCACCGACTCCACCAGCGGCTCACGCACCTTGGCCCAGTAATGGGCGCAGGCGAAAATGATGAAAGCATGGGTGTAGAGGTCTTTGCGCTTGTCCAGCGGCTGGCCGGCGGGGTCGATGCTGTAGAACCAGCCGCCGTGCTCACCATCGTGGAAGTGCCGTTGCAGGGAGCGGAACAGCACCGCCGCGCGCTCTTCTGCGAAGGCCGCCCCTGGCTCGCCGATCAGGCTGGCGAACAGGTACAACTGCCGGGCGCAGGCCATGGCGCGGTAGCGTTGCGGGGGCAGTGGGCGGTGATCGGCGTCCAGTGCCTCATAGGGCAGCGCCAATTCGGCATTCCAGCCCGGGCCCTGCCAGAGCGGCACGATCAGGGTGTGGAAGTGCGTGAGCACGGCATTCAATGAAGGCTGGGGGGCGGAGCTTGGAGCGATGGGCATCGGCTGGCGTCGTCACGGCAGGGGTGTAGGCGCGCATGGTAGCAGAGGGGCAGCGTTAAGTTGTGAGCGGCAAGCTGCAAGTAAGAGCGGTTCGGCTTTTACTTGCAGCTTGTAGCGTGCGACGTTTAGCTGGCGAGCAGCCACATCCCAGTCGCCGCCGAAGCCGCCCCGGCAATGCGCACCAACGGCGCCGCCGCAGCCGGCAGCCAGCGCACCAGCGCATACCCGGCAGCGTGCAGTGCCGCGGTGGCGCCGACAAACCCTGCGGCATACGCCCAAGGGCTCGACATGTCCGGCAGCTCCAAGCCATGGGCCACGCCATGGAACAGCGCAAACAAGGCCGTCGCACCCACGGCCATGAACAATGGCGGACGCACCGCCAGTGCTACCGCCAGGCCCAGGGCCAGGACCGAGGCGGCAATCCCGCTTTCCAGCGCGGGCAATTGCAGCCCTTCAAAACCCAGCATCCCGCCGATCAGCATGGTGCCGACAAAGGTGCACGGCAGGGCCCAGCGCGCGGCGCCTTTTTGTTGTGCGGCCCACAGACCGACCGCAACCATGGCCAGCAAGTGGTCGAGGCCGCCCAGCGGGTGGCTGATACCGGCCACCAGGCCGTTGTCGCCGTGGCCAGGGTGAGCGAAAGCCAGGGCAGGCGCGAGCAGTAGGGCGGCGGCTGCGAAGAGTTTATTGAGGCTCATAAACAGGTTCCTTATGGGTTGATCAGGCGGCGGTCAGCAGGCCTTGGCGTTCGATAAAGGCGACGATTTCTTCCAGGCCGACCCCGGTTTTCTGGTTGCTGAACACAAAGGGTTTGCCATTGCGCATGCGCTGGGTGTCGCTGTTCATCAGCTCCAGTGAGGCGCCCACCAGCGGCGCCAGGTCGATCTTGTTGATCACCAGCAGGTCGGATTTGCAAATACCAGGCCCGCCTTTGCGCGGCAGCTTGTCGCCAGCGGACACATCGATCACGTAGATGGTCAGGTCCGACAGCTCCGGGCTGAAGGTGGCGGAGAGGTTGTCGCCGCCGGACTCCACCAGGATCAGGTCCAGGCCGGGAAAGCGGCGGTTGAGTTGGTCCACCGCCTCCAGGTTGATCGAGGCGTCCTCGCGAATCGCCGTGTGCGGGCAGCCGCCGGTTTCCACGCCGATGATGCGCTCCGGCGCCAGGGCCTGGTTGCGCACCAGGAAGTCGGCGTCTTCGCGGGTGTAGATGTCGTTGGTGACCACCGCCAGGTTGTAGCGATCGCGCAGCGCGAGGCACAGGGCTAGGGTCAGGGCAGTCTTGCCGGAGCCTACCGGGCCGCCGATACCGACACGCAGGGGTTGTGTGTTCATCTGCTTCTCCAAAAATTAAAGCCCTAGGAACGGAACAGTCGGCTGTACTGGCGCTCGTGGGCCATGCACGCCAGGGACAGGCCAAAGGCGGCGCTGCCGAAATGGTGGGGGTCGATACGGGCCGCGTCTTGCTGGGCCTGTTGCAGCAATGGGAGCAGCTCGCTGGTCAGGCGTTGCGCGGCTTGCTGGCCCAGGGGCAAGGTTTTCATCAGCACGGCCAATTGGTTTTCCAGCCAGCTCCAGAGCCAGGCGGCGAGTGCGTCGTCGGGGCTGATGGCCCAGGCGCGTGCGGCCAGGGCCCAACCCAGGGCCAGGTGCGGTTCGCGGCGTTCTTCAAGAAAGGTGCGGGCGTCGCTGTCCAGCTCCGGCAGGCCATTGAGCAACTGTTGCAGGGAATAGCCCATCTGCCGGCTCTCCTGATACAGCTCTCGGGTTTCGCGGCTGGCTTGATGCGCTTCGCACAGCTGCGCCAATGCTGACCAGTCCTGCTCTGCGGCGGCGCGGCAGTGGGCGAGCAACAACGGGGCTTCGAAGCGCGCAAGGTTGAGCAGCAATTGGTCGCTGATCCAACGGCGAGCGCTGGCGGCATCCTTCACGCGGCCATTCTCAACGGCCATTTCCAGGCCCTGGGAATAGCTGTAGCCGCCAATCGGCAATTGCGGACTGGCCAGACGCAGCAGCGCCCAGGCTGGGTTCATGGACGTACGCCGAACTGATGCAGCTTGGGCGGGTAGTTGAAGTCTTCATCGCCGTGGCGCGAATGATGGTGGCCACCGCCATAAGCGCCGTGTTCCGGCTGGAAGGGTGCTTCGAGGGTTTCGGTATGCGCGCCCAACTGTTCAAGCATGGCCTTGAGCACGTAGTCATCCAGCAGGCGCAGCCAGCCATCCCCGACCTGCAGCGCCACGTGGCGGTTGCCGAGGTGATAGGCCGCGCGGGTCAGTTCAAAGGCGCTGCTGCAGGTGACGTGCAGCAGTTGTTCAGGACGAGCGCAGACACGTACGACACGTCCGTCTTCGGCTTGTAGGAATTCGCCGTCGTGCAACGGCGGCTGGCCGCGCTCCAGAAACAGGCCGACGTCTTCACCGTCGGCACTGAAACAGCGCAGGCGGCTCTTGCTACGTGCTTCGAAATTCAGCAGCAATTCAGCGGCCCAGAGGGCTTGAGGGGCGATTCGGCGGTGGATCACCAGCATCAGGAAGCTTCCAGCTATGAGCGATGAAACAGCTAGAGCAAGGGGCTTGCCAATCACGGGTTGATGTAGGAATTCTCTGTCGGTGCTTGTGGGAATGCTACCGAATAGGGCGTTACTGAAGTGCGAGGGTGTTTTATGTTGGTGCGCTGTTGAGTTTAAGGCACTAAACAGGTGCATTTTTCCTGGGCGGGTATTGTTTAAAGCTTGAGGTTTCCATCATCCGCTTTGTGAGATGTATTTTCGGATTTTTCCTACCGGGTCTCAAGATTTGGAGTTCATCTGCTTACGTGCTGGACCGTTAGGATTTGCCCTGTGCTAAATGTCCACGGCGAGTTCCGTTATGTTCAAATCAATTGTGTGTTTATTCATTTTCAGTCTTTACCTGCTCACGTCCTCCTCATCGGCCAATATTCAACAGCGCATGGTGGCCCCTATCCAGATCGCGACGCCCCTGCAATCACTGCAAGAGTTGCAAGAGCGGCCAGCCATCGAAAACGTGATTGACCGCGCCCATGAATTGCTGGGCACCTCGTATAAGTGGGGTGGAAGTAGCGTGGAGCAGGGCTTCGACTGCAGCAGTTTGCTGGTTTACCTGTTCAAGACCGAAGCCAATATTCGTATCCCACGCACCACGGCGGCCATGCACCGTTCAAACGCGATGACAATCAAACGCGATGCCCTGAAACCTGGGGATGCGGTGTTCTTCAAGGGTAATGGGCGCAGCCAGGTCAGTCATGTCGGCCTCTATATAGGCGAGGGCAAATTCATTCATTCGCCGCGCACGGGTAAGAAGGTGCGAATCGATTCACTGAGCAATCGCTACTGGAACAAAAACTACAGCACCGCCAAGCGCTTTCACTCCGCTGGCTGACCGGCCTACTCCGTACTGCCCAGCCCTTGCCAATGCTTGAGGCCGATAAAGATAAAGCGCAGTTGCTGGGTGATTTTCGCCTGGGGCGAGAGGTGCTCAGGCAAGGCCTGGGCCGGTGGGTCGATGATGTCGGGGAGGGTGGCGAACACGCTTTTGACGATCAGGTCGGCCATCACGTGCAGGCCTTCGGCGTCCAGGTGCTGCAACTTGGGCATCAGGGTCAGGTCGGCAGCGAGGTCGCGCGTGATGTCTTCGCGCAGGGCACTGATGGCTTGGCGTACAGCCAGGCAACCGCCGTATTGCTCGCGCGCCAGGAACAGGAATTGCGAACGGTTGGCCGAGACCACATCGAGGAAGATCCGCACCGAGGCGTCGATAATGCCGCCCATCATGAATTCGTTGTGGCGCACCAGGCGAATAGTGGCGCGAAAGGTCTGGCCCACCTCACTCACCAATACGAGGCCCAACTCGTCCATATCGGCAAAGTGGCGATAGAAACCCGTCGGTACAATGCCGGCGGTCTTGGCCACTTCACGCAGGCTCAAACTGCCAAATCCACGGCCACACTCCATCAGATGGCGGGCAGCGTCCATCAGGGCGAGGCGGGTCTGTTGCTTCTGTTCGGCGCGGGGCAGCATGGGCGGGAGGGCTTTGTCGGCGAGTACAGCGATGCACTCTAGCAAAACAGCTTCGTCGGCGTCGAACTTGGCGCGGGGGAGGGGGCTACCTGAAACAAAACGCCAGAAAGTCAAAAGCCCGATCGGGTGATCGGGCTTTTTTCTGGGCTACCACGGATTAGCTCTGTGCTTGATGTTGTTCTTGCAGGCGGTCAGCACCACCTTCGGCAACACCTTCAGCGTAGACACGGTCGTTGGCTTGTTCGGCGCCACCTTCAACCAGACCTTTCTGTTCCAGGCGATCACGGCCACCTTCGGCAACGCCTTCGGTGTAGGCGCGTTTGTTGGCGTGTTCCGAACCGTTTTCAGCAACAGCGCCTTTGGCGTAGTCACGGTTCTCGTCTTCTTGCGAACCGCTGCGGGCCAGGGTCTGGTTGAAGTGAACGGCGTCGGCTTTGACTTGTGGGGTGACCTGTTCGGCGGCTGGCAGGGCGAAGGCGCTGGAAGCCAGGATGGACAACAGGACGGTAGCGAGTACTTGGCGTTTCATGATGGGTTGCTCCTTGGGAGGGCGATAAAGTGGGTACAGGACTAATGCTACTCTCGATATGTCGATATAAAAGTTCATAAACACAATGGTAATAATCAACGGAATTGATTGTTCGTGAGAGAGGCTCTAGATCGAGCCTCTCAAGCACGCGCTTTTGCACCTGGGTGGGTATTTTCGACACGAACCTGGGTAACAATGGTGCGTCGCGAATGATCGAATCTGTCGAAACGGTCAGGAAAGCAGGTTTTTACCGGTAAATCGGAGATTGGGTTAAACCCATGGGTGGTTTGCCAGTCGTAGTTTTATAAGCTGTCCTACAGGTGTTGGTTCAGCCGGTCGTATTCAGGAGTTCTGTGCAATGACGCGCACTCGTAAAATCGTCACTTGGAGCTGCGCCAGCTTCGTTGTGTTAATCGCTGTGGTGGTACTGGTCCTGGTGTTCTTTGACTGGAACCGCATCAAGCCTCCGCTCAATGCCAAAGTCTCCGAAGAGCTGCATCGTCCGTTTGCCATCAACGGCAACCTGGCAGTGGTGTGGGCACGTGAGCCCGATGAAGGCGGCTGGCGCGCCTGGGTGCCGTGGCCCCATGTGATTGCCGAGGACCTGACCCTGGGCAACCCCGAGTGGTCGAAAAAACCGCAGATGGTCACGCTGAAAAAAGTCGAGCTGCGTATTTCGCCGCTGGCCTTGCTGGTGCAGCGCGTGGTGATCCCGCGTATCGACCTCACCGAGCCGAGTGCCGAGTTGCAGCGCCTGGCCGATGGCCGCGCCAACTGGACGTTCAAGTTCGACCCCAAGGACCCCAACGCCGAACCGTCCAGCTGGGTGGTGGACATTGGCGCCATTGGCTTCGACAAGGGCCACGTGACCCTCGACGACCAGACCCTCAAGACTCAGCTGGACGTGATCATCGACCCGCTGGGTAAACCGATCCCGTTCGGCGAAATCGTCGGCGACGCCGATGCCAAAAAGGCCCTGGAAAAAGGCTCCGCCCCCCAGGATTATGCGTTCGCCCTCAAGGTCAAAGGCCAGTATCACGGCCAGAAACTCGACGGCAGCGGCAAGATCGGTGGCCTGCTGGCCCTGCAGGACGCGGCAAAGCCGTTTCCGCTGCAAGCCCAGGTCAAGATTGCCGATACCAGCATCGCCCTGGCCGGCACCCTGACCGACCCGTTGAACCTCGGCGCCCTGGACCTGCGCCTGAAACTGTCCGGCAGCAGCCTGGGTAACCTCTACCCGCTGACCGGCGTCACCTTGCCGGATTCACCGGCCTACTCCACTGACGGCCACTTGATCGCCAAGTTGCACGAGGCCAGCGGCGCGTCATTCAGCTACGAAAACTTCAACGGCAAGATCGGCAACAGCGATATTCATGGCAATCTCGCCTATGTTGCCAGCCAGCCACGTCCCAAGCTCAGCGGTGCGTTGGTCTCCAACCAGTTGCTGATGACCGACCTCGCGCCGCTGATCGGTGCCGACTCCAACGCCAAACAAAAAGCGCGTGGCGGGATGAGCAAACAACCGGCGACCAAAGTGCTGCCGGTGGAAGAGTTCCGCACCGAGCGCTGGCGCGACATGGATGCCGATGTGGAATTCACCGGCAAACGCATCGTGCACAGTGCCGAGTTGCCGTTCACCGACCTCTACACCCACCTGGTGCTCAACGACGGCGAACTGAGCCTGGAACCGCTGCGATTCGGCGTGGCCGGCGGCAAGCTCGATGCGCAGATCCGTTTGAACGGCCGCACCACGCCCATGGAAGGCCGCGCCAAACTCACCGCGCGCAACTTCAAGCTCAAGCAGTTGTTCCCGACCTTCGAGCCGATGAAAACCAGCTTTGGTGAACTCAACGGCGATGCCGATATTTCCGGGCGCGGTAACTCCGTCGCGGCGCTGTTGGGCAGCTCCAACGGTGACCTGAAGATGCTCATCAACGACGGCGCCATCAGCCGTGGCCTGATGGAAATTGCCGGGCTCAACGTCGGCAACTATGTGGTGGGCCGCCTGTTCGGCGACAAGGAAGTGAAGATCAACTGCGCGGCGGCGGATTTCGGCATCAAGACCGGCCTGGCAACCACGCGGTTGTTCGTGTTCGATACCGAGAGCGCGATTATCTACATCGATGGCACCGCCAACATGGCCACCGAGCAGTTGGATCTGACGGTCACCCCTGAGTCCAAAGGCTTTCGCTTGTTTTCCCTGCGTTCGCCGTTGTACGTCAACGGGCCGTTTATCAAACCCAATGCGGGTGTGAAAGCTATCCCCCTGGCCCTGCGTGGCGCGGGCATGGTGGCACTCGGAGTGATCGCCGGCCCGGCAGCAGGTCTGTTGGCGCTGGTGGCACCGAGCGCCGATGCACCGAACCAGTGTGCGCCGTTGTTGCAGCAGATGAAGGAAGGCAAGGCGCCGAAGACGGTTAAAGGCTGATCGTCGAAATTGTCAGAAAGGGCGACCCTCGGGTCGCCTTTTTTATCACGGCGCCGTAAGTATGATCCTAGTCTTGTGTAGCTCATTTCTGAAGCGCTAAAACCGCCCCTGATTCCCCTTACGCCTCCTGGGTTGCCTTCCTATAGTCGGCCGCCACAGTCACTTGGAGGTGTAATCCATGCAGGGAGCCTACGCATTTATCAATGAGCGACCGCAGCCTTATCCAATGCTCAAGCTCAGCCTTTCTCTTACCCCCCATACACAAACAAAGTTCGACATCGTCAACCAGCACATCCGCAATGTCGTGGTACTGCCAGGGCAGTTGGTGATCATTCCTGATGCGCGCACGGCGTCTTGCACCGCTGAAGAAGCGCAACTGATGCGCTCAGCGCAGAACATAAAACAGGCTTTGCTGGCGCATTCCGCAACCGATCAGTTTTTGATCAAAAACTACGATCTACTACAGATCATCATGACCAACGCTTCGATCGGTGTCGGGAGTGCCAGCAGTGCCTGGAGTAAGCATCTTGCGGCAGTCGAGAGGACACTCCACGAAATCGACGCTTTGCATAAGCAGTACTTGAGCAAGGGTACAACGGCCGCGAGGGATGAGTTTCTGGCAAAACGCAGGGTGTTGTTTGCAAAGCTGGAGGGGCAGCTCTCGGGTATGGCTCGTTTGGGTACGGGCTTGAAAAATGAAGGGTCGATCAAAAGAATGTTGGGCATTTCTACTAAAAGCTATTGGCATCACGGTGAAATTCGTAAGTACGAAGAGACAGTCAAGCGCATCGCCAAAGCATCACAGATGTTGAAAAAGGGTACTTATATCGGTATCGCACTGGATGTTGGAGCGACGGCCTTGGAAATAACGGAGGCATGTTCCACCGGGCGCGAGCAGGAATGTACTCGGGCGAAGTTTGTGGAGGGAGGGAAGCTGGTGTTAGGAGTTGGTGGCGCCGCTTACGGGGGGTACGCAGGAGTGGGACTTGGGGTTGCCGTATGTGCAGCAGTTTTTGCCATACCTACCGCCGGAGCGAGTGCGCTAGGCTGCGCCATAGTGGGCGGGGCCATTGGTGGCCTCGCCGTGGGTGCTTTAGGAAGCCACACGGGTGAGCAAATAGGAACCCGCCTTTATGAAGTTTCAGGGTGGGAATGATGCCAGAGTCCATCGGTATGTGGTCGGGTGTGTTGATGTTGCTGAGCGTTCCCTTAAATTTATATGTCATCTATACAAGGCTTGAAGAGGCTGAAGACTATCTCAAGTTCAGTTCATTCATAGTGACGTTCAAATACAGGTTTGGATTCGGACCGTTTGGTGGGAAGTTGAAACGTCTCTTCGCTATTGCCCCTGTCATCCTTATGCCGAGGCTTTTTCAATGGAGATACCTCGTACTCGTTGAGGATGTGAAACGTATTCCAAGAAGTCTCAAGCTTTGGATTGTAGTTCCCTACCTGCTCACTATGTCTTCCTTCGCTGGAATGGCCCTGTCTTGG
This sequence comes from Pseudomonas sp. SH10-3B, assembly GCF_019891415.1. NCBI lineage: Bacteria > Pseudomonadati > Pseudomonadota > Gammaproteobacteria > Pseudomonadales > Pseudomonadaceae > Pseudomonas > Pseudomonas sp. SH10-3B. The sequence goes on along the minus strand of NZ_JAFLXD010000045.1, from coordinate 42,587 downwards.
TTTCTGACTGGATAACGGTCATGGCAGAAAAAGTGGGGAGAGCCGGTTAACCAACTCTCCCCACCTTTTTGCGCCGCTATTTACAGGCTTTCGAGGATGTCGGCCATATCGTCCGCATGCTCTTCTTCCTGAGCCAGGATCTCTTCAAACAGACGGCGCGTGGTTGGATCCTTATCACCGATGTACTGGATGATTTCACGGTAGCTGTCCACCGCGATCCGCTCGGCCACCAGGTCTTCGTAGACCATTTCCTTCAAGCTGTTACCGGCCACGTATTGGGCGTGGGAGTTCTTCGACAGCAGGTCCGGGTTGAATTCCGGCTCGCCGCCCAATTGCACGATACGCTCGGCAAGTTTGTCGGCGTGCTCGGCTTCCTGGGTGGCGTGTTCGAGGAATTCCTGCGCGGCGACGGCCGCTTTAACGCCGCTGGCCATGAAGTAGTGACGCTTGTAGCGCAGCACACACACCAGTTCAGTGGCCAGTGAGCCGTTGAGCAAGCGGATGATTTCTTCGCGGTCGGCGTCATAGCCCTCGGTCACGGCACCGTTTTCGACGTTCTGGCGGGCGCGGCTGCGCAGGGTCGCAACGTCGGTCAAATTTGCTTCAGTCATCTCAATCTCCTGGGGCTAATCCGGTTTACGCCACGCTCTGTCGGCGTGATCGCTCCAAGTTGTGAGTCGCGGGTGCAGCAAAAAGTTTTATTGGATTTGCCTGGCGTGTCATCAGCGCGTCGCCGGAATTGCGCTAGCCTGCCATCATCCTTTCTTGATCAAGGACGTTCGCTTCATGTCGCAGTTGTTAGCCACGCGTTATCCCCTGGTGCTGGTGCCCGGCATGCTGGGGTTCGTGCGCCTGGGCGTATTCCCCTACTGGTACGGCATTGTTCCGGCATTGCGGGCGGGCGGGGCGCAGGTGTTTCCCATTCAGGTGGCGCCGCTGGATTCCAGCGAGGTACGTGGCGAGCAGCTACTGGCGCAGATCGAGCGGATTCGCCTTGAAACCGGTGCCGACAAGGTCAACCTGATCGGCCATAGCCAAGGCGCGCTGACCGCCCGTTATGCGGCGGCCAAGCGCCCGGAATGGGTGGCATCGGTGACGTCGGTGGCCGGGCCTAACCACGGCTCGGAACTGGCGGACCATATCCACGCGCATTATCCGGCCGACAGCGTGAAGGGGCGGCTTATGAGTGCGCTGTTTCATCTGGTTGCCGGGGTGATGAGCCTGTTGGAAACCGGCTATCGCGGCCCGCGCTTCAAGGCGGATTTGCAGGCATCCCACCATTCCCTGACCAGCGCAGGCGTGGCGCTGTTCAACCGCGAGTATCCCCAAGGGCTGCCGCACACCTGGGGCGGGCACGGGGCGGAGGTGGTCAATGGGGTGCGCTACTACTCATGGTCCGGCACCTTGCAACCAGGCAAGACCGACCGTGGACGCAACCTGCTGGACGGGACAAATCGAAGTTGCCGATTGTTCGCCCGCAGCTTCGTGCGCGAGAAGGGCCAGTGCGATGGCATGGTCGGGCGCTACAGTTCACACCTGGGGGTGGTGATTGGCGATGACTACGCCCTCGACCATTTCGATATCGTCAACCAGTCCATGGGCCTGGTGGGCAAGGGCGCCGAGCCGATCCGGTTGTTCGTCGAGCATGCCCAGCGCCTGAAGGCGGCCGGGGTTTAAGCCTGGCGGCGCACTGGCGTGGTCCAGCGCTCGGACAAAATCACCCCGCCCAAGGTCAGCAAGCCGCCCACCAGGTGATACAACGCCAACTCTTCCTTCAACACCACGGCGGCAATCAATGCAGTGATCAACGGCAGCAGGTTGAAAAACAGCGTGGTGCGACTTGGTCCCAGGGTCTTTACCGAATGCATCCACGCCAGTGGCGCCAGCATCGAAGCCAGTAAGCACGCATAGAGCACCAGCGGAATATTCGTCCAGCCCAGGCCGGCTTTCGTCGAAAACACAAACAGCGGAAACAGCACCACCACTGCCACCAGCACCTGCAAATACAGGAGCACCAGCGGCGGCAGGCGCAGTTGCCATTTTTTCAACAGGGTGCTGTAGACCGCGTAGGCCAGGGTCGCGACCAGCATCATCGCGTCGCCCAGGTTCACGCCGTGCTGCAGCAGCGCGCCGAGGCTGCCGGCCGACACCACCACCACAACCCCGGCGAACGACAGCACCGCACCTGTCAGCGCGCCAAAGGTCAGGCGCTGACCCAGGCTGATGATTGCCGCCGTCAGGGCCATCAACGGCATCAACGACAGGATGATGCCCATATTGGTGGCGCTGGTCAGCGAAGCGGCGTAGTACGCCAGGCTCTGGTACACCGCCATGCCCAGCACCCCAAGGATGCAGATTTTGCCCAGGTTCGGGCGGATCAGCGGCCAATGCGCGATAACCGGCTTGAGCATGAACGGGGTAAACAGCAGCGCGGCCAGTAACCAGCGGTAAAAGCCGATTTCAGCCGGGAAAATCGAACCCACGGCCAGTTTGTTGACCACGGTATTGCCGGCCCAGATAAAGATGGCCAGCAGGGGATACGCGTATTGCATCGAAAGAAACCACCTGTGTTGATGAGGAAGGATTATCTCTTGTCTGGATCGAAGCCTATACTGCGATCCAGACAAACGACCTCTGTATCCAGACAATATGGCCAGGCACACCGTACGCCTCGCGGATTTTGGCCACCTGCCAAGCCCCGTGTACTTCCGCTACTCCGACTTTGCCCCCGACACTGAGTGCACCCCGCATCAGCATGTCTGGGGCTCGCTGGACTACTCCGCCAGTGGCGTGATGCGCATGGAAGTGGCCGGCAACCGCTTTATGTCGCCACCGCAGTACGCGGTGTGGATCCCACCCGATACCGAACACAGTTCCTACAACGCCCAGGCAATTGTCTACCGCTCGGTGGGCCTTTCGCCGTCACTCTGCGAGCAATTGCCCAAGCAGCCTTGCACCCTGGCGATCAGCGAAATCCTCAAGGCCATCCTCAGCGACTTCGCCCAGCGTGACGTCAACATCCCGCACACCGACGCCGATATTCGCCTGGCCCACGTGCTGGTCGATCAGCTCAAGCAGGCGCCGATCCACGATTGTTTCCTGCCCTACGCCCGCCACCCGGGGCTGCTCGGCGTGTTGGAAGGCATGCAGGCCGACCCCGGTGACAACCGCCCCCTGGCGCACTGGGCCGAGCAGGTGCATGTGAGCGAGCGCACCCTGGCGCGGCAGTTTGTGCGCGAGCTGGGCATGAGCTTCGGCGAATGGCGCCAGCGCTTGCGCTACCTCGCCGCCATCGAAGCCCTCGACAGCGAGCGCAGTGTGCAAAATGTGGCGTTTGACCTCGGCTACAGCAGCGCCTCGGCGTTTATCGCGATGTTCCAACGCCAGGCCGGCTGCACCCCGGAGCAATACCGGCGGACGAATATTCGTGGCCGATGAAGATGTAACAAGGTTTGGCTACACTGCGGTGTAGGCCGCGCCCCTCGGCGTGGTAACAGGGAGAAACTCCATGAAGATGCTGCGTATTCCGTTGTTGATGATGGGCCTGCTGCTGTGTTCCCAGGGCTTCGCCGCCACCGCCCAGCAAAACAAGATGACCACTTGCAATGCCGAAGCCACCACCAAGACGCTCAAGGGCGACGAGCGCAAGGCCTTCATGAAGACCTGCCTGTCGGCCCCGGCGGCCAATGATGCGAAGACGCTCACGCCGCAGCAGCAGAAGATGAAGGACTGCAATGCCGACGCCAAAACCAAGGCGCTGACCGGCGATGCGCGCAAGACCTTTATGAGCACTTGCCTGAAGAAATAATAGCCCCGGGCCATAGAAGGCTGCGACACTCGTACACAGCCCCCCTGTAGGAGCGAGCTTGCTCGCGAAGAACGCAATTACCCCGCGTTTATTCAGAATAAACGCGTTATCGTTGGCGACCTTCGCGAGCAAGCTCGCTCCTACACATCCTTTAACGCCGTTCGTTTTGAGGCTGTATGCCAACGTTTTCTCAGCGTCATGTGTTGTTGCTGGCCAGCTACATCATCATTTTCGGCGGACTGTTGCTGGTATTGCCGCTGAAATTGCTGCCCAGCCTGCTGGCTGGCCTGTTGGTCTATGAACTGGTCAACATGCTCACCCCCCAACTGCAACGGTTGATCGAAGGCCGGCGTGCGCGCTGGCTGGCGGTGGCCTTGCTCGGCACCCTGATCGTCAGCGTGCTCGCCCTGATCTTCGCCGGCGCCATCAGTTTCCTGCTTCACGAAGCGGAAAACCCCGGTGCTTCCCTGGATAAATTCATGGGTGTGGTCGACCGCGCGCGCGGCCAGTTGCCGCCGTTCCTCGATGCCTACCTGCCCGCCAGCGCGGCCGAATTTCGCGTGGCCATCGGCGATTGGCTCAGCAAGCACCTGAGCGAACTGCAACTGGTCGGCAAAGACGCCGCCCACATGTTCGTCACCCTGCTGATCGGCATGGTGCTGGGTGCGATCATCGCCCTGCAGCGCGTGCCCGACCTGACCAAGCGCAAACCCCTGGCAGCCGCGCTGTTCGACCGCCTGCACCTGCTGGTCCAGGCCTTTCGCAATATCGTCTTCGCGCAGATCAAGATCGCCGCGCTCAATACGGCCTTCACCGCGATCTTCCTGGCCGTGGTGCTGCCGTTGTGCGGTATTCACCTGCCGCTGACCAAGACCCTGATCGTGCTGACCTTCCTGCTCGGCCTGCTGCCGGTGATCGGCAACCTGATGTCCAACACCCTGATCACCATCGTCGCGCTGTCGCTGTCGATCTGGGTGGCGGTGGCGGCGCTGGGGTATTTGATCGTGATCCACAAGGTCGAGTACTTCCTCAACGCGCGCATTGTCGGCGGGCAGATCAGTGCCAAGTCGTGGGAATTGCTTCTGGCGATGCTGGTGTTTGAAGCCGCGTTTGGTTTGCCGGGGGTGGTGGCGGGACCGATTTACTACGCGTATTTGAAGAGTGAGCTCAAGCTCGGCGGAATGGTTTAAGCCGTCTTTTGCCTGGGCGGGCCCTATCGGGGGCAAGCCCCCTCCCACATTTACGGTGTTTACACAGCTCGACTTGTGAACACGGTCAGTGTGGGAGGGGGCTTGTCCCGATGAAGTCACCACGGTATTTCAGGTGACACTCAGCAGCCGTAGCGCTTGCTGGCCTCAATCGCCAAACCGCTGCCAATGCTGCCAAAGATATTGCCTTCCACATGCCGGGCATTCGGCAGCATGGCCGAGATGCTGTGGCGCAGCGCTGGAATACCGCTGGAACCACCGGTAAAGAACACCGTGTCCACCTGGGCCACCGCCACCGAAGCATCGGTGAGCAACTGCGTCACGCTGTTGCGCACGCGCTCCAGCAAGCCGTCGATGGCCGATTCGAACAAGGTACGGCTCAGGTTCACGCTCAGCCCGGGCTCGACTCGGTCCAGCAGCACATGGCGGTTGTCGTCGTGGGTCAGTTGGATCTTGGTCTCTTCCACTTCCATGGCCAGCCAGTGGCCGGCGCGCTGTTCGATCAGCTTGAACAGGCGGTCGATGCCGCCGGTGTCCTCGATGTCGTAGCGCATGCTGCCCAGGGCCAGCTGGGATTTCTGTGAGTACACCGAGTTGATGGTGTGCCAGGTCGCGAGGTTCATGTGGTGGCTGGTGGGCATGTACGCACCGCTTTTCATGCGGCTGCCGTAGCCGAACAGCGGCATCATGCCGGCCAGGGACAGTTGCTTGTCGAAGTCGGTACCGCCGATGTGCACGCCGCCGGTGGCGAGGATGTCGTCCTGGCGGTTGTCGTTGTGGCGGCGGTCCGGAGACAGGCGCACCAGCGAGAAGTCTGACGTACCGCCGCCGATGTCGACGATCAGTACCAGCTCTTCTTTCTCGATGGTGGACTCGTAGTCGAAGGCGGCGGCAATCGGTTCGTACTGGAACGAGATGTCCTTGAAACCGATCTTGCGCGCCACGTCGACCAGGGTGTTTTCGGCTTCCTGGTCGGCCATCGGGTCGTCATCAACGAAGAATACCGGGCGGCCCAGCACCACTTCTTCGAACTCGCGGCCGGCGGTGGCTTCGGCGCGGCTCTTGAGTTGGCCGATAAACAGCGCCAGCAGGTCGGTGAACGGCATCGCCGTGCCCAATACGCTGGTGTCGTGCTTGATCAACTTGGAACCCAGCAGGCTCTTGAGCGAGCGCATCAGCCGGCCTTCGTAGTTTTCCAGGTATTCGTGCAGGGCCAGGCGACCGTAGACCGGGCGGCGCTCCTCGAAGTTGAAGAACACCACCGACGGCAGGGTGATCTTGTCGTCCTCCAGCGCGATAAGCGTTTCCATGCCGGGGCGTATCCAGCCGACGGTGGAGTTGGACGTGCCGAAGTCGATACCGCAGGCACGGGCTGGGGATGGGTTTTTCATGTCTATCGGGTTCCGGTTGAAAAACGGCCGCGCAGTGTATGCCAGTCGAGGGCGGATGCGTAGGCCGACCATCCGTTAAATCGTGCTTGAAAGTTCAGCATTTGCCCCCACATCTGGTGCATACGGCTAGCGCCGATAACACTTTGACGCACCCCCGGCCACGACACTCTACAGGTGCAAGGTAACGCACGTTGTGCCCCGGTCTGTGCGATCTCGATAAAGGATGGTGAACCGCCGATGGATTTCAAAGACTACTACAAGATTCTGGGTGTCGAGCCGACCGCCGATGACAAGGAAATCAAGGCTGCCTATCGCAAGCTCGCGCGCAAATATCACCCGGATGTCAGCAAGGAAAAAGACGCCGAAGCCAAGTTCAAGGACGCGTCCGAAGCCTATGAAGCGCTTAAAAGCGCCGACAAGCGCGCCGAATACGACGAACTGCGCAAATACGGCCAGCATGGCCAGCCATTCCAGGGCCCGCCAGGCTGGCAGAGCCGTGGCGGTTTTGGCGGTGGCCAGGGCACCGAAGACTTCTCCGACTTCTTCAGCTCGATCTTTGGCGGTCGCGGCGATGCGTTCGGTGGCGGCCAGCGTCGTCCAACCGGGCGTAAAGGCCAGGACGTCGAGATGCAGTTGTCAGTGTTCCTCGAAGAGACGCTGTCCACCGAGTCCAAGCAGGTCACCTTTCAGGTGCCGCAATACGACGCCTCGGGCCGGCATGTCAGCAACACCACCAAGAGCCTGAACGTGAAGATCCCCGCCGGTGTGGCCGACGGTGAGCGTATCCGCCTCAAAGGCCAGGGCGCACCGGGCGTTGGCGGTGGGGCCAACGGCGATCTTTACCTGATCATCAAGTTTGCGCCGCACCCCAAGTTCGAAGTGGACGGCGAAAACCTGATCATCAACCTGCCGCTGGCACCATGGGAATTGGCGCTGGGCGCGGAAGTGGCAGTGCCGACCCTGACCGGCAAGATCAACCTCAAGGTGCCTGCCGGCAGCCAGAACGGCCAGCGCATGCGTGCCAAGGGCCACGGCTTGCTGAACAAGGCCGGGCAGCGTGGCTTCTTGTACGTGCAGCTCAAGGCGGTGATGCCACCGGCAGGCGATGACGACGTGAAGGCGTTGTGGCAGGAGCTGGCAAAAAAAGCCGCGTTCAATCCGCGCGAGCAGTTCTAAGGGGATTTGTGGTGAGGGCACAAGCTCCCTCACCACAGGTTTCAAGTCAGAACAGGAAATACCGCTGCGCCATCGGCAACACATCCGCCGGCTCACACCACAGCAGCACGCCATCGGCCTTGACTTGGTAGGTCTGTGGATCCACCTCGATGTCCGGCAGGTAATCGTTGTGGATCAGGTCGGTTTTCTGCACGTCGCGACAGCCCTTCACCACCCCAATCTGCTTCTTCAAACCCAGCGCTTGCGGCAAGCCCGCGTCCAGCGCTGCCTGGCTGATAAACGTCAGGCTGGTGGCATGTAATGAGCTGCCAAAACTGGCGAACATCGGGCGGTAATGCACCGGCTGCGGGGTGGGGATCGACGCATTGGCATCGCCCATCAGGCTGGACGCAATCGCGCCGCCCTTGAGGATCAGAGTCGGCTTGATGCCGAAAAACGCCGGACGCCACAGCACCAGATCAGCCCACTTGCCCACTTCGATGGATCCGACGATATGGCTGATGCCATGGGTGATCGCCGGGTTGATGGTGTACTTGGCGATGTAGCGCTTGGCGCGGAAGTTGTCGTTGCCGGGGCCGTCACCGGGCAGGGCGCCGCGCTGTTTCTTCATCTTGTCGGCGGTCTGCCAGGTGCGTGTGATCACTTCGCCGACGCGGCCCATGGCCTGGCTGTCGGAGCTGATCATCGAGAACGCACCGAGGTCGTGCAGGATGTCTTCGGCGGCGATGGTCTCGCGGCGGATGCGGCTTTCGGCGAAGGCCACGTCTTCGGCAATGCTCGGGTCCAGGTGATGGCAGACCATCAACATGTCCAGGTGTTCGTCGATGGTGTTGCGCGTGAACGGCCGCGTCGGGTTGGTGGAGCTGGGCAGCACGTTGGGAAAGCCGCAGGCCTTGATGATGTCCGGCGCGTGGCCGCCACCGGCACCTTCGGTGTGGTAGGTGTGGATGGTGCGGCCCTTGAGCGCGGCCAGGGTGGTTTCGACAAAGCCGGATTCGTTGAGGGTGTCGCTGTGGATCGCCACCTGCACGTCGTACTGGTCGGCGACGCTCAGGCAGTTGTCGATGCTGGCGGGCGTGGTGCCCCAGTCCTCGTGCAGCTTCAAGCCGATGGCGCCGGCCTTGACCTGCTCGATCAACGGCTCGGGCAAGCTGGCGTTGCCCTTGCCGGTAAAACCGATGTTCATCGGGAACGAGTCGCTGGCTTGCAGCATGCGCGCCAGGTGCCAAGGCCCCGAGGTGCAGGTGGTGGCGTTGGTGCCGGTGGCAGGCCCCGTGCCGCCGCCGATCATGGTGGTGACGCCGCTGGTCAGCGCCTCTTCGATCTGCTGCGGGCAGATGAAGTGCACGTGGGAGTCGATGCCGCCAGCGGTGAGGATCATGCCTTCACCGGCGATCACTTCGGTGCTGGCGCCGATGGCCATGGTCACGCCGGGCTGGATGTCCGGGTTGCCGGCCTTGCCGATCGCGTGAATGCGGCCGTTCTTCAAACCGACGTCGGCCTTGACGATGCCCCAGTGATCGATGATCAGCGCGTTGGTGATCAGGGTGTCGACGACTTCATGGGCGAGCAATTGGCTCTGGCCCTGGCCGTCGCGGATGACTTTGCCGCCGCCGAATTTCACTTCTTCGCCGTAGACGGTGAAGTCTTTTTCGACTTCGACGAACAGCTCGGTGTCGGCCAGGCGGACCTTGTCACCGACGGTGGGGCCGTACATGTCGGCGTAGGCTTGGCGGCTGATTTTCATGTGTGTGCCCTGAAATATTTGTGTTGAATGTGAAATCGCTATCGGGAGCAAGCCCCCTCCCACCTTTGGAATGCGTTCCCCTGTGGGAGGGGACTGCCCCCGATGAGGCCCTAAAGGTCGCCCATGATCCGTCCGGCAAACCCAAACACCCGCCGCCCGCCGCTCAAATCAACCAGCTCGACCTCACGGCTCTGCCCCGGCTCGAACCGCACCGCCGTGCCTGCCGGAATATTCAGGCGCATGCCACGGCTCAAGGCACGGTCAAACGTCAGTGCGTCATTGGTCTCGAAAAAATGGTAGTGCGAACCCACCTGGATCGGCCGGTCGCCGCTGTTGGCCACGCTGAGGGTGACGGTGCGTCGGCCGACGTTGAGTTCGATCTCGCCAGGCTGGATCTGATATTCGCCAGGAATCATGCAGGTTGCCCCAGGGTCTTGAAGTAGATGGCGGTCGGGCTGTAGCGCCCGTCCGGGCTTTGGCAGTAGTCGGGCAGTTCACCGATCTTGGTGTAGCGCAGCGACTGGTAGAACGCTTCGGCAGGCGAGCCGGCTTCGGTGTCCAGGTACAGCAGGCCGCGCTTGTGCTGGCGTGCGGCGAGTTCCAGGGCGTTCATCAATTGCTGGCCAAGGCCATGGCGCCGAGCCTCGCTGTGCACCAGCAGCTTTTGCACTTCGGCGCGGTTCAGGCCGTTGGCTTTCTGGCACAGCGCCAACTGCACACTGGCGATCACCTGTTCATCGCGCACCACCACCCACAGCAACAGGCTGGCGTCTTCAATGCTCGCCTGGACGCCGTCAAGATAGGCGCGGGCCTGAGTCGCATCAAAGTCGGACATAAAGCCAACCGACGCACCGTGCCTGACCGCATCCAGCAACAGCTCGATCAGGCCCCGACGGTAGTGGGCAAAACTTTCAGCATTGACTCGACGCAGTTGCGCGGTGTTCATCGAACTCACTCCTTGGGCGGTTGCGCGCCCGGATTCAATGTCAGTTGCATAAAGGTCAGGTCCAGCCAGCGGCCGAACTTGATGCCCACTTGGGGCATTTGCCCGGTGGTGACGAAACCCAGGCGTTCATGCAGGCGGATCGAGGCCAGGTTGCCGCTTTCGATGGCCGCCACCATTACGTGTTTGCCGCCACTGCGGGCGCGCTCGATCAGGGTTTGCATCAGGCGTGGGCCGAGGCCCTTGCCGCGCTGGTCGTTGCGTACGTACACCGAGTGTTCGACGCTGTAGCGAAAGCCTTCGAACGGGCGCCAATCGCCGAATGAGGCGTAGCCGGTGACTTCGTCGTTCTCCACCGCCACCAGGATCGGATACCCCTGGACCTGGCGCGCGCTGAACCAGGCCTGGCGGTTGCCCAGGTCGACCGGTTGTTCGTTCCAGATCGCCGTGGTGTTGAGTACCGCGTCGTTGTAGATGTCGCGGATCGCCGGCAGGTCTTGCTCGGTTGCATCACGAATCATGGCCAGCCCTCACGCAATCGGCTGGTGAACGGTCACCAGTTTGGTGCCGTCGGGGAAGGTGGCTTCCACCTGGATATCCGGGATCATTTCCGGGATGCCTTCCATCACCTGTTCACGGCTGAGCAAGGTGGTGCCGTAGTGCATCAGGTCGGCCACGGTGCGGCCATCGCGCGCGCCTTCCATCAGCGCGGCGGAGATGTAGGCGATGGTCTCCGGGTAGTTGAGCTTCACACCGCGCGCCAGGCGCCGTTCGGCCACCAAACCGGCGGTGAAGATCAGCAGTTTGTCTTTTTCCCGTGGGGTCAGGTCCATGGTTCAAGGTCCTTCAAGCATCATTCATAAAAACACCGCAGATCCCCTGTGGGAGGGGGCTTGCTCCCGATAGGGCAGTGTCAGGCAATACATCTGTCACTGATCCACCGCTATCGGGAGCAAGCCCCCTCCCACCTGTTGATCTTCATGTGCTCCAGATTCGTGGTGCGACCGCCTCTCGCCCAAACATGGCGGGGCGTAACAATTTCCATAAATCAATCAACCATCCCCGCGCCAGCAGCGCTTCGCTGGCCAGACAGCGGGCGACCAGCAAGCCGGGCAGTTGGGTCAGGTCGCCGCGCACGGCGTGGGGCAGGGCGCGGCAGTGTTCGAGTAATTCGGGCTCGATATCGCCGGTCACCAGCAGGGTGGCGAATACCGGTTGGCCGTCCAGGCCGATGGGCGAGTCGAGCAGACCGTCGGCGCCCACAATGCGCTGGCGCTCGTGCCAGAGCAACTGGCCGTCGCGGCGGATATCCAGGTGCGATTGAAAGTGGCCCAGGTCGAATCGCTCGCCACTGGCCGGGCGCCCCAGGGCGATCACGTCCCAGTAGAACAACCGGGCATCGCCGTGCAGGTCGATGCGCGTGCTGAGTTCGGCCTGGGCGGCGCTGAACACGATGGTTTCCTGGGGCAGCCATTCCAGGGTCGCGCCGGCCTCCACGGTTAAATCCAGCGTCTGAAACGCCGGGCCGCTGGCGCGATACCACTTGGCGGCACCGGGGCTGGTCAACTGGGCCCAGGCGCCCTCGGCGACATGGGCGCGGATGTCCAGGCGATCACCGCCGGCAATCCCGCCAGGTGGGTGCACGATGATGTGCTGGCACACCTCGGGGCCTTCGGCGTACAGGTGCTTTTGCACCCGCAGCGGGCCGAGGTGGCGGCGCATCACCGGGCGCGTGGTGTCGCCGAAACGCGCGTAGCCGAGTTCCAGCTCGGCGTGCCAGCTGGGGGTGAACAGGGCAGGGGAAACGGGCAGGTTCATGGTTTCTTGTGCTTATCGTTAGGACGCTACAGGTTAGATGGTAACCAAACCGCGCACACCCTCGCTTTGCATATTTTCACCACGGCCCTGCTGGACGATTTCCCCGCGCGACATCACCAGGTACTGGTCAGCCAGTTCGGCGGCAAAGTCGTAGAACTGCTCCACCAACAGGATTGCCATGTCGCCGCGCGCCGCGAGTTTCTTGATCACTGCGCCGATCTCCTTGATCACCGACGGCTGGATGCCTTCGGTGGGTTCATCGAGGATCAACAGGCGCGGGCGGCTGGCCAGGGCGCGGCCGATGGCCAACTGTTGTTGCTGGCCGCCGGACAAATCGCCGCCGCGCCGGTGCTTCATTTGCAGCAAAACCGGGAACAGTTCATAGATAAACGCCGGCACTTCCTTGGCTTCGGAACCGGGAAAACGCGACAGGCCCATCAGCAGGTTTTCTTCCACCGTCAGCCGCCCGAAAATCTCCCGACCCTGGGGCACGTAGGCGATGCCGGCGTGCACCCGCTGGTGTGGCTTGAAGCCGGTGATGGGCTTGCCTTCCCAGTTCACCACGCCTTCTTTGGCCGGCAGCAGGCCCATCAGGCATTTGAGCAGGGTGGTCTTGCCCACGCCGTTACGCCCGAGCAGACAGGTGACTTCGCCGATCTTCACGTCAAAGGACAGCCCGCGCAGGATGTGGCTACCGCCGTAGTACTGGTGCAGCTTGTCGACTTGCAGCATGTTCAGTTCTCCTTAGCGACCGAGGTACACCTCGATCACCCGCTCATTTTCCTGCACCTGTTCCAGCGACCCTTCGGCCAGCACGCTGCCTTGATGCAACACGGTCACGTGGTCGGCAATCGAGCCGACAAAACCCATGTCGTGTTCCACCACCATCAGCGAATGCTTGCCCGCCAGGCGCTTGAACAGTTCGGCGGTGAATTCGGTTTCGGCGTCGGTCATGCCCGCCACCGGTTCGTCCAGCAGCAACAGTTGCGGGTCTTGCATCAGCAGCATGCCGATTTCCAGGAACTGCTTTTGCCCGTGGGAGAGCAGCCCAGCGGGCCGATGCACCGAAGCGGTGAGGCGGATGGTATCGAGCACTTCATTGATACGATCCTTTTGCTCCCCGCTCAGGCGTGCACGCAGGCTGGCCCACACCGACTTGTCGGTCTTCTGCGCCAACTCCAGGTTTTCGAACACGCTCAGGGCTTCGAACACCGTGGGTTTCTGGAACTTGCGGCCGATGCCGGCCTGGGCGATCTGCACTTCGCTCATGCTGGTCAAATCGAGGGTTTCGCCAAACCAGGCCTTGCCGTGGCTGGGCCGGGTCTTGCCGGTGATCACGTCCATCAGGGTGGTTTTGCCCGCGCCGTTGGGGCCGATGATGCAACGCAATTCGCCGACGCCGATGTACAGGTTCAAGTCGTTGAGCGCCTTGAAACCGTCGAAGCTGACGCTGATGTCTTCGAGGGTCAGGATGGTGCCGTGGCGGGTGTTCAGGCCGGTGCCTGCGGCCTGGCCGATGCCGATCGCATCGCGGCCGCTGCCCGCATCGAAAATAGGTTCGAGCATGACGTTCCTCATTTCTTCAACAGCCCGATAACGCCCTTGGGCAGGTATAGGGTGACGATGATGAACAGTGCCCCAAGGAAGAACAGCCAGTACTCCGGGAAGGCCACGGTGAACCAGCTCTTCATGCCATTGACCACGCCGGCGCCGAGCAACGGCCCGATCAGCGTGCCACGCCCGCCCAGGGCTACCCACACGGCGGCTTCGATGGAGTTGGTCGGCGACATTTCACTCGGGTTGATGATGCCCACTTGCGGCACGTACAACGCTCCTGCCAAGCCACACAACACCGCGCTCAACACCCACACGAACAGCTTGAAGCCGCGTGGGTCGTAGCCGCAGAACATCAGGCGGTTCTCGGCATCGCGCAGGGCGGTCAGCACCCGGCCGAACTTGCTCTGGGCCAGGCGCCAGCCGATGTAAAGACTCGCCACCAGCAACACCACCGTGGCCACGAACAGCACGGCCCGTGTGCCTGGTTCGGTAATGCCGAAACCGAGGATGCTGCGGAAGTTGGTGAAGCCGTTATTGCCGCCGAACCCGGTCTCGTTGCGAAAGAACAACAGCATCCCGGCAAAGGTCAGCGCCTGGGTCATGATCGAGAAATACACGCCCTTGATCCGCGAGCGGAACGCAAAAAAGCCGAACACCAGCGCCAGCACGCCCGGCGCCAATACCACCAGGCACAGGGCCCAGAGGAAGTGCTCGGTGCCGACCCAATACCAGGGCAATTCGGTCCACGACAAAAAGGTCATGAACGCCGGCAGCTCGTCGCCGGACGCCTGGCGCATCAGGTACATGCCCATCGCATAACCGCCGAGGGCAAAGAACAGGCCGTGGCCCAGGGACAACATCCCGGCATAACCCCACACCAGGTCCAAGGCCAGGGCGACGATGGCGTAGCAGAGGATCTTGCCCACCAGTGTCAGGGTGTAGGCCGATACATGCAGCGGGTTTTCCGGTGACAGCAGCGAACACAACGGCAGGGCCAGCAGCAGGAGCAGCACCACCGCGCCGACTGCAATCGTCACCTTGGGGCCGGCCTTTTGTGCGGCCGTAAGCATCAGTGGCTGGTTCATCAGTCGATCACCCGTCCTTTCAGTGCGAAGAGTCCCTGCGGGCGTTTCTGGATAAACAGAATGATCAGCGCGAGGATCAGGATCTTGCCGAGCACGGCACCGATCTGTGGTTCCAGGATCTTGTTGGCGATACCCAAGCCAAACGCCGCCATGACGCTACCGGCCAACTGGCCGACACCGCCGAGCACCACCACCAGGAACGAGTCGATGATGTAGCTCTGGCCCAGGTCCGGACCGACGTTGCCGATCTGGCTCAGCGCCACCCCGCCAAGCCCGGCGATGCCGGAGCCCAGGCCAAAGGCGAGCATGTCCACACGCCCGGTGGGCACGCCGCAGCAGGCGGCCATGTTGCGGTTCTGGGTGACGGCGCGCACGTTGAGGCCCAGGCGGGTCTTGTTCAGCAGCAGCCACGTCAGCACCACCACAAACAGTGCGAAGGCGATGATCACGATGCGGTTGTACGGCAGCACCAGGTTGGGCAGCACTTGAATGCCACCCGACAGCCACTGCGGGTTGGCCACCTCGACGTTCTGCGCACCAAACACCAGGCGCACCAGTTGGATCAGCATCAGGCTGATGCCCCAGGTGGCGAGCAGGGTTTCCAATGGCCGTCCGTACAGGTGACGAATCACCGTGCGTTCCAGGGCCATGCCGATGGCGGCGGTGACGAAGAACGCCACCGGCAGCGCGATCAGCGGGTAGAACTCGATGGCCGCCGGCACGTAGCGCTGCATCAGTAGTTGCACCACATAGGTGGAGTAGGCGCCGAGCATCAGCATCTCGCCGTGGGCCATGTTGATCACACCGAGCAGGCCGAAGGTGATCGCCAGGCCCAGGGCCGCCAGCAGCAGGATCGAGCCCAGGGACATGCCGCTGAAGGCCTGGCCGAGGATCTCGCCCAGCATCAGTTTGCGTTTGACCTGGGCCAGGCTGGTCTCGGCGGCGGTGTGCACGGCGGCGTCGGTTTCCACACCGGGCGCCAGCAGCGCTTCGAGGCGGGTGCGGGCCAGCGGGTCGCCGGTACTGCCAAGCAGGCGCACGGCAGCCAGGCGCACGGCCGGGTCGGTGTCTACCAGTTGCAGATTGGCCAGCGCCAGGCTGAGGGCGGTGTGCACGTCCTCGTTGGTCTCGGCGGCGACCTGCTGGTCGAGGAATTTGAGTTGCGCAGGTTGCGCGCTTTTTTGCAGGGTGCGTGCCGCAGCCAGGCGCACCTTGGGGTCGGCGGCGAGCAGTTGCTGGCTGGCTTGCACGTTATCGATCAGGCCGCGCAGGCGGTTGTTCAGGCGCACGGTCTTGGTCTCGCTGTTGAGCGTGAGCTGACCTTGTTGCAGGGCGTCCACCAACTCGATGCGCGCCGGGTCGGGCTGGGCGGCCCAGTCCTGGAGCAGCTTGGCTTGTTGCGTCGGGTTGGCGGCCAGGAAGTCTTCGGCGTCGCCGGCATGGGCCGCCAAAGGCAGCAATAGCAGGGCCGTGAGGATGAAACGGTGCAGGGCAGTGGGCATACAAATTGTCCTGATCGTACGCGGTCAATTGTGGGAGGGGGCTTGCCCCCGATTGCGGTGCATCAGTCAGCACATGCAGTGCCTGACACTCAGCTATCGGGGGCAAGTCGAATCGTCGCACCGCCCCTCCCACATTTTTGATCTGTCGTGAGACTTAGTTGCTCTTCACCGCATAGTCCGGCTTCTTGTCATTGCCCGGAATGTACGGGCTCCACGGCTGCGCCCGGATCGGCTCCTGGGTCTGCCACACCACCGAGAACTGCCCATCGGATTGGATCTCGCCGATCATCACCGGCTTGTGCAGGTGGTGGTTGGTCTTGTCCATGGTCAGGGTGAAGCCCGACGGCGCGGCGAAGGTCTGGCCGGCCAGCGCTTCACGCACTTTATCGACGTCGGTGGACTTGGCTTTCTCCGCCGCCTGCGCCCACATGTGGATGCCCACGTAGGTGGCTTCCATCGGGTCGTTGGTCACGGCTTTGTCCGCGCCCGGCAGGTTGTGTTTCTTGGCATAGGCTTTCCAGTCGGCGACGAACTTGGTGTTCACGGGGTTCTCCACCGACTGGAAGTAGTTCCAGGCCGCCAGGTTGCCCACCAGTGGCTTGGTGTCGATGCCGCGCAGTTCTTCTTCGCCCACGGAGAAGGCCACGACCGGTACGTCGGTGGCCTTCAAGCCCTGGTTGGCCAGCTCCTTGTAGAACGGCACGTTGGAGTCGCCGTTCACGGTGGAAATCACCGCTGTCTTGCCGCCCGCGGAGAACTTCTTGATGTTGGCAACGATGGTCTGGTAATCGGCGTGGCCGAATGGGGTGTAGACCTCTTCGATATCTTTATCCGCTACGCCTTTGGAGTGCAGGAACGAGCGCAGGATCTTGTTGGTGGTGCGCGGGTACACGTAGTCGGTGCCGAGCAGGAAGAAACGCTTGGCGCTGCCGCCTTCTTCGCTCATGAGGTATTCCACCGCCGGGATCGCCTGCTGGTTCGGCGCCGCACCGGTGTAGAACACGTTCGGCGACATCTCTTCACCCTCGTATTGCACCGGGTAGAACAGCAGGCCGTTGAGTTCTTCGAACACCGGCAATACCGATTTGCGCGACACCGAGGTCCAGCAGCCAAACACCACGGCGACCTTGTCCTGGGTCAGCAACTGCCGGCCCTTTTCCGCGAACAGCGGCCAGTTCGATGCGGGGTCGACGACCACCGGTTCAAGCATCTTGCCGTTCACCCCACCCTTGGCATTGATTTCGTCGATGGTCATCAGCGCCATGTCCTTGAGGGACGTTTCGGAGATGGCCATGGTCCCGGACAGCGAGTGCAGGATGCCGACCTTGATGGTCTCTGCGGCCTGCACGGTCCAGGTCAGGCCCATGGCGACAATGGAGGCTGACAGGGTGAAAGCCTTGATCAAGCTGCGACGCTTCATGGTGCGATCTCCAGAACTCAACATTTTTATGGGCGTAGGTACGGCGGTTACTGGAGTGTTTGCAAAGGCTGTGCCTAGTGCCTGCACCACGCTGTTGCGCGGGCAATCGACTGGACAGGCAAGTCGCGCTGCACCAAGTGAGGGCCTGGTTTGTGTGTTGGTGCGCGGCGCGCGCCCGAACGGGGCAGTGCGTGTGACCCGCTGGATAACTATTTAGCGCCCTCGCGTTCGCGCCAACGGTGAACATCGTCGCGACCCTGGCCAGCGTCTGGTCAGGGCAAATTTGAGGGGATGTCATGGAACGACCTAAACGCGGTTGGCTCGGCGGCGACTTGAAGTCGGATGCGGTACTGCCGCCAGTGGGACCGGCCTTTGTCACCATGGATGATGCGGCTCGTTATGCCCATCAACAGATCGGCAGCCGGCGCGATATGGAGTATGGCGGGGTGATCCTGGAGAGCCTGGCGGACGGCTACTTCTATGCCACCAAGCCGATAGCGGGCGAGCGCAACAGCTTCGATCACTGGAAGGTGCTGAAAGTCGACAGCAATGGCCAGTACCTGCACCCACCAGGCTATCGGTGCGTGGCCGACTACCACTCTCACCCCGATATGTTCGATGAGTTTAAAGTCAATAACCCGGAGTTTTCCGAGCGTCAGGTCAGAGGGCTGAATGGCTTTTTTTCGGATATTGACCTGACCATCAATATTCTGGAGCGAGGTTTTTTTTCGGCCTCTTATCTGTCTGGCCCCGATGGCGGGTTGCTCAAGCATGTCACCACCGGTTCGGCTGAGGAGCAGCGTTTTGGTGTGTGGCTCGAGAAAAAGCTGCACTTCGGTCATGCGGATGGCCCGGCCGATAACAGCCCGGAGAGCTTCTTCAAGAAGGCCGCCAGCGTCAGCCAGTTGTCCATCGTGGTTCCCAGTGCGTTGTGGGGCGGCTCGACAGGAACAGTGCCCAGACAATGGCGGCCGTTTACAGCCTTTGTCTCGCGTACCTACGAGCTGCCGGCCTGCGGGCCCGTGTACGCCGGGCTTGATGCCCTGCTGGCCGTGTTGCAGCAAGGCGATCCACAGCGCACCTTCATCCTCAAGGATGCCAACAAAGAAGACTATGTGCTGGTCGAGCCCCCGGCCGGTGGGCCGGTTCCGGTGTCCATCCAGCAACTGTTCCCGCGCACGCCGGATGGTAGCCGCGTGTCACACGAGCGCTTCCATTGGGTCGCTGTGTATCTGGGGCGGCCCCCGGTGCCCCTGCGTCTCGCGCCCAAGGAAGCGTGGCTGTACCGTAACTTTTTTAGCCCGCAGGAGTTGGCGATCCAGCTTTACCATGGATTCCAGTCCAGGGATTTGCTGGGGCCGGAGCGTCGGCTGTTTTTCTATCGCAACCTCAATGATGGGGCGTTGTTGCAATACAGGTGTGCGTTCTCGACTGCCGAGGCTGAACTGTTTCGCGTCGAGCCGGACGGTCAGGTGGTGGATAACCAGATTGATTCGGCGCTGCTCGCGGGTACGCTGCGCCCTCGGGACTTCGTCCTGCGCGTGGCGGCAGGCGGGGCTCTGTCGGTGATCCGGGCCGGCAAGATCTGGGACAAGCTCGGTCCGGTCAACCCACAGTGGCGAGCCATCTCGCGGGTTCCCAAGCCCGTATTGAGTCCGCCCTTTGTCACGGCCGATGATGCTGCGCGCTGGGCTCACAACCGGATCGGCGATCGACGCGACAAGGAGTATGGCGGTGCGGTGCTGCAACAAGGCGCGCGTTATTTCGCCACGGAACCGGTGTCCGGTGAGTCGATTCAGTTTGATTTTCGCGCCATCATGGCCACCGATGAGCAGGACCACTTCATTGCACCGGCCGCCTTCAACTGCTACGCCTTTTACCACTCGCACCCGGCGGACTCTGAAGGTGAGCAGGGGTTGCTCACTCAGTTCACTCCCGATCAAGTGGCGACATTTATCAGTTTTTTTTCGTCGGCCGACCAGGCGTTTGTCATTGACAACCGCACGTTTGCCCCGGCCCATTACCTGTCGGGCCCGCAGGGCTCGTTGCTTAAGTACGTGAGCAGTGGTTCAACGACGGAACAGACGCTGCTCAAGCAACTGACCGGTAAGATGCAGATCCCGCCGATCACGGAGTTTGAAGGGACTATCTGGAATTTTGCCGATGCGGGCGACCTGCGGGTGGTGTTGCCCAACCGTGTCTGGGGCGGTGTTCGCGGTCGTGTCGCCAGAGGGTGGCGGGTCGGCGATCCGGTCGTCCCCAACGGTACCGTGCAGGAGCAGCCGTTCTTTACGCCGCAGGCCAACACGGGGCATGTCGCCGCGGTGATCGCCCTGAACCATATCAATGGCATGCCGGCGGGCGCTTACCAGGGCTTTGTACTCAAGCATCAGAACGCCCCGAGCTATATCGCTACCCTACCGGTTGCAGCAGGCATAACCCTGGCCAGTCTGTTCCCAGCCCGTGCCAACGGTCAGGCAAAACTGCCCTCAAATTATCGCCTGGTTGGCATTTACCGTAACGTGTTCGCCGCCGAGCTGAGTCCGTTACCGGCCAATGAAGCCTGGCTGTACAAGCGGTTTGCCCCACCTGCGGTTTGGGTGGAGGCCATGGCCCAGGCCCTCGCTACCTCCAGGTTGCAGATCGCCGAGTTGGGGCTCAAGTTGTATCTGCAAACCCCTGACCGGGCGCTGCTGCAGTGGCAGGTGCCGAGTGCGGACGCTGCCAACGAACTGTTTACCGTGGCCGGCCAGACGGTGACCGACAAAGGCAACCAGGCGGCACTGCTCGACGGCACGTTGTCGTCCCTGGAGTTCGTGCACCGGGTGATCCGTGCGGGCGAGTTGGACGTCATTCAGCAGGGCGATTTATGGAACGTACTGGGGCCGATGCATGACGGCGAGCGTCTGCCGCTGGGTTCGGGTACCACGTTGCTGAGTGCGGCATTCCTGACGGCGGATGATGCCGCGCGCCATGCCCACGAGAAGATCGGCTTTCGCCGAGGGACGGCCTTTGGTGGGTACATTCTCAAAAGGCCAGACGGGCGATTTGTGTTCACCGAACCTGTGACCATTCATGGCGGCGGCTTTTCCTCAGACCTGCTGCTCCCGAGACCGGGCGGTGGTTTGCTGGTGCCACCGGTGGGCCATGAGATTCATGCGCGCTACGCTTCCCATGGGGCGGTGTCCTTGAGTGACCTGGCCCGCCAGCGGCGCCTTGACTGGACCCTTGCGGACCTTGAGGTCAATGCCACAATGTTCTCAGATGTGGAGATCCGGGCGGTGATTGAATCCCGCCTGCCGGCCTACCTGAGCGGTTCGCCGAACAACCTGATCGGCTACACCCCCAGCGGCTCAGCCAATGAGTTGCTGGTGCTGAGCAACACCACCCGCGAGCCCGGCCAGCATGGTTATTTCGAGCGCCTGGAAACCGGCAAGCTCAAGCCGGTTGACATCGTTAGCCGCCTGGCGGATGCGGGTAGTCTGCAAGTGCTGGTCAGGAGCCTGTTGTGGGGGCCGCGCGGCAGGGTCTACAGCGACTGGACGCCCAACTTCGAGTATGCCCAGGTCGATCTGCAAACCCCGGCGTTTGGGGCGATCTTCAGTAGCCAGGACGCAGCGGCACTCAATGCTCACGTGCGCTGGTACGGCAGGAACCTGGATGCGCAGGCAGCGACGGCCTACATTCTCAAGCACCCTGAACACGAAGAATATGTGGTCAGCGAGCTGTTGCCGATCAAGCCGCCCGGGCGTTGGCTGAGCGACTCCTCCAGGGGCGCCGGGTATCTGGCCGGTGGCGATTTCGCCAAGGGGTTTGTACTCAAGGGCCTGCTGTATTCACAGCAATGGCTACCCGTGGGGCTGCCGACTTCCGAGGGCTGGCTGACCCAGTTCTTTGTCACCCCCGAGTTGTTGTTGCGTGCCGAAGAAGATGCCCGGTATTTGCCGCGATCTTCTTCGGGCCCCGACGTGTTGCCGGTGTATGTGTCGACCCTCGATGGCGCCTTGTTGCGTTATCAACCCCAGGCCTCTTCATTGCTCACGTCGGTCAACAATGGAGACGATGTGACGATCCAGGGCATGAACCTGCGTAGCGGCACCCTGGATATCCGCCGGTATGTCACGCTGATCGCCAAGGCCGGTGACCTGCGGGTGTTGTACAGCAGCCAGTGCTGGGATCGACGAGGGCCGGTAAGCAAAAACAACTCGACATGGCACCCCTACGAGCATTTTATCCGGCGTTGCCTGGGGCCGGTTTTCCAGGAGCAGGATGACGCGGTGCGCCATGTCTGCTCACGCCTGGATAATCACGATAATGGGTTGCTGGGAGGCGTGGTGCTCAAACGCCCGGACGGCCTGTTCGTGGCCACCGAACCGCTGAAGGTGCCGCGCGAAGACTTCGATCCCAAGTGGATTTTTCCCGATGAGGTAATCCCCACAGGAGGTTTTCCAGCCGGTCATACGATTGTCGCGCGTTACCGCACCAGCCCCGTGCGTGAGTTGCCGTTTGCCCTGGAGGTCACGCAAAAGAACGTCTACCGCAATATGCTTTCCACCCGAGTGATCAGCGCATCGCTGCAGTCGCCAGACACGCACCTGACCCGTGAGTATCTGTTAGGCACTGACGGCTGTGTGCTGAGTTATACCCGTAGCCACACAGCCCTCGAGGGGGCGCTGAAAAAAGCCCTGCTGCCATTGCACCCGCAACGTGCAGACTTGTTGGACAACCTTATCGAGCGCCAGATGCGCGAGGGCACGCTGACCCCGGTCGAATTCGTCACCCGGGTGGGCGAGGCCGGTGTATTGCGGGTGGTAACGGGAAGCAAGGTGTGGGGGCCGCCACGCCGGATCACCACGCCCTTTACTGCCAACGCCGATGTGCCTGAGCCGTTATGGATCAGGAACTCCCTGTCCGACCCACCGTTCAGCCCGCTCTTCACCCAGGAAGAGGACGCGGTACGCTATGCCCACGAGCACTGCCGGCACGGCGAGAACGTGCAGTTCGGCTACGTCTTCAAGTCGCACAAGTTGGGGCTTTATATGGTCAGCCTGCCGCTGGTGCGTGAGAGCTATCGCGACTATGGCCAGGTGTTCCCCCAGGGCCTGCTGCCCCAGGGGTATACCCTGGAAGGTCTCTACCTCTGCGCTACCAGTGAGTTGCTGACGCCGGTGGAGGACCCGTTGCACCAGGCATTCTTCCTGCCCACGGATTTTGATACGGGTCTACGCTTTTGCCTTCACGCGCTCAAGGACAAGAAACTCAGATTCTACCTGTCGTGCCCGGACGGCGGGCTGCTCAGGTATCAGTACCTCAGCACCGATGAGCAACTGGACACTCTCGGCACCTTGCAGACATTGCGCCAGCAGTTGCTGCAGGGTGAAACCCGTATGCTCGACTATGTGCGCAGCCTGGTTGCCAAGGGCAATCTGGACGTGTTGATCGAGGGCCGGGTCTGGTCTGGAACGACGCGGGTTTCCGCCGATTGGCAACCAGGCAGGGGACAGGGTTTCTATGAACTCTGGCAGGCCTGCAGTCCGCTGTTTTCCCATCCCGACGATGCGGCCCGAGGTTTGCAGCGCGGTCTTGCGCCGTATCGGGGCCAGGAGTATCTGGCTGCGGTGCTGAGCAATAGCACGCGCATCTCGTTTGTCGCCACGTTGCCGCAGGTAGCCGGTCTCGGTCTGGCGCAGCAACTGGCTCTTTTCTATACCGGGCACCATGGGCCAATACAGCCGCTGGTGCCGCCGGTTGGCCGCCCGGTGCCAGCACCGGTATTCCCGACGGGTTATCAAGTGGTCGCCGCCCAGCTTGTCTACAGTGCCATGCCAAGCACTCAAAGCAACGATCCCAATGAGCAGCGGCTGATAAACAACTTTGTCGGCCCGGCACTCCTCAGCTTGTTCATGCGTGCGTTACGTGCGTATGGGCGGCGAGGGGTAAGTGTTTACGTGTCGGTTCGCGAAGGGGCGCTACTCAAATACATTCCGAGTTATTCGCCGATGGAAGACGAAGTCATGGTGCGGGGTGTGGGGTCTCAGCCCAGTGATTTCCTGAAAGACCTGACCGGTAGCGGACAGCTTGTTGTACTGGATCGGGATGATTTCTGGAGGTACGAGGGGCGCCTGCTGGAAGCTCAGGTAGACCCACGCAGCTCAACCGAAGAAACCCAGATCGATGAAGCACTGGGGATGCGCGACCGGGATGAGTTGTAAGCCAGGGCCTTAGCGCCTGCGCATCAGGCCAATAAAAAACAACCCGCCAATTCAAGGTGGTGCTCGCCGCTGGGTGCGGCGAGCTGAGGTCTGCAGGAAGTGTTACGCGTTAACGCTTCCTGCGGCATGGACGAATCATATCGGGCCGGAAGTGGATTCACGTTGCCCGAACCACCGCGACAGCACCAGGCGATCCAATGCCCAGACCACGATCAACGAAGCGCCCACCAGCGGGAAAATAATCGCCAGCGCAAGCATGATCACCATTGCGGTTTTCCACTTCGGCAGGTCATGGCGCAGTGGCGGAACGCCCAGGCCGCCCTGGGGCCGGCGCTTCCACCAGATCACCACGCCACTCACGGCGCTGAGCAGAATCATCAGGCAGATCAGCAGCACGATCAGCTGGTTCACCCAGCCGAACATCTTACCCTCGTGCAGCATTACGCCTGTCTCGGTGGCCCGCGCCACGATGTTGTAGTGCTCCCAGCGCACATCGGCGAGGACCTTGCCGGTGTATTGGTCCACATGCAGGGTCGCGTCGTTGCGCGGGTCGTTGGCGAACACCGCAACGGTGAACACGCCCTCGGCAGTGGTCGGGAAGGTGATGCTGTAGCCAGGCTCGACTTTACGTGCAGTGGCCAAGTCCATTACTTGCTGCAAGCGCACCGTGGGCGCGGCGGGAGCGGCGTGCATGGCGCCATGGTTCATGTGTTCGGCATGGGCGCCGGACATCGGCATCGGCGTGTTTTCCATGGCCCAGGGCACGGTCTGTTGCGTCGCGGTGTTGAGCACCCGCGCCTGCTGATCGGATTGCGGCACGTTGTTCCACATCGCCGCCGGGAAGGTGTTCCAGAGATCGGCGTATTGCTTGCCCCAGAAGCCGGTCCAGGTCATGCCACTGATCAGCATTACCAGCAAAAACGCCGCGCCCCAGAAGCCGGCGACGGCATGCAGATCACGCCAGAACACGCGGCCACGGCTCGTGAAACGCGGCCATAACACCCCGGCCGACGTTTTGCCGCGCGGCCACCACAGGTACAGGCCGGACACCACCAGCATCACGCCCCAACCGGCGGCGAGTTCAATCAGGCGATCGCCGACGGTGCCGATCATCAGTTCGCCGTGCAGGGCGCGGGCGATGGCTTGCAGGTTGTTTTTTGCGTCCTGCTCACCGAGTACGGTGCCGCGATAGGGGTCGACGAACACCGTCACTTCGCGACCACCGTCGTGCATCACGAACTGCGCGCTGCTGGTGGCGTCGGCGGGTGGCAGGTACTTGCTGATCTTGCCCTGGGGAAAGGCCGCCTGGGCGCGTTGCAACTGCTCGTCGGCGCTCAGTGCGTGTTCGGCGCTTTGCACCTTGAGCAGGTCGCCGTACATCAGCGGGTCGAGCTGGGGCTTGAACAGGTAGATGATGCCGGTCAGGGCCAGCAGCACCATGAAGGGGGCGACGAAGAGGCCGGCGTAGAAGTGCCAGCGCCAGGCCAGGTTGTAGAAGGAGATTTTTTGAGTGGTCATCAGGGATGCTCCGCAAAGCTTGAATTTTTGTCGTTGGTCAGGCCGCCATCGGGGGCAAGCCCCCTCCCACATGTGGAGTGCATTCCAACTGTGGGAGGGGGCTTGCCCCCGATGCTTTTAGAAGCTCATGTCCACCTTGGTCCACAGGGTGCGCCCTGGTTCCTTGATGGCTTGCGGGTCGTTGGCCGGGTAGCCGAACCCGGCGTTGCCGGCCAGGTTCAAGTGCTCGGCGTAGGCCTTGCCGAACAGGTTGTCGACGCCCGTGCTGACCTTGAAGTTTTTGTTGATGCGGTACGCACCATTGAGCGAGAACACGCCAAAACCGCCGCTCTTGTCGTAGTCCTTGCCGACCACGTTGCCCTTGTTCTGGTCGATGCGGTTTTGTGCCGCCACTACCCGCCACAGGGCGCCGGCACTCCAGTCGTCCTCGCTGTAGGTCAGGCCGAAACGTGCATCCAACGGCGGCATTTGCGGCAAGGCCTTGCCGTCGCTGCTGTTCTTGCCCCAGGCGTAGGCGAGGGTGGCGTCGGCTTTCCAGTGTTGCGTCAGCGTGTAGGCCGCGCCCAGTTCGCCGCCCATGATGCGCGCGTCCACATTGCGCGCCTGGGAGGTGGTGCCCATCATCCCCGCCCGATAGTCGAACAGGATGAAATCACGTACCTGGCCGACGTAGCCCGACGCCCAGGCCTCCAGGTCGTCAGCCTTGTATTGCGCGCCGACGTCGAGCTGGGTGGTTTTCTCCGGCTTCACGCCGTCGAAGGCGTTGACCGAACCGACTGCGCCGGTGTTGGGCGAGAACAGCTCCCAGTAATCCGGGAAGCGTTCCGAGTGACCCAGGCCCGCGTAGAGGGTGGTAGGACTGTCGGCCAGGTCATGCTCGTAGCGCATAAAGCCCGAGGGCAGGGTATCGGCGCGGGTGTCGTCGGCGGTCGGGTTGGCGCGTGCACTCATCCCCGAGCCGGTGGTTTGCCGAAAGTCCTTGGCCGAGGCGCGGTCCAGGCGCGCGCCGGTGATCAGGCGGTCACGGTCGGCGGCGTACCAGGTGAGCTCGCCGAACACGCCGTAGTTGTGAAAATTGGCGTCCTTGACCTTGGGCAAATCCTTGTAGGTGTCGATGCCCATGCTGCTGCGTTGGCGATGCTCGTTGGTCTGCGCATCCAGGCCGCTGATCAGTTGCACATCGGCCCAACGCCAGGTGGCCTTGATGCGTGCGCCGAGGGTGCGGCGGTCGACGTTGGAGGCCATGGGCCCGGCCATCATCCCGGTGCCCGAGGGCGTGCGCAGGCTGTAGTTGTCCATCACGTGGTCGGCGTAGTTGTAGTAGACCTGGGCTTCGACCTTATCCAGCACTTCGCCGATATTCGATTTCTCGAAGCGCAGGCCCAGGCTTTCGCGCAGGAACTGCGAACCGTCCATGCCGCGCCCGGCGTAACGCGCTTCGCCGTCGCCACGGCCGGCGGTGAGCTCCAGCAGGGTGTCGGCATCCGGGGTGAAGCCGACGGCGACGTCGCCATTCCACTTGTCATAACGGGAGGCGACGGTGTCGTTGTTGCCGTCCTTGTAGTCATCGGCATGGGCCTGGTTGCCGATCACCCGCACATAGCCCAGCGGCCCGCCAGCGGCGGCATCGATGACCTTGTCGAAGCGCCCGTTGGAGCCGGCCAATACACTGGCATTGAGCCGCGTGCCGAGTTCACCGAAGTGCTCCGGTTCGCGTTCGAACAGGACGGTGCCGGCCGACGCGCCCGGGCCCCAGAGTACGGTTTGCGGGCCTTTGATCACGGTGAGCGTGTCGTAGGTTTCCGGCGAAATGTACGAGGTCGGTGCATCCATCCTGCCGGGGCAGGCGCCGAGCATCATGCTGCCGTTGGTGAGGATGTTCAGGCGCGAGCCGAACATGCCGCGCAGCACCGGGTCGCCATTGGTGCCGCCGTTGCGTACCAGGGCGAAGCCGGGGATGGTCTTAAGGTAGTCGCCGCCGTCGCTGGCGGGCACCGGTTGGCGCGGGTCCTTGGGGTTGGTGACCACGGTCAGCGGCGAGCTGGGGGCGATCGCCGTGATCACGGTGGGGGTCAGCTCGTGCTCGGCGTGTTCATCGGCCAGCGCGTGGGGGGCGAGCAGGGCGCCGCATAGGGCAGCGAGCACAGGGGTGCATCCCAAACGGGAGTCAGCAGTAAACCTGGACATGACAAATTCCATCAATCAATCGTAAACAACACGGCCAGCAGCCTGCGGCTGTCTGTCTAAAGTCGGCCGGGGTGAAGTAACGGTGTCAGGTGCTTACGAGGCGATGGGCGGGGCGCGGCTGCGCGCGCCGGGGAAGATGCTCTGCCGGGCATGGCCCAGGCGCGGGGCGGGGGTGAGGGCATTGGCCGGCGGCGGAGTGCCGATGGCCACGAATGACACGTTGCCAGGCAGCGCCGGGCAACTGAACAGCAGGTCGCAATAACCGCACTTGGCCCAGAGTGCGTGATGTTCGTCGGGGGCTTTAGGGTGGTGGCCTTCGCCATGCTCGCCGGGCATGTCCATGGACATTTCCATCGACATACCGGCGTGATGATCCATCGGCATCGCTTGGGAAATCAGCGGACCGATAAAGATCATCAGCATGGCGAACAGGCTGATCCAACTGCCGCGCATCACGCGGTGGTGTGGAGATAACCTGGCGCGGGGGGCGCCCATCGAACGTCAGCCTATTGGACGGGCTTATGTGCGTGGCCGGCCATCGGCGGCACTTTTTGCACCGACACTTCCACCACGACCTTGCCGGCTTTTTCGAAGGTCAGGGTCAGTGGGAATTGCTTGCCATCGGCCAGCACGCTGCGGTCCTTGAGGCCCAGCAACATCACGTGATACGCCATGGGCGCGAAGGTAAGGTCACCCTTGGCCGGTACGGCAACACTGGGCACTTGCTGCATCTTCATCAAGTCGCCCTGCATCACATGCTCATGCAGCTCAGCCTTGTCCGCCACCGGTGTGTCGACACTGAGCAAGCGATCCGGGCTTTCGCCGGTGTTATGAATCACGAAATACGCCGCGACGGTCGGCGCATTCGGCGGCAACTCCTGGGACCAGGGATTGCTGACCAGCAGGTCGCCGGCCTTGTAGTCTTCGGCATTGGCAGCACTGAACACCGGCAGCAGCAAGGCGGCCAGAAGCAGGGATGATTTGAGCATGGCAGTTCTCCAGAAGGGTTCTAAACGCAGTTGATGTGCGAAGAAGATCAGGCCGTTGGAGAGGCGCGGGGGTTAAGGCTCGGCCATTGCTGGCGCGGGGTTGGGGTTTGCAATGGGGTGTGTGGTTGACGCTGTAGCGTCTCGAATCGCGTGAGATACAACTGCGGCACATGCCCCGGCAACGCCACCAACGGCGCCGAGCCGGAGCAACACCAGCAATGCTGCATGGTGGAATGATCGTCCTGCTGCGGCGCCGGAATCTCCAGCTTGCCCAGGGCAATGGTCTTCAGGCTGGCGCCATTGGACGAACAGAAACTGCCCCACAGCAATTGCTGCACAGGGTCCTTGGACTGCTGCATCGCACTGGCCATCGGCATGGCAACGGCGTTGAACAGCACTGCAAGGCAGGCGATCCAGGCAATTGCAAAGCGTTGACGGGCCATGGCGGACAATCCGTAGGGTTAAACGATCAGGCGGGTATTTAGCCTGATCGGAGGGGATAAGTAAAAAGCGGTGGTGTGGTTTGGTGTCGCAGTGCTGGGTTTGAGGATAGACGGGGAATTGAGGGGATGCCGATCTTCAAGTCAACGGCCCTCCCACATTTTGGATTGTGTTTGGCTATTGCTTGGCGTTGAGCCTGCGAGTCGCGCGGGCGATGTCGGCTCGCGCCACCTTGATCAATGAGCCATCGCCTGGGTCTTCTTCGAGACAGGCTTCAAGGAAAGCATCCATCTCTTCTTGTGTGTGGAGATGGTCAGCAGCGTCGAAAACTGTGAACGTTGTCTTTCTGTCAGATAGGTATTGGGCTTTTTCCAGCCATTGGTTTAATCGAGCTGCGACTTCGGGTTCATCCAATTTTAGTTCGTCGGCCTCAAGGCTTAGCGCGTGCGCGAACTCTGGGTTCGCGATTATGTGCTCGATAATTGTGCTTTCAGCAGGTCGAGTCAGGTGCTGCGTACGGGGTTTGTTAGTCATGTGAACCTCATATTTACGCCGTAGGACAAAGCGGCGAGGATCATCGCCAAGGGTATGTGGTTCTAGGTAGTCAGCGGGTTCCGTTACGCATGTAGGTAAATTCTCCTTGATCCGCCGCGCAGCCCGAATATGAGGTCGTTCCACGGAAACTTCCGACAACTCTTTGAGGTTGCCGGTAGGAAACTCAATCTCTAGTCTCCGGACACCGCTGAAAACTCAGCGGACGGGCGTCGCGGCCCGGATTGATTAAGCATTGCCTCCTTTCAGTCGACGCTTTTTTATCGTCTACTGTGTGGCGCTATGGTGGCTGTGCGCGGGATACCTTCGGGTATGCCGGCTTCCTTGATCTCCGGTCCGCGAACCTGCGCACAGCTGCCACCCCCATCGCATCGCGGCGATCAGTGGCAGCTCCACTTAGATTAAGGAGCTTCACAATGATCAAACCCACCCCCAATCCCCCCGTCCGGCTGTTCACCGTGGCCGATGGCATCAGCACCGAAGACCTGTTGGTCAATCTCAGCGAAACACTCGCCTCGGCCAATGCGCTGAGTTGCGATCTGGCGTTTGACCTGGAAGGTCCGAAACGCGAGGAATTGCTGGGCGTTGCTCAGTTGATCGAACTGGCGCAGTTGTTGGCTGATCGGGTGCACAGCGGCGTTGGGCAGGTGTCCGCCGCGAGCAGCTAACAATGCAGTTCAAAATGTGGGAGGGGGCTTGCCCCCTCCCACATTTGAACTGAGTTGTTCAGGGAGATTGGATTGCCTGCAAGACCGCCGCCACTGTGGCGAACTCCCGGTCCACCGCCGCCAATACCGGCCGCTTCAACACCAACACCGGCACCCCCCGTTCCCGCGCCACTTCCAGCTTCGGTTCGGTGGCGGTACTGCCACTGTTCTTGCTGATCAGCACATCGATCCCGCGCCGTTCAAACAACGCGCGTTCATCTTCAAGCAGAAACGGACCGCGTGCGCCAATCACTTCACAGCGATCATTGCCGGGATACACATCCAGCGCGCGCAACGTCCAGAACTGCTCGGGCGGGATTTCATCAAGGTGCTGCAACGGCTCGCGACCCAAGGTGAACAATGGGCGCTTGAACGGTTTCAACGCCGCAACTAACTCGGCCCAATCACTGACCTCACGCCAATCGTCACCGGCCTGCGGCTGCCACGCCGGTCGGCGCAACGCCCAGCAGGGGACACCGCACAACTGCGCCGCCAGCGCGGCGTTCTGGCTGATCTGCGCCGCATACGGATGGGTCGCGTCGAGGATCAGGCTGATCTGTTCATCGCGAACAAACTGCGCCAAGCCTTCAGCCCCGCCATAACCGCCGACACGCACCTGACAGGTGAGATCGGTAGGCACACGTCCCACACCCGCCAGGCTGTAGATATGCGCCGGCCCCAAGGTGCGCGCGATAGCCAGTGCTTCGGTCACACCGCCCAGCAGCAGGATGCGTTTCATCGCGGCTTGACCACTTCCAACAGGGTGATGGGAAGCGCCTGCCGCCAGGTATCGAATTCACCCAGCGGCTGGGCCTGAGCGACGTGGATGCGGGTCAGTTCGCCGCCATGTTGAGCGCGCCAGTTCATCAAGGTCATTTCACTTTGCAGGGTGACGGCATTGGCCACCAAGCGACCGCCGGGGCGCAGGTGTTGCCAGCAGGTGTCGAGCACGCCATCGCGGGTGACGCCGCCGCCGATGAAGATGGCGTCGGGTGCTGTAAGGCCGTGCAACGCTTGCGGGGCTTTGCCACGAATCAACTGCAAACCGGGCACGCCGAGGGCGTCGCGATTGTGTTCAATAAGGTCCTGGCGGCCTTCGTCTGCTTCAATCGCCAATGCTCGGCAGCTCGGATGGGCGCGCATCCATTCGATACCGATGGAGCCACTGCCCGCGCCCACGTCCCACAGCAACTCGCCGGGCATCGGCGCGAGGCGAGCGAGGGTCATGGCACGTACATCGCGCTTGGTCAGTTGGCCGTCGTGCTGGAAGGCAGAATCGGGCAAGCCAGCGAGGCGCGACAGACGTGGTGTGTCGCTGGAGGCCTGGCAGTCGATGGCGACCAGGTTCAAATCGGCGACACAGGCGTGCTGCCAATCCTCAGCCAAACCGTCGATGCGCCGCTCATCCGCGCCGCCCAGGTGTTCAAATACTGTCAATCGGCTGGGTCCAAACCCGGATTCAGCCAACAAC
The DNA here is from genome assembly GCF_019891415.1 of Pseudomonas sp. SH10-3B. Lineage (NCBI taxonomy): Bacteria > Pseudomonadati > Pseudomonadota > Gammaproteobacteria > Pseudomonadales > Pseudomonadaceae > Pseudomonas > Pseudomonas sp. SH10-3B. The sequence goes on along the minus strand of NZ_JAFLXD010000045.1, from coordinate 10,855 downwards.
GAAGCAATCAACGCGGGACTGCCGCCGTCATTACTCAGTACCAATAAACGCACACCGGTGGCCAGATGCGCATTGATCGCCGCCACCGGCCGAGCCACGACGGACAGCGTCACCACCTCCTGCAACGGCCAGCCCAACCGCGCCGCCGCCAATGACACCGACGACGGCGCCGGCAAAATCAGCAGTTCTTCAGCCGCCACCTGCCGCGCCAGGCTGGCGCCCACGCCATAGAACATCGGATCGCCACTGGCTAGCACGCACACAGGCTCGCCACGCCGCGCCAGTACCGGTTCCAGGGAGAAAGGGCTTGGCCACAACTGGCGCTCACCGCGAATACACACCGGCAACAGGTCCAACTGGCGCTGACCACCTATAATCCGCGAAGCGCGCAACAGGGCATGCCGGGCATTCCTGCCCAGCCCCTTGAAGCCGTCTTCACCGATGCCTACAACCGTCAGCCAGGGCGACATATCAATTCCTTGAGCGACATCCGACGGGCAGGCTTTTCATGCCGCCGGACAAAGCAGGCATAATACCGCGCCTTTACCCGTCAACCGGTAGCCCCGTGAACCCAACGCCCGCTGTGAATACCTTGCGCCCCTCGGCTTGTCCGGGGTTGCTGCGTATCGTCCAGGCGTTGGATGGCGGTATTTGCCGGATCAAATTGGCCGGTGGCTCGATCAGCGCCGCCCAGGCCCATGCCGTGGCGGATGCAGCCCAGGCCTACGCGGGCGGGGTGATCGAGGCGACCAATCGTGCCAACTTGCAAATACGTGGGATCGGTGCCGAGCAAGACGCCTTGATTGCCATGCTGCTGGCTGCCGACCTGGGCCCGAGTAACGCTGCTGGCGACGACGTCCGCAACCTGATGCTCAGCCCCAGCGCCGGTATCGATCCGCAGATGCTGTTCGACACCCGGCCGCTGGCCGAGCAGATACTCGCCACCTTGCAAAATCATCCGCGTTTCCATGAGCTGTCGGCCAAGTTCGCCGTACAACTGGATGGCGGTGAAGCCTTGGCGATGCTCGAACATCATCATGATCTGTGGCTGTCGGCGTTCGTACGCAATGGCGAGACGCTCCTCGCGTTCGGCCTGGCAGGGTGTCCAGGACTGGATGCACCGTTGGCCGCCGTACCGCTGGAGCAGGGTCATGCGTTGGTGGTGGCGGTGCTGGAGGCGTTTCTTGACCTCGCCACCCCAGAACAAACCCGCATGCGCCATCTGGCTGTGGATAAGTTGCTGAGCCGCCTCAGCCTGTCGTTGCTGCCGGTCGACGGCTTCAAACGCCCGCCCAGCGGCGCGTTGCTGCACCTCGGAACGTATCCGCAAGCGCAGAACAATCAATTCTATGTCGCCGCCATCGCACCCTTGGGGCGCCTGGATTCGACGATGCTCAAGGGCGTCGCGCAACTCGCCGACGAACATGGCGACGGCACAGTGCGCTTCACCCCTTGGCAAGGTGTGCTGCTGCCCAACGTCGAAAAACCCCACGCCGTGACCCAACACCTGGAGCAATTGGGCTTTCTCTGCTCAGTCGACCAACCCCTGGCGCACATGATCGCCTGCACCGGCTCCAGCGGCTGCGGCAAGGCCCTCGCCGACACCAAGGCCGACGCCGTGCAATTGGCCGCGCTGCATCCCGGCCATGACGTGCACCTGTCCGGCTGCTCGCGCTCCTGCGCCGCCGCGCACGTTGCGCCGGTCACCTTGCTGGCGGTGAGCCCCGGCCACTACGACCTCTATTTTCGCGAGGCAGCCCAACCCGGTTTTGGCCGGCTGCACGCGCGCACTCTTTCCATTGAAGCGGCAGGCGCCTTGCTGCGCGCTCGCCCACGGAGCAACACCGATGATTGATTACATCCGCGACGGTCAGGAGATCTATCGCAACTCCTTCGCCATTATTCGCGCGGAAGCCAACTTGGAGCGCATCCCGGCCGACCTGGAGAAACTCGCGGTGCGGGTGATTCATGCGTGCGGCATGGTCGAGGCCATCGATGGCCTGCAGTTCTCCGACGGCGCGGGTAAGGCCGGGCGCGATGCGCTGGCCGCTGGCGCGCCGATTCTGTGTGATGCGCGGATGGTCTCCGAAGGCGTGACCCGTGCGCGCTTGCCGGCCAACAACCCAGTGATCTGCACCCTGCGCGATGACAGCGTGCCGGAGCTGGCACGGGAGCTGGGCAATACCCGTTCCGCCGCCGCCCTGGAGCTGTGGCGTCCGCACTTGGCAGGCAGCGTGGTGGTGATCGGCAATGCGCCGACGGCGCTGTTCTACCTGCTGGAGATGCTGGATGCCGGCGCGCCGAAACCGGCGTTGATCCTCGGCTTCCCGGTCGGGTTTGTCGGCGCTGCCGAATCCAAGGCCATGCTGGCGGCGGATAGCCGTGGCGTACCGTTTGTGATTATGCAGGGCCGTCTGGGCGGCAGTGCCATGGCCGCCGCGGCGGTGAATGCGCTCGCCACGGAGGTCGAATAATGCCGGCACGCGGACGTTTGATCGGCCTGGGCGTCGGCCCCGGCGACCCGGAGTTGATTACCGTCAAGGCCCTGCGCCTGCTGCGCGAATCGCCAGTGGTGGCGTATTTCGTGGCCAAGGGCAAGAAGGGCAACGCCTTCGGCATCATCGAAGACCACTTGGTGCCTCAGCAAACCTTGATGCCACTGGTGTACCCGGTGACCACCGAAGCGCTGCCGGCGCCGCTGTCCTACGAACAGGTGATCAGCGACTTCTACGACACCGCCAGTGTCGATGTGGCCGCGCACCTGGACGCCGGTCGCGATGTGGCGGTGATCTGCGAGGGTGATCCGTTCTTCTACGGCTCCTATATGTATTTGCATGACCGTTTGGCCGAGCGCTATGAAGCCCAGGTCATCCCCGGCGTGTGCTCGATGCTCGGCGGCGCCTCGGTACTCGGCGCGCCGTTGGTGTATCGCAACCAGAGCCTGTCGGTGCTGTCGGGGGTGCTGCCCCATGAAGACCTCAAGCGCCGCCTGGCAGATGCCGATGCGGCGGTGATCATGAAGCTGGGGCGCAACTTCCCCAAGGTGCGCCAGGTCCTCGAAGAACTTGGCCTGGCCGAGCGCGCGCTGTATGTGGAGCGCGCGACCATGGCCAACCAGAAAATCGTGCCGCTGGACCAGGTGGAGCCGATGTCTTCGCCGTACTTCTCGCTGATCATCGTGCCGGGTGAAAGGTGGCAAGGTTGATGAACCCGGAGATTGTCATTCTGGGCCAGGGCAGCCTGGCCACCGCGCGCAGGATCCAGCAGGTTTACCCTGGCGCACTGATCCACGGACTGGTCGGGCGAGTTGAAGGTGCCGACCAGACTTACCGCGAATTTGGCGCGACCCTGCGTCAGCTGTACCAGCAGGGCTCGCCGCTGATCGCCCTGTGTGCGGCGGGCATCGTGATCCGCACCCTGGCGCCGCTGCTGCTGGAGAAGGGCGAGGAGCCGGCCGTACTGGCTGTGGCGGAGGATGGCAGCGCCGTGGTGCCGTTGCTCGGTGGCCTTGGTGGTGTGAACGTCATGGCGCGTGACATCGCAGCGGCCCTAGGCGTTGCTGCGGCGATCACCACCAGTGGCGAGCTGCGCTTCGGTACCTGCCTGCTCAACCCGCCTGCGGGTTATGAACTGGCGGATCTGGAGCTGGGCAAGCGCTTTGTCTCGGACCTGCTGGCCGGCGAAAGCGTGCGTATCGAAGGTGCGGCGCCGTGGTTGGATCAGGCGAATTTGCCCCAGGACCAGCACGCGCATTTAGCCATCCATGTGGGGAATGCCGAGCGCGCGCCCGCCGCCAACGAGTTGCTGATTTATCCGAAGAATGTGTGCGTGACCTGCCAGCCGGGTGCGCAGTTGGCGGAGCGTGTCCGCACGGCGTTGCACGAGGCGGGTATCGCCGTGCAATCCCTGGCCTGCCTGTTGGCCAGTGATCGGCAGATGGCCGAAGCGTCGCTGCATGAAGCCGCGTTGCAGTTGGGTGTGCCGCTGCGCTTTGCCGAGGTGACGCCAGGCGCAGACATCGCCATCAGCGTTGCCGAGCAGCCTCTGGACCTGGCCCAGGTCGGCCGCCGCCGTGGTCGCCTCGCCGTGATCGGTCTGGGCCCTGGCGCCGCCGAGTTGATGGTGCCGGCGGTCAAGGCCGAACTCGCGCGTTGCACCGATGTGTTGGGCTATGAAACCTACGTGCGCATGGCCGGACCGTTCCGTGACGACCAAGTACAGCACTGCACCGATAACCGCGAAGAGATGCAACGCGCCCGCCACGCGTTTGAGCTGGCCGCGCAGGGGCGCTCGGTGGTGGTGGTGTCGTCCGGCGACCCCGGCGTCTTCGCCATGGCTGCGGCGGTGATCGAGGCGTTACACGAGTCCAGCGACCCGGCGTGGCACCAGGTTGACCTGGAAATCCTGCCGGGCGTTTCGGCCTCCCTGGCCACCGCCGCCCAGGCCGGTGCGCCGCTGGGCCATGACTTCTGCGTGATGTCGCTGTCGGACAACCTCAAGCCTTGGTCGATTATCGAAAAGCGCCTGGACCTTGCGTCCCAGGCCGATCTGGCCCTGGCGTTCTACAACCCGATCTCGCGTTCGCGGCCGTGGCAGCTGGGGCGCGCCCTGGAAATCGTCGCGCAGCACCGCACGCCTGAAACCCCGGTGGTGCTCGGCCGCGATATTGGTCGTCCGGGCCAGACTTTGCGCGTCACCACCCTGGGGCAACTCACGCCAGACCAAGTCGACATGCGCACCATGGTGTTGATCGGCTCATCCACCACCTGCACATTCCCTCGCGCCGGTGGCGGTGAATGGGTCTATACGCCGCGCTGGTACGGCGAAAAGCCCACGTCCTGAAAACGCCTGGGCGGCCGCACGAAAGCTCCGAATGACAACGGGTGATGATCTGTTGTCGCTCGGGGCTTTTTCTTTTTTGAATCACGAAAGCCGGAAGGCCTGGAGGCGCGCCCCGTCATTGCTGGGCAGCGTTTTTTGCCGGGGGCCGGCAAGCGATGTTTGTGGCCTGGAAGAGCCGCCGGTGACTGGACTAGTGTGGACACAAGCCCCGCGTTGGGGTGTTTGTGGAGAACCGAACATGGAGCGACATCACAGAAGGATCAACAACACAAAACGGCGCAAGTTGATTGCCGCCTACACATTATCCAGGGCGCCAGGCGTGCAGCCCTCATTGCCGCTCGACACGGAGGACGACAGCAACGCGGCGGTGGTCAACAACAGTGTGATTTCGTTTGCCGAGGGCTTGTCCGGGCTGAACCGGGAGTACATCCGCAAAAGCTATCTGCTGGCCAGCAGTTACGTCAGCGATGTATTGAAAATCCACCGAGGTACCGAGGCCTGGTACGACGAATTTATCAAGGTGATGATCAGTCTGGGCTGGCTGCCGGTGCGCAGCAGTTTCGAGCGGGTCTCTCATTCGGGCAAGGGCCTGACGGTGCAACTGGCCGCACTGAATATCATCAGCGCGATGTTGGCGACAATCTCGGTTTCGGCGCCGTTGATCGCGGCGCTGCCGAAGCTGGCGGCCGATGCACTGGAAGCGCTGAAGCAGCAACCGAGCTCTTTCGAACTGTTCAAGCGCAACAGCACGGTGCATCAGGGCGGTGATTTCGGCCTGGCGTCCTGCGCCGAAACGGACGGCGAATTGATGATGGTGCTGGTGACCTACAGCACCCAGGGCGTGAGCAAACAGGTGGGGCTGCCGTTCCTGGAATGGGACAGTTCCTCGTTCGAGGCTTTCAGTGGGCAAACCTGCCTGGTGCTGAATACCTCGGTGGTCAACGAAAAAACCATCCAACTGATGCGCGAGAGCGCGGGCGACAAGGTGCAGTTGGCGATTGCCAAGTACCGTATCTAAGGCACCAGGTAACCGCGCACGCCGGTAAAGATGATCTGCGCGGCGAGGGCGCATACGAACAACCCCATTAACCGACTGACAATTTGTAAGCCTTGGTCACCGAGAATCCGTTCGATACGGTTGGACAGGTACAGCACCACGCCCACCGTGAGGCTGGCCAGGGCGATGCTGAGGATGGCGGTGAGCTTGTCGTCCCAGTGCGGTTGGCTGACGCCCATGACCAACAGCGCACCAATGGTGCCGGGGCCGACTGTAAGGGGGATGGTCAGCGGCACGATGGTCACGTCCTGCTGCACGTTGTCGGTCTGCACCGCCGACTTGCCTTGGGCCATGCCCAGGGCGGAGATAAACAGCACACTGCCGGCACCGATGCGGAAGGCATCCACGGTGATGCCGAACACGCTGAAGATCACCCGGCCGAACAGGTAGAGCAACACGCTCGACACCAGGGTTGCCAGCGCCACTTTCCAGGCCAGGCGCCGCCGCTCTTTGCTGGAATAGCCACGGGTCAGGCTGATAAAGCAGGACAGCACGAAGAACGGGCTGTAGAGCACCAGCATCTTCAGGTAAACGCTGAATAACACGTGGAGCATGGGGGTGGCTCGCGGGCGGGGAAAGTGTGGAGAGTCTAACAGGCGATACAGAGCAAATGTGGGAGGGGGTTGCCCCTCCCACATGGGGAAAACATTTCAGATCAAGAGGACGCGTGCTCAGGCCGTTGTTGACGCTGCGCCACCCAGTACTCCACCAGCTCACGCAACTGCGACAACTCCACCGGTTTGGCCATATGCCCGTCCATGCCGGCCTGGCGTGCGCGTTCTTTGTGTTCCGAGAGGATATGCGCGGTGAGCGCCACCACCGGCGTGCGAATGCGCTGGTGGCTGACTTCCCACGCGCGCAGTTGCTGGGTGGCCGAGAAACCATCGAGGATCGGCATCTCGCAGTCCATCAACACCAGGTCGTAACGCTGGGCCTTCATCGCCTCCAGCGCTTCTTCACCGTTGCTGGCCGTGTCCGGGTTGAGGTTGAGCTTGCCGAGCATGCCGCGAATCACTTTGGTGGAGATGCTGTTGTCTTCGGCTACCAGGATCTTGAAATCGCTGGGCACGATTACCGCCGCCGGGGCGCTGAGGGACGCGCGGGGCTGCACGCCACCTTTGCTGCGCTGGGTCAACTCATCCGCCAAGGTGGTCTTGAGGGTGTAACCGGCGACCGGCTTGGCGAGGATGCGCTTGATCCCGCAGTTGCGCGCGATGACCTTGCTCGGCGCATTGCTGATGCCGGTGAGCATGATCAGCAGGATGTCGTGGTTCAGGCTCGGGTCTTCCTTGATCTTCGCGGCCAGTTGCATACCGGTCATGCCGGGCATGTTCTGGTCCAGCAGCACCACATCGAAGTAATCGCGCAGGTGCGCCTTGGTGCGCAGCAGCGCCAGGGCCTCTTTGCCCGACGGTACCGCGCTGACATTCAGGCCCCAGGCCGTGCACTGCTGCACCAGCACTTTGCGACATGTGTCGTTGTCGTCCACCACCAGCACGCGCGCGCCTTTGAGCGGGCCATCGAGGTCGGAGGTGGGGTGTTCCAGGCGTTCCGGGTCCAGCGGCAGGGTCAGCCACAGCGTGCTGCCTTGATGGCTGCCGCTCTTGATGCCGAATTCGCCGTTCATCAACAGGATCAATTGGCGCGCGATCACCAGGCCCAGGTGGCCGCTCAAACGGGTCGCCGAGAGGAAATTCTTGCTGTGCAGTTCGCTGTGCAGCAAGGCTTCGCGTTCGGCGGCTTCCATTGGCAGGCCGCTGTCCTGCACGGCAATGCGCAGGCGCGGCTTGGTGCTGCGGTCGTCCAGGGCGACGACGATCAGCACTTCGCCTTCGTCGGTTTTGTGCAGGGCGTTTTCCAGCAGGCTCAGCATCGTCTGGCGCAGGCGTGTCGGGTCACCGCTGATGACGCGCGGCACCTGGGGCTGGATAAAGCTGATCAACTCGACATTCTGCTGTTCGGCTTTGGCGCGGAAGATGCTCAGGCAGTCTTCGATCAGCGCATTGAGGTCGAACTGCACGTCATCCAGTTCGATCTGCCCGGATTCGAGCTTGGAGATGTCGAGAATCTCGTTGATCAGCGTCAGCAGTTCGTTCCCGGCGCTGTGGATGGTTTGCACGTAGTCGCGCTGCTTCACCGACAGCGGCGTGCCCAGCAGCAGTTCGGTCATGCCCAGCACGCCGTTCATGGGGGTGCGGATTTCGTGGCTGATCTTCGCCAGGAATTCGGCCTTGGCAGCGATCTCGGCATTGCTCGCGGCCAGGTCGCGGCTGAGGCTGAAGCGGGCTTCGACAATGGCGCGCTGGCGCTCGCCGAGGGCCAGGCTCATCAACAGGCCGCTCAGGCAGATAAAGGCCAGCAGGGTCACGATCAGACCCTGGGGCGACACCATCGTCAGCCCCAGTAACGCCGGGAGGATGATCAGCGTACCGATGTTGAACACCACCATGCCTGCCACGAACAAGCGCGCCGGGCGGTAGCCTTTCTGCCAGTGACACGCCGAGACAAACAGCATGCTCAGGCCGGCCAGGGCCACCAGCGCGTAGGTGATGATGTTCAGTGGCAGGGTGTTGACGAACAACAGCAACAGGCCGCACAGCACGATAAACAGGATGTCGGCCATCAACAGCTTGTTCAGCGGGTGCGGACCGAGGGGCATGAAGAAGCGATAGGCAAACATCAGTCCGCACGGCGCGGTCAGCAGCAGGGCCAGGTAGGCCCCTGGGGTCTGGACCGCGTGCCAGTTCGGCAACCAAGGGCCCACCAGGTTGAGCAGCAGCGCCAGGCTGAGCATCAGCAGCAGTTCGCAGGCCGCCAACCACAGGCTGCTGCGCGAGCGATGGTAGGCGAAGCGCGTCAGGTTATGCAGGATCAGCATCAGCAGGCAGCCGAACAGCAGGCCGTAGATCAGTGACTGGGTCTGGTCCGCAGCGGCCAGTACGGCCGGTTCCAGGGTGATATAGGGGCGCAGTTCGTGTTCCGAGACCAGGCGCAGGTAGACGTCGAGGGGCTTTGGGCTCTGTGGCATCGGCAGCATGAAGTCGCTGCTGGGCAATGGGCGTTCCGCCTGGGGCTGGCGGGTGCCAGTGCTTTGCTGCTCGACCAGGGAGTCGCCGTCCAGCACATAGAGGTTCAGGTGCGACAGGTCCGGGGCGAATATCCGCAGCACTTGCTCGTGCTTGCCGGGCTGCAGCTTGAAACGTACCCACAACGCGCCGTCCGGTGCCGCTGCGGTAATGCGGTCCAGTTCGATGGGGCTGAATTGATTGGTGTAGCGCGAGGAGCGGATGTCGCTCAGCTGCAGGTCAGCCTGTTCATCAAGCAATACTGCCCAGCCACTGCCTTGCGCGGCGGCCTGGGCCGGAAACAAGCAGAGCAGTGTCAGCAGACTGACAGTAAAACCTATGGCGATCCTGAGCCAGCGCACGGCGAAATCCCTTCGTAGGTTGATGCACGGTTAACTATGCGCGGGGAGGCCTGTATACGGCAAGGGCCAGAGGCCCTTGCCTAACCGAACGGATAGCTAGTGTTACTGGCTTTCGCCACGTTCACGGGCAATGGCGCGGTAGCCGATGTCCGTGCGGTAGAAGCAGCCTTTCCAGTCGATTTTTGCCGCTAGCTTGTAGGCTTGTTGCTGCGCAGCGTCGACGCTGGCGCCCATTGCGGTGGCGCACAGGACACGACCGCCGGCGGTGACAACCTTGCCGTCCTTGAGCGCGGTGCCCGCATGGAACACCTTGCCTTCCAGCGTAGCCGCCGCGTCCAGGCCTTCAATCACATCGCCCTTGGCGTAGTCGGCCGGGTAACCTCCGGCGGCCAGCACGATGCCGACGCTCGGACGTGGATCCCACTGCGCTTCAACCTTGTCCAGGGCCTGGGCCAATGCGGCTTCCACCAGCAGCACCAGGCTCGATTGCAGGCGCAGCATCACCGGTTGGGTTTCCGGGTCGCCGAAGCGGCAGTTGAACTCGATGACTTTCGGGTTGCCGGCTTTGTCGATCATCAGACCGGCGTAGAGGAAGCCGGTGTACACATTGCCTTCGTCGGCCATGCCACGCACGGTTGGCCAGATCACCAGGTCCATCACGCGCTGGTGCACGTCGGCGGTGACCACCGGGGCAGGGGAGTAGGCACCCATGCCGCCGGTGTTCGGGCCGCTGTCGCCGTCGCCGACGCGTTTGTGGTCCTGGCTGGTGGCCATCGGCAGCACGTTCTTGCCGTCGACCATCACGATAAAGCTGGCTTCTTCGCCATCGAGGAATTCCTCGATGACAACGCGCGAACCGGCATCACCAAAGGCGTTACCGGCGAGCATGTCACGCACGGCGTCTTCGGCTTCCTGCAGGGTCATGGCGACGATCACGCCTTTACCGGCGGCCAGGCCGTCGGCCTTGATCACGATTGGCGCACCTTTTTCACGCAGGTAAGCCAGGGCCGGCTCGATCTCGGTGAAGTTCTGGTAGTCGGCAGTCGGGATCTTGTGGCGCGCGAGGAAATCCTTGGTGAAGGCTTTCGAGCCTTCCAGTTGGGCCGCGCCGGCGGTGGGGCCGAAGCAATCCAGGCCACGGCTGCGGAACAGGTCCACGACACCGGCAACCAGTGGGACTTCCGGACCGACGATGGTCAGGGAGACGTTTTTCTTGGCGAAGTCGGCCAGTTGCTCAAGGGCCAGCACGTCGATAGCGACGTTTTCGCACTTGGCTTCGATGGCGGTACCGGCGTTGCCGGGGGCGACGAAAACTTTCTGGACGCGTGGGTCCTGGGCAACTTTCCAGGCCAGGGCGTGTTCACGGCCACCGCTGCCAATGATCAAAACATTCATTTCAAAAACCTCTGTGAAACGCTGTGCTTTCTGTAGGAGCGAGGGGGACGCCTAGTTCTTGCTCGCGAAAAGCCCGAGAACGCCACGGGGAGTCAGATGCCCCCCGCTATCGTTGACGATCTTCGCGAGCGAGA
>NZ_JAFLXD010000044.1:0-54318 GCF_019891415.1 Pseudomonas sp. SH10-3B | reverse complement strand
CCGGCGTCCTGCCGGGTTACCCACGGATTCAAGCCTGCGTTCGGCCAGCGTGTTTGACGGGGCGCCTAGGATCAAGATCAAAAGCCAGAGCAAAAGCAGAGCAAAAGCAGACCGAGGTCTAGCTGATATGTGGAGATCCAAATGTGGGAGGGGCGGTGCGACGATTCGACTTGCCCCCGATAGCGCCGGGTCAGTTAAAAAATAAGTGACTGACACTCCCTCATCGGGGGCAAGCCCCCTCCCACATTTTTAACCGAGTACACCAGACCCAACACCGGTCGGCTCTAAGGCCGCCGCGGCTTGGCTTTTGATCTGGAGTGAGGGCATACCGAGCCTCGTAAGCAGCCGCTACGCAAATAACGGATATGTACTCAGTAAAGCGACCACAACCACCCCCCACCCCAGCATCAAAAATCTCCACAACACTGGCCCACGCCGCAACGCCATAAACCCATCCACAATCACCCACCCCTTGACCACCGCCAGCAACAACACCCCCCACCACAACCCGGAGGCCCCCGTCAGTACAGTGCCAACGCTCAGCACCACCAACATCAGCCAACACAGGATCAGCATCCGGGAATCCGTCATACCCACCTCAGCGAATCACATAGACCAACGGAAACAGCACCACCCACACCAGATCCACCATGTGCCAATACAGCACCCCCGACTCCAGCCCGTCGACTGACAGCCCGCCGCACCAGCAGGCCAGCGCCAGCCACCCGAGAATCACCATCCCCAGCAGCACATGCAGGAAATGAAACCCCGTGAGTATCCAGTACAAGGTAAAAAACGTGCTGTGCTCCAGGCCCAGTCCGGCAGCGCCCAGGTGGGCATACTCGGTGAGCTTGATCCCTACATACACCAGCGCCACCAACAACGCCCCCCACAATAAGAAAGCGCCCCGGCGCGAATACCCCAAACGCACCTGCTGCACAGCCAACGCGGCCAACAAGCCTGCGGTCAGCAGGCTCAAGGTCATCGCCAACCCGGTCGAGGTATGCAGTTGTGCGCGCCCTTCGGCAAACAGCTCGGGCTTGAGCACCTGGGTCACGGCAAATGCCAGGATCAGAATCGCAAACACCGACAGCTCGGCGAGGATGAAGAACCACATCGCCAGGTCGCCTGGCAGCCGGCGCGATTCAGGCAAAGTGCACATCCACCACGTCCATCAGCGCGGCGACGGTCTGCGGGTCGTCGCTCAGCGGTTCGGCCAGGCACGCCAGGCAGGCTTCGCGCGGGCTCATGCCGGCGCCGATCAAGCGTGCGGTGAAGATCAGCAGCCGCGTCGAAGCCACCTCCTCCAGGTCATGCTGATCAAGCCGACGCAACGCCTGGCCGAGGCGCACGACCTGGGCGGACAGCGCCACATCCACACCGGCCTCGCGGGCGACGATGCGTTCCTCGTCGGCCACCGGCGGGTAACCAAAACGCATCGCCACGAAGCGCTGGCGGGTGCTGGGTTTCATGCCCTTGAGCAGGTTCTGGTAGCCGGGGTTGTACGACACCACCAGCATGAACGACGACGGCGCCTTGAGCACTTCGCCGGTGCGCTCCAGGAACAGTTCGCGGCGTTCATCGGCAATCGGGTGCAGCACCACCGCGGTGTCCTGGCGCGCTTCGACGACTTCGTCGAGGTAGCAGATCCCGCCTTCGCGCACGGCGCGGGTCAGTGGGCCGTCTTGCCACCAGGTGCCGTCGGTGCCGATCAGGTGGCGGCCGAGCAGGTCGGCGGCGCTGAGGTCGTCGTGGCAGGCCACGGTGTACAGCGGCAGGTTCAGGCGATGCGCCATGTGCTGCACGAAGCGCGTCTTGCCACAGCCCGTGGGGCCTTTGATCAGCATCGGCAGGTGGTGGCGCCAGGCGTGTTCGAACAGCTGCTGTTCGTTGTCCTGTGGTTGGTAGAAGGGCTCGGTCATCACGCGTACTCGCAACGGGTTCGGCCCCCACGCTAAGGGCCCCTGCGACAACCTGGCAAGCACGTACAACGGCAAACTTGATCGCCGTCAAGCGAGCATCGCGCCACTGCAACATAGTCTTGCCTGGCACTAAGAACCTGCGCTCTACCCCGCCTTCGCCGGGCATCGCAAAGGTCTTGCCTGAGGAGATATGGAATGCTGACTCGCAACAGAAAACCCTGGGTCCTGAGTCTTGCCAGCCTGAGCTGCGCCCTGGCCCTCGCATTGCCCATCAACGCCCACGGCGACACGCCGACCGGGATGGTGAAAAGCCCCGGCGCGCCAGACATCAGCCAGGCTGAGTTCGACGCCTCCAAACAGATTTACTTCGAACGCTGCGCCGGCTGCCACGGTGTGTTGCGCAAAGGCGCCACCGGCAAGCCGCTGACACCGGACATCACCCAGGCCCGTGGCCAGGCTTATCTGGAAGCGCTGATCACCTACGGCTCTCCGGCCGGCATGCCCAACTGGGGCACGTCCAATGCGCTGACCAAGGCGCAGATCACCAGCATGGCCACGTTCATCCAGCACACCGCGCCCACCCCGCCGGAATGGGGCATGGCCGAAACCCTCAAGACCTGGAAAGTGCTGGTCAAGCCCGAAGACCGGCCAAAAAAACAACTGAACACCCTCAACCTGCAAAACCTGTTTTCGGTCACCCTGCGCGACGACGGCAAGATCGCCCTGGTGGACGGCGACACCAAGCAGATCATCAAGCTGATCGACACCGGTTACGCCGTGCATATCTCGCGTATCTCCGCTTCCGGCCGCTACCTGCTGGTGATCGGCCGCGATGCCAAGATCGACATGATCGACCTGTGGCCCCTGGAGCCGACCAAAGTCGCCGAGATCAAGGTGGGCATCGAGGCCCGCTCGGTGGAGACTTCGAAGTTCAAGGGCTATGAAGACAAGTACGCGATTGCCGGTTCCTACTGGCCGCCGCAGTTCACCATCATGGATGGCGAAACCCTGGAGCCCAAGCAGATCGTGTCCACTCGGGGCATGACCGTCGATAAGCAGGAATACCACCCGGAACCCCGCGTGGCGGCAATCATCGCCTCCCACGAGTGGCCGGAGTTCATCGTCAATATCAAGGAAACCGGCAAGGTGATGCTGGTCAATTACCAGGACATCAAGAACCTCACCATCACCACCATCGACGCCGCGCCGTTCCTGCATGACGGTGGCTGGGACAGCACCCACCGCTACTTCATGACTGCCGCGAACAACTCCAACAAGGTCGCGGTGATCGACTCCAAGGAGCGCAAGCTCACCGCGTTGGTAGAGGTCGGCAAGACCCCGCACCCTGGCCGTGGCGCCAACTTCAATCACCCAAAATATGGACCGGTATGGGCCACCAGCCACTTGGGCGACGGCGGTATTTCGGTGATCGGCACCGATCCGGTCAAGCACCCGCAATACGCCTGGAAACAGGTGGAATCCCTCAAGGGCCAGGGCGGTGGTTCGCTGTTTATCAAGACCCACCCCAACTCCCATCACCTGTATGTCGACACCACCCTCAACCCCGACGCCAAGCTCAGCCAGTCGGTGGCGGTGTTCGACATCAACCAGCTGGACAAGGGCTACACCGTGCTGCCGATTGCCGAGTATTCGGGCATCAAGCAAGGCGCGCTGCGGGTGGTGCAACCGGAATACAACAAGGCCGGTGACGAGGTGTGGTTCTCGGTGTGGAACGGCCAGACCGAAGAGTCGGCGCTGGTGGTGATCGATGACAAGACCTTGAAGCTCAAGCAAGTGATCCGCGACAAGCGCCTGATCACGCCGACTGGAAAATTCAACGTCTACAACACCCAACACGACATTTATTGAGCCCCATCAACACGAGGTCACCGAATGAAAAATATGCTCCTCGCACTGCTGGCATCCGCCGCTGCGCTCAGCCTGCAACCGGTGCTGGCACAAGACGGCCCGGGGTTGTTCAACAGCAAACCCTGTGTGGGCTGCCACATGATCGACGGCAAACTGGTGGGGCCGGCCTTGAAGGACGTCGCCGCCAAGAATGCCGGTGTGAAAGACGCAGCCACGACCCTGGCCAGCCATATCAAGAACGGTACCCAGGGCAACTGGGGACCGGTCCCGATGCCGCCGAACCAGGTCACCGATGATGAAGCCAAGGTGTTGGCCGATTGGGTCCTGACCTTGAAATAAACACAAGGAGCACGCCATGCAAGCATCGATGATCGGTACGGCCATGGCGCTGCTCCTGCTGATTCCCGCGCGGGCAGCGGCCACCCCGGACGCTGCCCGCCTTGAACACCTGTTGACCCAGGATTGCGGGGCCTGTCATGGCCTGCACCTCACCGGCGGCCTGGGCCCGGCGCTCACACCGCAAGCCCTCGCCGACCACAGCCGCGACAGCTTGATCGCCACTGTGACCTACGGCCGCCCTGCCCGCGCCATGCCTGGTTGGGGCCCGCTGCTCAGTGCCGGCGATATTGCCTGGCTGGTCGACCGCCTTTTGCAAGGAAGCCCCCCACCATGATGCGTCCCACCCTGTTATCCCTGTGCCTGTTGCTGGGTGCCTGCGCCCAACCTGCGTTGCGCGGCAGCGGCGACCTGGGCCTGGTGATCGAACGCGCCAGTGGCAGCGTGCAGATTATCGAGAGCACCGGCATGACCGAACTGGCCCGTATCGAGGGGCTGGGCGACCTGTCCCACGCCTCGGCGGTGTTTTCCCGCGACCAGCGTTATGCCTATGTGTTTGCCCGCGATGGCGGGCTGACCAAGATCGACCTGCTGCGCCAACGCATCGAGCGGCGCATCGTCCAAGGCGGCAACAGCATCGGCGGCGCCATCAGCCAGGATGGGCGCTTGATCGCCGTGTCCAATTACGTGCCGGGCGGGGTCAAGGTGTTCGATGCAGAAGACCTGACCCTCATCGCCGACATCCCCGCGACCGCAATGGCCGATGGCAAACGCTCGCGGGTGGTCGGCCTGGTGGATGCGCCCGGCCAGCGCTTCGTGTTCAGCCTGTTCGACACCGGCGAGATCTGGAGCGCCGACTTCAGCCACGGCAACCCGCCGCGCATCACCCGCTTCAAGGACGTCGGCGAGCAGCCCTATGACGCGCTGATCACCGCCGACGGCCGCTATTACATGGCTGGGCTGTTCGGTGAAGACGGCATGGCCCAGCTCGACCTGTGGCACCCGGAGCGCGGCGTGGTGCGCGTGCTCAAGGACTATGGACGCGGCCAGGCCAAGCTGCCGGTGTACAAGATGCCGCACCTGGAGGGCTGGGCCGTCGCCGATGACCAGGCGTTCGTGCCGGCGGTGGGACGTCACCAGGTGCTGGTGATGGACGCGCGCACCTGGCGGCAGACGGCGTCGATCCCGGTGGCCGGGCAGCCGATCTTTGTCACTGCACGCCCCGACGGGCGCCAGCTGTGGGTCAACTTCGCCTACCCGGACAACGACCGGGTGCAGGTGCTCGACACCGAAACCCACCAGGTGGTCGCCGACCTGCGTCCCGGCCCCGGCGTGTTGCACATGGAATTCAGCGGGCGCGGCGAGCAACTGTGGCTGTCGGTGCGCGATGGCGAACAGTTGCAAGTGTGGGACCCGTACCGCCTGACCCTGCTGAAAACCTTACCGGCCAAGAGTCCCAGCGGGATTTTCTTCAGCCTGCGCGCGCAAAAAATGGGGTATTGAAATGGACCTTGATTCGCTCAGCCAGCAATTGATCGAACGCTTCCAGCACGGCATGCCGCTGTGCGCCGAGCCCTACCGCGAAATGGCCCAGGTACTGGGCTGCAGCGCGGCCGAGGTGATGGCCTGCCTGCAACGCCTGGAACTGGCCGGCGCGTTGTCGCGCATCGGCCCTGTGTTCGAACACACCCGCGCCGGCGCCAGCACCCTGGCGGCCCTGGCAGTGCCGATCGAGCGCCTGGAACAAGTAGCCGCGCGCGTCAGCCAGTACCCGGAGGTCAATCACAACTATGCCCGCGAGCATCATTACAACCTGTGGTTCGTGCTCACCGGGCCCCATCGCCAGCACCTGCAGCAAATCCTCGACGAGCTGGAGAAAGACACCGGCCTCACTCCCCTGGACCTGCCGATGCTCACCGCCTATCGCATCGACCTTGGATTTTCCCTCGGAGAGCAGCCGTGATCGCGCCACTGAACCACGAGCAGATGCTCGATCTGCGCCAGTGCCTGGAGCGCGGTTTGCCCATCGTCGCGCGGCCCTACGACGAGCTCGCCGAGCAGATCGGCGCCCACCACGATCAGGTGCTGCAACAGATGCAGCAATGGCATGGCCAGGGCCTGTTCCGTCGCGTCGGCCTGGTGCTCAACCACCGCGCATTGGGCTTTGTGGCCAACGCCATGCTGGTGCTGGATGTGCCGGATGCGCTGGTCGATGAAGTCGGTGCGCGCCTGGGCCGCGCGCCCGGCGTGAACCTGTGTTACCAGCGCCCGCGGCGTCTGCCGCAGTGGCGCTACAACCTGTTCTGCATGGTCCACGGCCGCGAGCGCGCGGTGGTCGAGGCGCAGATCCAGGCGTTGCTGGAGCAGCACCTGCTCAGCGACCTGCCCCACCAACTGCTGTTCAGCACCCGCGCCTTCAAACAATGCGGTGGGCGTTTTGCGCCGCCGCCATCGCAGGTATGGGCCCATGGATGAACGGGATCGGCAATTGCTCAACCGCCTGCAACACGGCCTGCCGCTGGTGCGCCAGCCCTGGCAGCAGGTGGCCGAGGAACTGCACAGCCATCCGAGTGAACTGCTCGACCGCTTGTATGCCCTGCTCGAAGACGGCGTGCTCACGCGCTTTGGCCCGATGTTCGACATCGAGCGTCTCGGCGGCGCCTTCACCCTGGCCGCGCTGGCTGTACCCGAAGCGCAGTTTGACGCCGTCACCGAACAGCTCAACGCCCTGCCCCAGGTGGCCCACAACTACCGCCGCGAACACCGCTGGAACATGTGGTTCGTGCTGGCCTGCGCCACCGAGCAGGAGTTGGCCGCCACCCTATCGCGCATCGAGGCCCTGACCGGGTTGGCGGTGCTCAATCTGCCGAAGGAGCACACCTACCATGTCGGTCTGTATTTCCCGGTCTGACAACACCCTGGCCCTGCACCTGGTCGCCCTCACCCAAAGCGGCCTGCCGCTGGTGGAGGACCCTTGGGCCTGGCTCGCCGAGCAGTTGGGCATCAGCGTCGAATCGACCCTCGACCTGCTCAAGCGCCTGCAAGCCGAAGGCGCGATCCGGCGTATCGCCGCCGTGCCCAACCACTACCGCCTGGGCTATCGGCATAACGGCATGACCGTGTGGGACGTGGCCGATGTGCACATGCCGCGCCTGGGAGAACTGATCGGCGCCCAGCCGTTTGTCAGCCATTGCTACCGTCGCCCCCGGCGCCCGGACTGGCCCTACAACCTGTTCGCCATGGTGCATGGCCGCAGCCGCGAAGAAATCGACAGCTACCGTGAGCACCTGCGTTTCCTGCTGGGGGATGCCTGCCACGCCGACGAGATGCTGGTGAGCAGCCGCATCCTGAAAAAGACCGGCCTGCGCCTGACGCCGGCGCACTCAAAGGATTAGCCCATGCTGCGAATCAGTCAGTACCTGCGCACCCTCGCCGGTCAATGCCCGCCGCCGCGCACCTCGCCCCCTGGCAGTGAGCGGCCGCCGGTGGTGATCTGGAACCTGCTGCGGCGCTGCAATCTCACCTGCAAGCACTGCTACGCCACCAGCGCCGACAGCGTGTTTCGCGATGAACTCGACACCCCGGCAGCGCTGCGGGTGATCGACGATTTGCACGACGCCGGGGTTCGCGTGTTGATCCTGTCCGGGGGCGAGCCGCTGCTGCGCGAAGACCTCTTCGAGCTCAGCGCCTATGCCCGCGATAAAGGCTTTTTCGTCGCACTGTCGACTAACGGCACGCTGATCGATGAGCACAACATCCAGCAGATCGCCGACGCCCGCTTCGACTACGTGGGCATCAGCATCGACGGCCTGGAAGCGACCCACGATGCCTTTCGCCAACTGCACGGCAGTTTCCAGCGCTCCATGCACGCCATTCGCCTGTGCCGCGAGGCCGGGATTCGCGTAGGCCTGCGCACCACCCTGACCCAGGACAACCATGGGCAGCTGCCGCAGTTGCTGGCGCTGATGCGCACCTATGACGTGCAGAAGTTCTACCTGTCACACCTCAACTACAGCGGGCGTGGCAAACGCAGCCGCCAACTGGATGCGCACCGGCAGATGAGCCGCGAGGCCATGGCGCTGATTTTCCAGCAGGCCTGGAGCGATATTCAACACGGCGTGGACAGTGATTTCGTCAGCGGCAACAACGACGCCGACGCCGTGCTGTTGCTGCAATGGGTGCACCAGCACCTGCCCGAACATTACCCGCAGCTTGAGCACCTGCTGCATGCCTGGGGCGGCAATGCCTCGGGCAGCGGCATCGCCAATATCGACAACACCGGCGAGGTGCACCCGGACACCTATTGGTGGCAGCAGTCGGTGGGCAATGTACGCAACAGCACCTTCCGCCAGCTCTGGCTGGAGCAGCCCGACCCGTTGCTGCTGCGCCTGCGCGAACACCCGCGCAGCCTCGGCGGGCGGTGTGCCGAGTGCCGCTGGCTGCCGATCTGCAATGGCAATACGCGCACCCGCGCCTGGGCCGATGGCGACCTCTGGGGCCCTGACCCCGGTTGCTACTTCAGCGACGCCGAGATTGCCTGCCAGCCGCCCACCCTGATCCCTTGCTCGACCACCCGGTGACACAACCGGGGGCCGCCTACCTGATGAAGAACCAAGGACGTCTCATGCACACTTCAACTGCCCACTACTCCACTGGCCTGCCGGCCAGTTTGCACAGTCCCTTGCACCCCGGCGAAGTCGCGTTGGTGGGCGCCGGCCCCGGTGATCCGCGCCTGCTGACCCTGCGCGCCTGGAGCCTGTTGATGCAGGCCGACGCGGTGGTGTTCGACCGACTGATCAGCGCCGAATTGCTCGCGCTGATCCCACTGACCTGCGCCCGCCATTACGTGGGCAAGGCCTGCGGTTGTCACAGCCTGCCCCAGGATCAACTCAACGAACTGCTCGCCGAGCTGGCCGACGAGGGCCAACGGGTGGTGCGCCTCAAGGGCGGCGACCCGTTTATCTTCGGGCGCGGCGCCGAGGAGTTGGAGTACCTGCTCGCGCGCGGTATCCCGTGCCAGGTGGTGCCGGGCATCACCGCCGCCTCCGGCTGCAGCGCCTATGCCGGTATCCCGCTGACCCACCGCGACCTGGTCAATTCGTGCCGCTTCGTCACCGGCCACCTGCAGCGCGACGGCGCCTTGAAACTGCCATGGGCCAGCCTGGCCGAGCCGAGCCAGACGCTGGTGTTCTACATGGGCCTGTCGAACCTGGCGCTGATCGCCGAACATCTGGTGGCGGCCGGTTTGCCGGGGGATACACCGGCCGCCCTGATCAGCAATGGCGCGCGCGCCGACCAGCACGTCGCCCGTGGCACCCTGCGCCAGTTGCCCACCCTGGCCGCCGACTGTGCACCGGGCGTGCCCACCCTCACAGTGATTGGCCACGTCGTCAGCCTGTTTGCCGGCGCCGCCCTGCACTTCCCGGCCAGCCTGGCACCGGCCCGTGAAGCGGTGGCGATATGAAACGCCTGCTGCTGGTGCCGCTGCTCTGGGCGACGGCCGCGCACGGCACGCCAGCGCAGGATTACCGCCAGTATTGCGAAAGCTGCCATGGGCTTAATCGCATCGGTGCCACCGGCCCGGCGCTGCTCCCGGAAAGCCTGGGGCGGATCAAACCGGAAGAAGTGCGCAAGGTCATCGAACACGGCCGGCCCGCCAGCCAGATGGCCGCGTTCGCGCCGCAACTGAGCGCCGCGCAGATGGATGGGCTGGCGCAGTTTCTGCAACAGCCGCCTGACTCACCGGCGACCTGGAACGAGCATGACATCCGCACCAGCCACAGCGTGCTGGCGGACCTGCGCCAATTGCCGAGCACGCCACAGCATCACGCCGACCCGCTCAACCTGTTTGTGGTGGTGGAGTCCGGCGACCATCACATGGATATTCTCGACGGCGACACCTTTGCCGTTCTGGACCGTTTCCCCACCCACTTCGCGGTACACGGCGGGCCGAAATTCTCCCCGGACGGACGCTTTGTGTACTTCGCCTCGCGGGACGGATGGATCAGCCAATACGACCTGCACAACCTCAAGTTGATCGCCGAGATCCGCGTGGGCCTCAACACCCGCAACCTGGCGGTGAGCAAGGATGGGCGCTGGGTGCTGGCGGGCAATTACCTGCCGGGCAACCTGGTGCTGCTGGATGCGCGGGACCTGTCGCTGGTCAAGACCCTGGACACTGGCTCACGGGTCAGTGCGGTGTACACCGCGCCACCGCGCAACAGCTTTATCGTCGCGCTCAAGGATGTGAACGAGGTCTGGGAATTGTCCTATGCCGCTGCCCGCCCCAGCTTCGAACCCCGGCGTATCCAGGCCCAGGACGTGCTCGACGACTTCTCGTTCTCGCCCGATTACCGGCAACTGATCGCCACCTCACGCAAGGCCGGCGGCGGCCAGGTGATCGACCTGGACAGCGGCCGCGTGGTCACCGACATCCCGCTGTCCGGCATGCCGCACCTGGGTTCGGGGACGTATTGGCAACGCAACGGGCAATGGGTATTTGCCACGCCGAATATCAGCAAGGGGCAAATCTCGGTGATCGACCTCAAGACCTGGAGCCTGATCAAACAGATCCCCACCCTTGGACCGGGCTTTTTCATGCGCAGCCATGTGAACTCGCGCTATGTGTGGAGCGACGTGTTTTTTGGGCCAGACAATGATGCGATTCATCTGATCGACAAGCAGACATTGGAGATCGCCCACACCCTGCGGCCGATGCCGGGCAAGACGGCGGCCCACGTGGAATTCACCCGGGATGGGCGGTATGTGGTGCTGAGCATCTGGGCCACGGAGGGGGCGTTGATTGTGTATGACAGCCGGACGCTTGAGGAGGTGAAGCGTATCCCTATGAATAAACCGTCGGGCAAGTACAACGTGGGCAATAAGGTGGAGTTTGCGGAAGGGACGTCGCATTGAACACGGGTGACAGGCTGGAAGCAGCCAGGTCGTAGAGCGCATGGGCACCGCTGATCCCCTGTGGGAGATGTCGAGCTTCAGCGAGGCTTCGATGACGGCGGCACAGTTGATAGAGGGGCTGGCTGACCCACCGCTATCGGGAGCAAGTCGAATCGTCGCACCGCCCCTCCCACATTTGAGCTCGGTTGGCAGGTGGGAAGTTGCCCGGCTCTAGATCTCGTGGGCACCGCTGATCCCCTGTGAGAGATGTCGAGCTTTAGCGAGGCTTCGATGGCGGCGGCATGCTTAGTAGAGGTGTTGGCTGACCCACCGCCATCGGGAGCAAGCCCCCTCCCACATTTGAGCTCGGTTGGCAGGTGGGAAGTTGCCCGGCTGTAGATCTCGTGGGCACCGCTGATCCCCTGTGGGAGATGTCGAGCTTCAGCGAGGCTTCGATGGCGGCGGCACAGTTGATAGAGGTGTTGGCTGACACACTGCTATCGGGGTGCGTGCTCGGTCAGACGGTGCGGGAGAATTGGCCTTTGTGGGCGCCGCCCAGGTAGGCGTCGAAGGCCATGGCCACGCTGCGCACCATCAGTTGGCCCTTGGGCAGCAGTTGCAGTGCGTCGTCCCGGACCAGCAACAGCCCGTCCGCCACTTGCTCGTCCAACTGCGTCAACGCTTCGGCAAAATAGTCGTTGAAACGAATACCGTGGGCCGCTTCGACCTGGACGACATCGACGCGGCCGTCGCACATCAGGCCGTTGATCACCTCGCGGCGCAGTACGTCATCGGGGTTGAGCCGGTAACCGCGTTGCACCGGCAACATGCCCGCATCGATGCGCGCGTAGTACTGGGACAGCTCCTTGACGCTCTGGCTGTAGCTGTCGCCGACCTTGCCGATGGCCGATACGCCCAGGCCAATCAGGTCGCAATCGGCATGGGTGGAGTAGCCCTGGAAGTTACGTTGCAGGCTGCCATTGACGCGCGCCAGTGCCAGCTCATCTTCGGGCAGGGCGAAATGGTCCATGCCGATGTAGACATACCCGGCCTCGGTGAGGCGGCGGATGGTCAGTTCCAGCAGTTCCAGCTTGCGTGCCGGCGGTGGCATGTCTTCGGGACGGATCATGCGCTGGGCGCGGATCTGGCTCGGCAAGTGTGCGTAGCTGTAGGCGGCCACGCGGTCGGGCCGCAGGGCGATCAGCTTGCTCAAGGTCACGTCGAAGCTGGCCACGGTTTGCAGGGGCAGGCCGTAGATCAGGTCAACACTCACCGACTTGAAGCGTGCCTCGCGGGCCGCTGCCACCAGTTGCAGGATCTGCGTTTCGCTTTGCTGGCGATTGACGGCGGCCTGGACGTCGGGGTCGAAGTCCTGCACGCCGAAGCTCAGGCGATTGAAGCCCAGCCGGCGCAGGGTGTTGATGCGTTCGACGCTGATGGTGCGCGGGTCGACCTCGATGGAGAACTCATGGGCGTTGCTGTCATCCAGGCTGAAGTTGTCCGCCAGGCAGGCCATCAGTTCGGCCAGTTGCGCGTCGTCCAGATACGTCGGTGTGCCGCCGCCAAGGTGCAATTGGGTCAGGCGTCGCGAGCGCTCGAACAGCGCGCCCTGCATCTGGATCTCGCGCTTGAGGTACGCCACATACTCGACGGCGCGGTGGGTCTTGCGGGTGATGATCTTATGGCAGCCGCAGTAGTAGCAAAGGCTCTGGCAGAACGGAATGTGGATATACACCGACAACGCCTTGGGCGCGGTGAGCTGGTGACTGGCGCGCACGGCCTGGTGATAGTCGTCCAGGGCAAACGCGCTGTTGAACTGCGGCGCGGTCGGGTACGAGGTGTAGCGCGGCCCCGGGCGGTCGTATTTGTGCACCAGGGCACGGTCGAATTCAAACGCCGTCATGGTCGATCACCTCGTCGTTGGCGCTGACGGGGGTGGCGAGCACCGCCCGTTCGAACAATGCGCAGATGCCATCCACCTGGGGCAGGCCCGCAGGCAGCAGCCAGATAAACGTAGGCGACAACTCGAGCAGACCGTCGCGGTGCAACGCCTCCAGCAGCGGCCAAAGGTTGGCGAAATAACGCCTGAACACCAGGCCGTAACGGCGCTCCACGGCCTGGATATTCAGTTCCAGGTCACAGGCCAGGCGTTCGGCGACATGCAGGCGCACCGGGTCGGCCGCCTCGCGAAACCAGCCTCGGCACGTGGCCGGTTGACCACTGGCCAGCTGCTCACGGTAGTGCGGCAGAACCGCCGTGTTCTGCGCGCACAATGTGTCGATCTGGCTGATGGCGCCCAGGCCGAAGCCGATGTGGTCGCAGTAACCGTGCAGGGTAAAGCCTTCGCAGTTACGGCTGAGGCGACCGCGCTCCTGGGCCTGTTTGAGGTCATCGTCGGCGCGGGCGAACTGGCCCAGGCCGATGTAGTGATACCCGGCGGCGGTGAGGTGTTCAAAGCCGCTGCGGCGCATGACGATCTTATCCGCCGCGCTGCAAAACGCCTGGGGTTGCCGGCCCTGGTAGCGCACCGGTGGCTGGGCGTAATCGAACAGTTGCAGGCGGTCGGGCTCCAGGGCGATCAGGCTGGCCAGTTTCAGCTCGAAACTGGCCGGCGTCTGCCAGGCATGGCCGTAGCCGAGGTCGATGTTCACCGAGCGAAAGCCAAAGGTGCGCGCCGCATCCACCAGCGATTCGATAGGCGCCGGGTCCTGGTAGCGCGCCTGGCACAGCGGTCCCTCGCGACTGACGTCGGGCACGCCGATGCTGGCATGGTTGAAGCCCTGGTCGCGCAGCAGGCCCATGGTGGCCCAGTCGGTGTGCCAGGGGTCGAGGTCGATACGGTAGTCGCCGCGGTCGTGGTCGAGGAAGTTGAAGCGGCTGTGCAGGTGTTCCAGCAACGTACACACCTGCTCGATGGTCGGCGTGGTGCCGCGCAGGTGAAAGTGTTCGACCGGCTGGCGCGGACCGAGCTGGCAGCCGATCAACTGGATTTCCTCGGTGAGGCTGCGCAGGTAGTCGGCGCCGCCATCAACCGCCGGCCACTGCAGGTTCAACGCCAGGGGCCGCTGGCGCTGCCGACTGTCGCGCAGGGCACGCAACAGGTCGAGGGAACCGACACCGCCATGGAAGCGGCGCGTGTCCGCATCGCAGGCCAGGTCCAGCACGCCCTGGCCCTGACGAAAGCGGGTGGGATGAAGATGGGTGCGCATGGCGGACTCCGGAGCGGGCGGCGGTGGTGCATTGTCCGGTGCGACTGGTCGGCGCACCTTGATATGCATCAAGGTCGTTACCAGCTGAGGTAAAACATGCCCTTGGCCAGCAACACAATGGCGACCATGTGCGCGAACAGGCTCAGGTGAATGAAGCGGCTATAGCGCGCGCTGACCTTGCCCCAGCTCATCCGCGCCATGGTCACCAGAAAGTGCAGCAACACGCTGGCGGCCAGGATCAACTTGAGGCCCAGCAACGTGCCGAACGAGGACGCCAACGGTGCCGCCAACGCCGGCAGGTAACGCAGCCAGACCATGCCGAGCCCGGCGCCGAACAGCACCAGCAACACCCACGGCATCACTACCCGGGCGCGCCGGCCGACGCCCTGCTCCACCAGCACCATCACCCGAATCGGCAAGTGCTGGTGCAGGTGCCCCAGGATCAGCACCTCGAAAAACACCGTGCCGATAAAGATCAGCGCGGCGAACAGGTGGGCCAATAGCAACAGGAGGTAGAGCATGGAGGCCTCGCAGAGGGACCGGCCAGTGAGGACCCTCAGTGTGCGGACTTGCGCAGGCCGTGGCCTTGATGCCGATCAAGCGCGGTTCACGGCAGCGGCAACCAGCGGTTGAATTCGCCCAGGTGCGTCAGCGGGCTCCAGGCAAACTCCCACGCTGGAGCGGGCAGCACCTGTTGTTCGGCAGCCGCGAACCGAGCGTCCTTCCAATCGAACACCTTCGACCCGCGC
The DNA here is from genome assembly GCF_019891415.1 of Pseudomonas sp. SH10-3B. Classification (NCBI taxonomy): domain Bacteria; kingdom Pseudomonadati; phylum Pseudomonadota; class Gammaproteobacteria; order Pseudomonadales; family Pseudomonadaceae; genus Pseudomonas; species Pseudomonas sp. SH10-3B. The sequence goes on along the minus strand of NZ_JAFLXD010000044.1, from coordinate 39,339 downwards.
CACGCCAGGACGATGCCCAGCGCAGGGCTCTGATCGGTACTGATCCAGCGCGCTGCGGCGGCGGCCATGAAGGCCTCGATGGGCTCGTCGCCAATCTGCGCGCGATACGCCGAGCCCAGCAGCCAACGACAGACGCTCAAGTGATACGTCCAGTCCTGGGCCGGGCGGTTGCGATAGGCCCAGGTCATAAAGCTGCGAAACAGGTTCAGGCCTTCGGGCGGGTCGAGCTTGAGCAGCATCGGGCAGACATCGAACAGGGTGTGCCAATACGGCAACAGGCGCGCATCCAGGTGCACAAAGCAGCGGGCATTGCTGGGGTAGTCCGGGCGTGCCGGTTCCGCGCGCGGGCGACGGGCCGCCTGGCTGACCAGGCGGCTGGCGCCTGCAGGCAAGTGATGGTTCATAAAGCGCACTCACAGTCGTGACGATAGAACGCCCCCTGGTCACAGGGGGCCCAAGGCACACGTCAGAATGCGGGGGATGCGCGGGGGTTGGCCGAGGGCCAGGAATAACGCGGCGGTGCCTTGTTGCGCCGTTCATGGGCCGGGCGCGGGGTTTGCCCCAGGCCTAACAGCCAGGCCAGGCCGATCAGGAACACCAGCGCAACGGTCAAGGCGTTGCACACCGGGCAGGCAAAGTAGTTCGAGATGTTGCTGGAAGACGGCGCGCCCAGCCCTTTGTCGGAAAGTGGCGCCTGTTTGCCATCCACCGCGCAGAACGCGCCACCGATCCCGTTGAGCTGCTGGCCCATCATCTGGCCATGGCCCAAACCGCACACGAACAGGTTCATCAGCACGCAGAAGTACAGGGTCCAGACGATCAGGGAACGGTCGGGGTGGCTCAATTTCATGGCGGCGACTCTACCATCAGAGCCGCAAAAGGATGAAGCGCGGCGTGCCCCTGTGGCAGAACGTCGCAGATTACGCGGACTGGCCAGGGTTGGTAGACTTGGCGCCCTCCTTCTTTACTCCTTTTCAAAGCCTGCCGAGTTGATTTCGCGCAATGCGGGCGTTTCACAGGATGCACAGTTGATGAGTACGTTATTCACCCGCCGCAAGGTCCTGACCGGCATGGGCCTGTTGGGTCTGGGCCTGCTGGCCGGTTGTGACAACAGCCCGAAATTGAACTTCAAGTACGGCAAGGACTTGAGCGACAAGATCATGGGCCGCACCTTCAAGCTCAAGAACACCGAGGGCGACACTGTCACCCTCAGTTCCTACCGTGGCCTGATGCCGGTGGTGTTCTTCGGTTTCACCCAGTGCCCGGCCGTGTGCCCGACCACCCTCGCCCGCGCCGCCCAGGCCAAGAAGCTGATGGGCCGTGACGGCGAGATCATGCAGGTGATCTTTATCACTCTGGACCCGGAACGCGACACGCCGGAGATTCTCGACAAGTACGTCAAGGCCTTCGACCCCAGCTTTGAAGCGCTGTACGGCACCCCGGAAGAAATCGCCGTGGCCGCCAAGGAGTTCGGGATCTTTTATGAAAAGATCCCCGCCGGCGACACCTACACCCTGTCCCACACGGCCACCAGTTTTGTCTTCGACACCCGTGGCAACCTGCGCCTGGGGTTGCAGGCATCCCTTACCGCTAAAGAGTGCGCAGAAGACCTGCTCACCGTCATGGAGGTCTGCTAATGACTGCCGTTCAACACCTCAAGCGCTTCACCCTCAGCCTCGCCCTGCTGGGTTTCGCCGCCCACGCCAGCGCCCAGGTGCAAGTGACCGACGCCTGGGTGCGCGCCTCGGTGCCGGGCCAACCGTCCAGCGGCGCGTTCATGACCGTGACCGCCGACAGCGACAGCAAGCTGCTCAGCGTGGCCTCGCCGGTCGCCAAGGACGTGCAGATCCATGAGATGAGCATGAAGGACGACGTGATGCGCATGGGCCCGGTGGACTCGGTGGCCCTGCCGGCGGGCAAGGCGGTCAAGCTCGACCCGGACGGTTATCACGTGATGCTGATGGGCCTGACCGGTCAGATCAAGGAAGGCGACCAGGTGCCGCTGACGTTGACCGTGGAGAACGCCAAGGGCGAGAAGCAGACCGTTGAGGTTCAGGCCAAGGCGCGTGGGCTGGATGGCATGGACCATAGCAAGATGCATTGATGCAGCGGATTGGGGGGTTGTGCCTGTTTCTGTGGCTGTTTCTGTTTTTGTGGCGAGCGGGCTTGTCCCGCGTTGGGCTGCGAAGCAGCCCCAATAAGATCATGAAGTTCCTTCAAACAGACCTCGTCGGCAGGTTTCAGGGCTGCTTCGCAGCCCAACGCGGGACAAGCCCGCTCGCCACAAAGATCACTCCTCAATCCACGATAAATAGCGTCGCCCCGACGCTCGTCGAGGAACGATGCGCCTCCATGTCATTGCCCACCTGGTAACTCATCCCCGCCGTCAGCGTGAACCGGCGGCCGTCTTCCAACTCCGTCTGCAACTCGCCTTCCAGACACAGCAGCACATGCCCGCGCTTGCACCAATGATCGGCCAGGTAGCCGGGGCTGTAATCGACCCTACGCACGCGGGTGGTGCCGAAGTGGCAGGTGCGCCATGAGGCACTGCCGCTGACGCCGGGGTGAAGCTCGGGTTCGACGGTGGACCAGTCGGTGATGCCAAACGGGACAGCAGTGAGTTCCATGGTGTGCTCGGTCGTCAGTTAACGTGGCGTGAGGCTATCGACCTGACAACGCGCGCGATAGACACAGATCGCGTGGTTTTGTGGGATACAGGCGAGCGTGCTTGTTATCCTGCCCACCTTGCTCCCAAGGACGCGTGCTGATGCAGATCGACCCCGCCTACATCCTGCTTGAGACCGAGCACTGGCTGCTCAACCATCACCTGGCTTCGAAGCTGCCGGGTTACCTGATGCTGGGTGCCAAGGCGCCGATTGACTCCCTCGCCGATATGCCGGAGGCAGCGTTGGCCGAACTGGGTGGACTGCTGGCGAAAACCCAGCGGGTCATGGACGCGCAACTCAAGCCCAAGTGGTTGTATATCAGCCGCTATGGGCATATGCCGGGGTTCCCGCTGCACTTTCATTTCATCCCGGTGTATGACTGGGTGGAGGAAGCATTCTGGCGGGATGAGCGTTATCGGCGGTTGCAGGGTTTGGGTTCGCAGGACCTGGCAAAAACGCTCACCGATGGCGCGGAACTGACGCTGTTTGTGTGGCGGGAGTTTGGTGAAAGCCTGATGCATCCACCGGTCCACGGGCCGTCGGTTGGCCAGGTGATCGAAACCTTGCGAAGCCACTTTCTCCACTGAACAAGCCCCCCTGTAGGAGCTGGCTTGCCAGCGAAAATCGTCAACGATGACGCGGCCATTCTGAATAAGCGCATTGCCCTCGGGCTTTTCGCCGGCAAGCCGGCTCCTACAGTCGGTGCGTCAGCGCGGCAGCGGTTTTTTCATCGGAATACACGCCAACTGCAACCCCGACGGCGAGTGGTAAATCTGTGGCGAGCGGGCTTGTCGAATCGTCGCACCGACCGCGTTGGGGGGCGAAGCGCCTCTGATGAAGAGGAAGGGGGTGTATCAGGCACTCCACTGCACCTGGTTTTGGGGCTGCTGCGCAGCCCAACGCGGGGCAAGCCCGCTCGCCACAGGTGACTGGTTGCCCGTTCTGTCCCTTAACTGACCGGCATTGGGTGCAAGCCCCCTCCCACATTTTGTTCTGTGTTCAGCGCAGAGTCCCAGCGAGGCCGTTATGATGTGGCCTTTCGCTCAACGTCCCAGGAAACGCCCATGCCCGCCCTCACCTTACGCAACGCCCTCCCCGCCGACGCTGCCCGTTGCTACGCGATTGAAATCACCGCCTACGAGGGCGACGAAGCCGCGACCCTGGAAAAGATCGCCACGCGCATTGCGCTATACCCGCAAGGCTTTTTGATCCTGGAAGCCGATGGCGAGGTGGTGGGTTTTATCAACGGCGGCTGCGCCCATGAAGTGGTGATGTCGGACGAGGCGTTCAAGGAACTGGTGGGGCATTCGGCCGATGCGCCGAATGTGGTGATCATGTCGGTGGTGGTCGACCCGGTGCATCAGGGCAAGGGGTATTCCAAGGTGCTGATGACCGAGTTCGTGCAGCGCATGCGCGCGATGGGCAAGCGCACGATTCACCTGATGTGCAAGGAACAGCATGTGCCGTTGTACACCCGCATGGGCTACACCTATGTGCGCCCTTCACCCTCGGATCATGGCGGCATGGCGTGGCATGAAATGCTGATGACGCTTTAACCAACGGAGGGTTTTGCGATGACCGCAGCGCTTATAGAAATCAGCGACCAACCCAACCCTGACGCCGAGCGCATTCTCGGCAACGGCCTCGCGGCGTTCAACGAAGGTATCGCCGGCTACAACGACCGCCTGCCACTGACGGTATTGATCAAAGACCCCGACACCCGGCAGATCGTCGGTGGCATCACCGGCAAAACCACACTGGGCATGGCCTTTCTCGATCTGTTCCACCTGCCCGAGAACCTGCGCGGCACAGGCCTGGGCAGCCGGTTGCTGCAAGCCTTTGAGGATGAAGCCCGACGCCGGGGTTGCCTGAATGCCGTGCTGTACACCCTCAGTTTCCAGGCCCCGGGTTTTTACGAGAAGTACGGCTGGGTGCGGTTCGGGGAAATACCCTGTGCGCCGCAGGACAGCAGCCGCGTGTTTCTGTCTAAGCGGCTGTAAACGAGACAAGGCTTTTTGTAGGAGCGAGCTTGCTCGCGAAAAACTCACAGGCGCCGCGTTCATTCAGCAAGCACGCGTTATCGTTGACGTTTTTCGCGAGCAAGCTCGCTCCTACAGGAGGCGATGTAAGCTTAACTGACGGGCATTAGGGCTTGCCCCCTCTCCAAAAAGCCCGCCGTCACCAGCTCCCCGAAGCCCCGCCGCCACCGCTGGAACCACCGCCGCCGGAAGAGCTGCTGGAGTCTGAGCTTGAGCTTGAATCTGAGCTCGAGCTTGAACCTGAGTCCGAACTCGACCCCGACCCGCCGCTGGTCTTGATGAAGATAAACAGCGCCGCAAACGACGCGATAGGGAATGCAAACAACCAGCTGTTGCGCCCAAGCTCCATCAACATTCCCGCCGCCACATACACCGCCACCGCCGCCAGCAACCGCGCGATAAATCCCACGCGACTTTGCTGCCACGCCATCCTCATGACCGCGAACAGGACCAGGTACAACCCCAGCACCAGCAACGCGCCCAGGGGATACGCCAGCCAATAGATAAAGTCGACGTCGGCGTACCGATGATTCACCACGACCAACCCCAGGATGTAAACCAGCAGCCCAATAACGCAATAAAACACCGCGCGCGCCAGCCACAATGCACCGAATATCGCGCCGCCGATCAGCATGACCAGCGGTATCACCAGCAGGAACATCAACCCGTCGCGGCCGCCACCAAAAACCGCCAGCAGCACAGTAACCGCCACTGCGGCGATCAAGGCACGGCGCCAGTGCAGCTTGCCGGCGGCAAGCAGTACGCCGCCGATGGCGCCCGCGATAAATGCCAGCAACAGCGCGATGATCTGGGGGTTAAGGTCTGGCTTGGCGACTTGGGGCAAGTCACCACCGTCCACCAGCACCACCAGATCATTCACACCCTGGGCCACACCACCGGCATAGTCGCCCTGGCGAAACGCCGGGGTGATGTGCTCTTCGATAATCCGATGGGCCAGCAGGTCGGTCACCGTGCCCTCCAGGCCATAGCCCACCTCGATGCGCACCTTGCGGTCGTCCTTGGCCACCACCAGCAGGATGCCGTCGTTGACGTCCTTGCGCCCCAGTTTCCAGGCGCGGAACAGTTGGTTGGCGTAGTCCTCGATGCTGGCGCCACGGGTGGTGGGCACCAGCAACACTGCCACCTGGGCGCCTTTGCGTTGCTCAAGGGCGGCGAGTTGGTCTTTCAGACGGGTGGTGGTGTCGGCATCGAGGGTGTTGGTGAGATCGATGACCCGCTGGTCAAGGGCCACGCCGATGGGCGAGGTGTCCGCCTGGGCCACGATAAACAGGCCGGTAGACATCAACACCAGCAGACTCAAGACGGATTGCCGCAACCACCGCATCATGTTTTGTTACCTGAAGTTTCTTCCTGAAGGTGTCGACTTTACCTTATCCAAGCTATAACGCGTGATCACGCGCGATGCTAAACTGCGCGCATTCATAGCAAAACGCCATAACCGAGAAGCCCATGGACCTACGTCACCGCAACAACGTTAACGTCCTGGGCGACGGCACCGCGACCCTGGTGTTTTCCCATGGCTTTGGCTGCAACCAGGCGATGTGGAACGACCTGGCGCCGCAGTTTCTGAAACGCTTTCGCGTGGTGCTGTATGACCTGGTGGGCGCCGGTCTTTCCGACCTCGGCGCCTTCGACAAGGCCAAGTACAGTGCGCTGGACGGCTATGCCCGCGACTTGAACGAGATCATCGATGCCTTTGCCGAGGGCCCGGTGATTCTGGTCGGGCACTCGGTCAGTGCGATGATCGGCACCCTCGCCGACCGCCTGGTCCCTGGCCGTGTTGCAGCCCATGTGATGATCGGCCCGTCGCCGCGCTATATCGACGCCGACGGCTACGTGGGCGGCTTCAAACGCGCCGACATCGACGACCTGCTCGACACCCTCGACAGCAACTACCTCGGCTGGTCCAGCGCCATGGCCCCGGTGATCATGGGCGCGCCCGAGCAACCGGCATTGAGCGAAACCCTCAGCGACAGTTTCTGCCGCACCGAGCCGGACATCGCCAAGCAGTTCGCGCGGGTAACCTTTCTGTCGGACAACCGCCAGGACGTGATCGGCCTGACGACCCCGGTGCTGATCCTGCAATCAAGTGACGACCTGATCGCCCCCGTAGTCGTGGGTGAATACCTGCACAGCGTGCTGCCCAACAGCACCTATTGCCTGGTGGACAACGTCGGCCATTGCCCGCACATGAGCGCACCGCAGGCTTGTGCGGCAGCCATGCAGGATTTCCTCGCGCCATGGGCGATTGCCTGTGCCGGCTGAATTGTTCGACAACGCCGCCTGCGCCCTGGCCGTCGCCAGCGAAGACGGCACGATCCTGCAGGCCAACGCGCGCTTCAGCGAGTGGTTGGGGTTCAGTGTCGCCGAGCTGTGTGGCCGGCGCTTCCAGGACTTGTTGACCATCGGCGGGCGAATTTTCCACCAGACCCACCTGGCGCCGATGCTGCGCATGCACGGCAGCGTCACCGAAGTGAAACTGGACATGCTGCACCGCGACGGGCAAAAGCTGACCGTCCTGCTCAACGGCAACAAACGTGAGCACGCCGATGCCGTGGTGTATGACCTGGCGCTGTTCGGCACCACCGACCGCGACAAGTACGAACGCGAGCTGCTCAACGCGCGCAACCTGGCCGAAGCGCTGTTGCAGGAAAAAACCGCCACCGAAGTTGCGCTGCAACAAGCCCAGGCCGATCTGAACGAGGCCTATGCCATCGCTCAGCGGCGCGCCCTATTTGCCGAGCAGATGGTCGCGATTGTCAGTCATGACCTGAAAAATCCGCTCACGGCGATCCGCATGGCGTCGGACTTTCTCAGCCGTGGCGAGCGCACGGCCAAGGAGCGCCAACTGCTCGGGCATATCGGCCAGTCGTCAGAGCGCGCGCAACGCATGATCGCCGATCTGTTGGACTTCACCCAGGCGCGGGTCGGCCATGGCATCACCATCAAGGCGGCACCACTGGACCTGCACGGGGTGATTCATCGCGCGGTGGATGAGCTGCGTGTCGCATTCCCCGCTGCAACCTTGGAGCATCACGCCGAAGGCCATGGCGACGCGAACCTTGATGCCGACCGTGTGCAGCAAATCATCGGCAACCTGGTCGCCAACAGCGTGGCGTATGGCGACCTGCAACGGCCAATCACCATTACCTCGCGCCTGGGGGATGGCGCTTGCGCAGTGTCGGTGCACAACCACGGCACGGCGATCCCCGAAGCGCTGCTGGACGGGCTGTTCGAGCCCATGACCCGTGGCACCGACCAGGGCAGCGACGTGCGCAGTGTGGGCCTGGGCCTGTATATCGTGCGGGAGTTGGCCAAGGTGCATGGCGGCGATGTAGCGGTGAGTTCCTGCGCCACCAACGGCACCTGCTTTACGGTGACATTTCAGGGCAGGTAGGCGCTGCCCTGCATCACCGGCTCCACACTGCCGGTCAAGACCACACCGCCCTGCCCGTCCCAACACACCGTGACCGTACCGCCGTCGCACTGCACCTGCACCGTGGCATCCAGCAAACCGCGCCGGATGCCATTGACCACCGCGCCGCAGCAACACGAACCGGACCCCAACGGCACGCCGCCGCCACGTTCCCAGATGCGCAGGCGGATATGCCCACGGTCGAGCACCTGCACAAAATGCACATTGGTCTTGGCCGGGAATAACGGGTGAATTTCCAGGGCCGGACCGACAGCGGCCACATCGATGGCGGCAATGTCCTCCACGAAAAACGTGCAATGGGGGTTGCCCATGCTGCACGCCGCCGGATTGCCCGCCAGCGGTAACGTACACGTATCCATGGCCTCGGCCAGCGGCACCGCCGCCCAGTCCAGCGACGGCTCGCCCATGTTGACCGACACTTGGCGATCCGCTACCCGCACGCAGGTCAGCAGGCCCCGGTCGGTGCGCAGCACAACCGAATCGCTGCGGGTTTCATGCATCAAGCGGTCGGCCACCCCGCGCGTGGCGCTGCCGCAGGTTGCGAGCGGCGTGCCGTTGGGGTTCCAGAATTTGACGCGCGCGGCGGCGTCTTCGCAGTCGAGCACCACGGCCAATTGATTGAAACCGATGCCGGTGTGGCGATTGCCCAGTTGGCGCGCGACCTCGGGGGTGACAGGGTCGTCCAGGCCACGGCGGTCGATGATGATGAAATCGTCGCCGTGGGCGTGCATTTTTGTGAACGGCAAGGTCATGGGCTGTCCTGGGGTCGACCGGTGGGGGAACTGGAGGATACCCTGAACCGCCCCTACCTTATCGAGAGTCAAGCATGCTTATCGTCTTCAGCGGCCTGCCCGGCACCGGCAAAACCACGATTGCCCGCGAGTTGGCGCGCCAGACCGGTGCGGTTTACCTGCGCATCGATGTGATCGAGCAGGCGATTCGCGACGCTGGCGTATTGGCGGGTGATGTCGGTGCCAGCGGTTACGGCGTGGCGAATGCGCTGGCGCTGAGTAACTTGCAGTTGGGCCGTAGGGTGGTGGCCGATTGCGTGAACCCGGTCGAGGAAAGCCGGGCAGCGTGGCAAGAAACCGCCGCAATGGCAGGCGTGGCGTTGGCCAATATCCAGGTGTTTTGCTCTGATACGCGGGAACACCAGCGTCGGATCGAAACCCGTGAGGGGGATATTTCAGGAATGATCCCACCCTCTTGGAAGTCGGTGCTGAATCACGACTATGAAGTGTGGAGCAGTAGGCCATTCAGTATCGATACGTCACTAATGTCTGCAACTGATGCGGTGTTGGCGATCACCGACTTTCTCGCGTCAAAGTACTCTTTTCTGGTGTCCCGTGCCCCAGCTTGCTGATCCCTCGACAAAAACAATGGCACATAGCTACTACCCAAAAAGCGTTTGCCGTATCGTTAATTGCCGTCGAGGCAATTCACTTAGATAACATCCCCTACCGAGAACGCCCGTGACAGAGAATGAAATCAAGCTGCTGAATTATCTGATCTCGCATTTCAGAGCAGGAAAAATCAACGCAAACGATCCACGAACGCACCTTCCCTACTCGCAGGTTCACGCTGAACTGGGTCTACCGCATGACGGACGAACGCTCGGGGACAGCTTGAACTTTCATGCGATGGGGGGATTGGCAAAATGGCTATTTGACAACCAGCTACCGGCGATAACGGGAGTCATCATTAACAAACTCAACTCCCCCGAGCTGGAACGTCGAGGTATGCCGTCTCCGACCTACTTTACGTTTCACGGCCGTGAGGACCTCGATTACATCTGGCAACGAGAGCAGATAAGACGCGCATGCGAAATAAACTGGGGGGCCGAACTTGAACGGCGTGGCATAACCTTAGAGGATACCTTCCCACTGCCTGAAGAAATTCCGGATACGGTGGTCGAGGGCGCAAGAAAGAGCATCACAGTCAACGCGTATGAGCGCAGCTCAGCAGCACGTGATGCTTGTATCAAGGCGCACGGCGTAAAGTGCTCGGTGTGCAACTTTGACTTTGAATACGTTTATGGCGCGCGTGGCAAAAGCTTCACCCACGTGCACCACCTAACGCCCCTGAGTGAAATCGGCGGCGAATACGAATTGAACCCCGTAAACGATCTACGTCCGGTATGTCCCAACTGTCATGCCATGCTGCATCGAAGCGGAAATATCAGCATCGATGAATTAAAAAGCGAAATAGAATTTGTAAACGTCTTGCGCCGCTAGCCGGCAAGACCGGCACGACAGGTAAATCCATAGTGCTCAACCCCCCTAAAATGGAGCCGTATGAACATAATTGAAAATGGCCTTACCAATACACTCTGCCCCTATCTTGCCAAGCCTTTAACGTCCATCCACCCGACGAATAAAGAACATGTGTTTCCCGTTGCATTGGGCGCCCCGGAATCATTCTCGGTAGAGGCTTCACTTTCCGAGAATGATCGTTTGAATACACTAGTCGACGCGCCCGTAACCAACGACCCGCTGGTAAAATTCCTATGCATGATAACCGAGATAAAAACGCGGTCGGGTGTGGTTGAAAGCACTCTTGAAGGCACCACTCAATCAGGAGAAAAATTCACAGCCAACGTCAATAAAAACACTGTCACGCTGAAACACCGAAACCCCGTAATAAAGGACAAAGTCACGAAAAAAACACTTGGCGTCAGAGGCTTTGCAGACGGTGCTTTTTTAGAAGCCGATCGGTTAATACAAGGCTTGGCGGCAAAAAATCGGGAGCTGCCGCCGGAAGGCATGATCATCGAACAGCACACTCTTAACCAAAATATGTCCTTTACCAGCGACCTTTTACTCTTACGCCGAGAGGCAATAAAAACCGCCTACCTGCTAACAGTTAAAGCTTTTGGTGATCACGCGATAAACTCAAAAAGCGGTCGTATCTTCAGAGCCGCCATTGAAGCCAACACCAACAAAGCATTAGAGGAGACTGGGCTACTCTTAAGAAACCTGCCGGCAGACCACTACAAATTTGACCCGCCAATGAGTAGGCACCAACACTTATTCATGACGTCCCTGGACGATGATCAACTGTTCACCCAAGTCATATTTTTTGGTGGGATTTCGTTTGCGTTTTCCACCCCCAGGGAAGACATCTCCCTTGAAAATACTAGCTTTGGAAAACTCGTAGACGCATCACGCAGGTGTTTCATTAACAACACAGACGAGTGATCGGTACTCCCATACAGTGACGCTCACAGCACACTCCCCATCGCCTTCATCAACACCAGATCGCGCCCATAAATATCCGGCGCATACACCAGGTCACCCTGGCCATCGACCTGCACCGTCCAGTAGCCCAACAGCACCGGTACCGGGGTGGCCAGCCTGAATTCATGGGTCACGCCGGTGGCGAGCAGTTCATCGGTGCGCGCGCGTTCGGCCGGGCTGACCAGCAGGTCGCGCAGCAGCAACGGTTGTTCAACCCTCACGCAACCCGAACTGAAGGCCCGTGGGCCTTTGGTGAACAGCGGTTGGCTGGGGGTGTCGTGCAGGTACACCGAGTAGGGGTTGGGAAAGCGCATCACGATCTTGCCCAGCGGGTTGCGCGGGCCGGCTTCCTGGCGCAGCAGGATGTTGCCGGGGCGCGCCCAATCGATATTTTCCGGCGCCAGCGGGTGGCCTTCGGCGTCGAGCACCTGCAGGTTTTGCTGGCGCAGGTATTCGGGGTTGAGGCGGATAGCCGGGAGTTTGTCCTCACGCATGATGGTGGGCGGGATGGTCCAAGTGGGGTTGAGGGTCAGCCGGGTGATGCGTGACTTGAGTAGCGGCGTCTGGCGTTCGGCGCGGCCCACTTGCAGGCGCGTTTGCCACACCGGGATGCCGCTCTGGTACACGCTCAGTTGCGCGGCGGCCACATTGACCAGCACGCCTTCGGGCTCCAAGTCCTGGGCCAGCCAACGGAAACGCTCGAGGTTGATGCGCAGTTGTTCGCGGCGCATGGCCGGGCTGATATTGAGTTCGGCCACGGTGCCGGCGCCGATCACACCGTCCGACTGCAAGGAGTGGCTGAGCTGGAAGGCCTTCACCGCCGTGACCAGTTCCGGACCGTATTGTTTGCCAGCGCCCTTGGGTTCTGCAGACAGGTAGCCACCGCTGTGGAGCCGACGGGCCAGTTCCGGGACGCGCGGGTCGTCCATGCCGGGACGCAATAACGGGCCGCTGCCGACCGGATCCCAATGCGGCAAGGGTTGCAGGCGGACGCTGGCATAGGCGTTGCGCAGGCTGCGATAAAGATCGGCGCTGGGTCGCGCCTGGTCGAAGGCTTGGGCCATGTCGCGCAGGCCGAGGGCAGCGAATGCGAGCACTTCGGTGTTGGGATCACGGGTCGGCGGCTGTGAATGCCACAACGGTTCGAAGCGCGATTGCTGCAGACGCCCGTAATGCAGATCCTGCAGGGCTTGCAGGTAGTGCTGGCTGATGTCGATGTCGCTGCACAGCACATTGGCTGTGGCATCCGTCGCAGGCAGACTATAGTGGGTGGGGTCCAGGCCGTCGTCGGCAAGCAGCTGCAATTGGGTGTGCAGTGCCTCACGACGCCCATCGGCGGACCACAGCGGCCCATTACCCTGCTGCTGGTAGAACGCTTGCAGACGCAATTGCGCGGCGGCGTCTATCTGCGCCGCAAGGCCGGGACAGACACTGGACAGTTGCGCCAGCGCCTGTTGCACCGGGGCCAGTTCGACCGGCGCCGGCGTGGTGACCGGCAACGGTTCCACCGGCAGCACGTCGGCTACGGCGACCAATGGTGCAACGAGCAGGCAAATGCTCAAGTAACATGCGTGTTTTTTGAACAATAGCTTTGCTCCAATCCACAGTGGGGGGATGTACTGTAGATGCTGACTTTTATGTGCCGCCTCGGTTTGGTCACCGTGGGCCTGGCTTTACTGAGCACTATTACGCTCGCCGCCAATGGCAACCCTCCTTCCTTGTATAGCAGCCTGGCGCGCTCGGCTCCAGAACTCAATCCCACGGTACTCAAAAGCGCCCTGAACGCGGTGCAATGCGCTGTCAACAATGGCGAGGAACGCTCCGAGCGCCTGGCCGTGATTGATTATTCCCAGCCTTCAACCGCCCGTCGGCTGTGGATCTTCGATTTACGCAAGAAAACCCTGGTGCTGCGCGACCTGGTGGCCCACGGCGCCAAATCCGGGGAAAACTTCGCCACCCAATTCTCAAACCTGGAAGGCAGCCATCAATCCAGCCTGGGCCTGTTCCGCACCCAGGAAAGCTACCTCGGCACCCATGGCTACTCGCTGCGCATGGACGGCCTGGAGCCGGGGTTCAACGATCAGGCCCGCGACCGCGCCATCGTGATTCACGCCGCCGACTACGTCAGCCCGCTGTGGAGCAAGCGCGAAGGCCGCATCGGCCGCAGCCAGGGTTGCCCGGCCGTGCGTCCGCAGGTGGCGCGCCAGGTGGTGGACAAGCTCAAGGATGGGCAGTTCATGTTTTCGTGGTACCCCGACCAGCGCTGGTTGAAGTCCTCGACGTACCTCAATTGCAAACCCCAACAGGTGGCGAGTAGTCGTACAATCCGTGGCGGTTAGCCTGTCCCCACAGATAAAAGAGAGCTTCGCATGCTTCTACATCAATCGACCTGGATCGAGATCGGGCAGTTCCTGGAACGCAGCCGCACGGTGGTGATCCCCATCGGCTCCAACGAACAACACGGCCCCACCGGCCTGCTGGGCACCGACTGGATGTGCCCGGAAATCATCGCCCATGAGGCGCAAAAGCACGCCGACATTCTCATCGGTCCGACCTTCAATATCGGCATGGCCCAGCATCACCTGGGCTTTCCCGGCACCATTTCCCTGCGCCCTTCCACCTTTATCGCTGCGATTGGCGACTGGGTGCGCTCGCTGGCCGGGCATGGTTTCGACAAGATCCTGTTTCTGAACGGCCACGGCGGCAATATCGCCACGATTGAAGCGGCGTTTTCCGAGCTGTACGCCGAGGCGAGCTTTGGCCGCCGCCCTGCCGGGTTTGCGCTGAAGCTGGTGAACTGGTGGGACTTGGAAGGCGTCACTGACCTGGCGCACCGCCAATTCCCGGTGGGCCATGGCAGCCATGCGACGCCTTCGGAGATTGCGGTGACGCAGTGGGCGTACCCGCACGCGATCAAGTCGGCCGACTACTCCCCGCAAATCGCCAACACCGGGCCGATCCGTGAGGCCCTGGACTTCCGCGCACGCTTCCCCGACGGCCGCATGGGCTCTGACCCGGCGCTGGCGACGGTGGAGAAAGGTGGGGAGTTGGTGGCATTGGCAGCTCAAGGGCTGGTCAAAACCGTTAACAGCTTCAGCAACGAAGCCAGACCTTAGGCTTTATGCAGACATAAATGTGGGAGGGGGCAAGCCCCTCCCACATTGGTTATCTGCAGTCCTGCGCAACCTGTTCAAGCCGCGACGGAGTGATGGTCGACGCCAGCGGTTTGCGCTCATACAAGAACACCTTGCCACCGTCCCCGGCCTTGTAGACCTCCAGCACATCATCGGCGGCAATCTTGCTGGTCAACACCAGCCTGGCGTGGCGCGAGTTCTGTGTCACGGTGGAGGTGATCCCGTGTTTTTCCAGCTTGGGGAGCACGCATTGCACATAGACTTCCGGGCTCTTGCTGGTTTGCAGGATCAAGGTTGGGTCGTTGGGGGCGGAAACACAACCGGCCAGCATCAGGGCCGCGGCCGGTACGAAAAAAGAGCGCATGAAAAAATCCTGAGTATAAAAATAAAGGTTCACATCAACCCGCACGCACCAGCGCCTTGAGCGAGGCATCGAACTGCTTCAGGGCGTCGAGCTGCACATCCCGCTGCTGCTCAATCCGCGCGGCAATCTCCGGTGCGGCCTTGTCGTGCACCCACACCGATGGCAGCTGCTTGCGCACGGAGCCTTCGGCCTTGGCGATGTATTGCAGATCGGCGTCATAGAACCGCGCAATAAAACGCGCCTCGACCTGATCGTTACGCTGGGTCAGCAGTTGGTTATGGGTATCGAGCATCACCACCACATCCGGGTGAGCCTGCACCAGGGCATCCAGGTTGTCGTAGACCGTCACCGACAGAAAGGTTCCCTGCAGCGAGCTCATCAACCAATCAATCGCCAGTTCCGGGTCGGAACTGTTGACGAACGCCTCGCGGATACGCCCGTCAAGGGCATTCTTGGCGCCGTTCATGGCCATGTCGTGGTAGCGTTCAAGGTAGCTGAGGTTGTCGCGGGTGTTATCGCTTAACAACACGCCCACCGATTGCGCATGCTGCAGGGAGTTTACGCTACCGACGATAGGTAGCAAATGGCCTGCACGCAGTTCATCGGCGATGGCTGCATTGTTCACCACCACCGTGGCGAGCATCAGAATCATTAAACCAAGCTGAATAATCGTCCTCATCGCGCATTTCCTTGAACAGCGTCTCGATGGGGCAATTTTGCGCTTTCCCTGCAAAAACAGAACTTGCGTTGCGTGATGGTGACTATTATCTGAAGCGATAGTGCTCACATAAAATCTATAAGGATCCCGCCATGAAGCCCCACCAAAAAACCTTCGATCGCATCCGCGAAGCCGTCTTGCCGGAGTTTCGTGAGCGGGTCGCCGACTACCTGGTCGACTATGAACAGGTGCTGCTGGATGAGGCGTCAGAGGCCGACCAGGTGCACGCCAGTGCCCAGCAATTGCGCGGTTACCTGCGTGGCTTGAACACCACCCGGGTGCTGGGCATGGCCGATTGGGAAGACCTGGACCGGCGCGTGGAACAGGCGTGGCTACGGACGGTGGAAGCCGAATAACCGGCTTGGGGTGTCGATCAGCAACGCCTGCTCAACCTGCTGCGAACAGCCCAGGGCCTGACGTTGCTCCACCACACTGGCGTAATGGATGGACGTTTCGTGCTGGGTATGCGGCCAGTCACTGCCCCACACCAGCCGGCGCAGACCGAAGCTCTGTTGCAGCAAGGGCATGGCCTGGCGGGCAAACGCCAGGTTCTGCACCGGGGTGCCGGCCAGGCGATAGATGCCCGAGACTTTCAGCCATAGATGGCCGCTGAGGCCCAACTCGAGCAGCTCGACAAAGGCAGGCTGATCGACGCCCAGCCGTGCATCAGGCCGTCCGAAGTGGTCGATCACCAGCTTGATTCCGAATGGGATCAATTGCCGCACCAGGTGTGGCAAGTCACCCACCTCGCGGTGCAGTTCCACATGCCAGCCCAGCTCGGCGATCTGCGCAAAGAACACCTTCCAGCCGTGCGCGGCAAAATCCGGCAGCGCCCTGCCGACCAGGTTCAAGCGCACGCCTACCACGCCCTGGCGGGCCATGGCCTGCAAGGCGTCGCGGCCGATGTCCGGCGCCACGACCACCACTCCGCGCAACTGGGCAGGCGCCTGTTGCAAGGCCGCCAGCAGGTAGCGGTTGTCGGTGCCGAGGAAACTGGGCTGCACCAGCACGCCGTGGCTCAGGCCATTGGCGTGCAAGTGCGCGAGGTAGTCGGCCAGCGTGGCGTCGTACCCGGGGGTGTAGCGGCGCTCGCCGGCCAGGGTCAGCGCCTGGCTGAACACGTGGGCGTGGGCGTCGATGCCCGTGATGGGCGTGGAGCGGTGATCAAGCATGGAGGTCGTCTTTCATCCGTAAGGGGTATCAGGCCTGGGCGCGCTGGCCGGTAGTAACGCTGTTGACCGGTGCAGCTTCCAACACCCGGCCACGGGTTTCCGGTAGGCACAGCGCAGCGATCACGGCGACGCCATAGGCGATCCCCGCATCAATGCCGATGGCCGAGCCCAGGGACATCGAATCACTCATATGCCCCACCAGGAACGGGAACACCGCCGACAGCACGCGCCCGAAGTTATAGCAAAAACCCACACCGGCGCCGCGCACGTCTGCCGGGTACAGCTCGTTGAACAGCGCGCCCAGGCTGGCCGGGATACCGGCTGCAAAGAAGCCCAGCGGAAAGCCGAGGAACAGCATCTGGGTGTTGCTCAGCGGCAGGAACACGTAGGCCTGCACGGTGATCACGCAGCACAGGGCGAACAACACGATATTCTTGCGCCGGCCGATGCGATCGATCAGCAGCCCACTGACCACACAGCCACACCAGAAGGCAAAGATGATCACCGCCAGGTACCCGCCGGAGTTGAGCACCGACAGGTTGCGCTCGGTCTTGAGGAAGGTCGGCAGCCAGGTCATCACCGCGTGGTAACCACCGTGCGCACCCAGGCCTAGCAGGCCGCCGAACAGCGTGACGCGGATCAACTCGGGGCGGAAGATCCCCGCCAGGGACTTGAAGAAACTCTGCGGGATCGCCTGTTCCTTTTGCAGACGCTGAAAACTGTCGGGCTCTTCAACGTTGCGGCGTACCCAGATGATCAGGAACGACGGCAGCAAGCCCACCACAAACATCACGCGCCACGCCATGTCCTGCGGCACAAACGAATAGATCAGCGCAAAGATGCCGACCGCCGCACCCCAACCCACGGCCCACGCGCTCTGCACGGTGCCCATGACTTTGCCGCGATACTTGGGATTGATGGTCTCGGCCATCAACACTGCGCCCGCCGCCCATTCACCACCGATGCCGAAGCCTTGCAGCGCCTTGACGATCAACAACTGGTGGAAACCGGTGACAAACGCCGACAGAAAGGTGAAAAACGAAAACCACAGGATCATCCACTGCAAGGTGCGCACCCGGCCGTAGCGGTCGGACAACGTGCCGCCGACCCAACCGCCGATGGCCGAGGTGATCAGCGTAACGGCGCTGATCAGCCCCGCATCGCCCTTGCTCAAGGCGAACGCGGCAATCAAGGCCGGAATCGCCAGGCCGAACATCTGCACTTCCAGTGCGTCGAGGGACCACCCGCCGAAGCAGGCCCAGAATGTCTTGCGCTCCCGAGGAGTGACTTGGCGATACCAGCTGAACATGATTTTTATCCTTATAGGTCAAACGCCGGGCAGCCGCGCGCGAACCGCGCCGTTGCAGGGCCAGTGTGGGCAAACAGTTAAAGGTGCGGGTGCGCCGTCAGCGAATATCCACGCGGTAGCGGAAGTGCTCGGCGTGCCCACGGGAGCGTCGCCACTCCAGCGGCTGGCCGGCGTAATCACGCGCCAGACGCTCGATCACCACCACCGGGCTGTTGACCGGAACCTGCAGCAAGCGCGCGTACACCGCGTTGACGGATTCGGCGGTGAGGGTTTCCTCGGCCGAGGCCACCACTTGCCCGCAGACACTCTCATACACCGGGTAGAGCAACGGGCCCTGCTGGGACCAATCGAGGTCGAGCAACGCCTGGAAGCGTGTGCGCGGTAGCCAGATCTCTTCGGCCAGCAACGGCTGCACGTCCAGCAGACGGGTACGCATGATACGAATCACCTCGGCCTCGGGCGCCAGGCCCAATGCCTCGCTGACCGCCGACGGAGCGGCCACGGACTCGACCGTCAGGATGCGGCTTTCCGGCACCTGGCGCTCGCCCGAGGGGCCTTGAAAACGAAAGAATCGAAACAGCGAGGATTGGAATTGCGGGCGGCGCACAAAGGTGCCACGGCCCTGCTGGCGTTCAAGAATGCCCTCGCTCACCAACGCATCCACCGCCTTGCGCACGGTGCCGGTAGACAGCTCGTATTCGGCGGACAGCACCGCTTCGGTGGGAATGGCTTCGCCGGGGCGCCAGCGATTATTGGCGATCTGTTCGACCAGATGGTCGCGCAGGCGTTGATAAAGCGGCAGGCGGGCATCACTGGAGAGCGTATTCATAGGCCACATTCACTTTGTTATTTAGTCATATATATGAATATGGCGAGAGTATTTGCCCAGCGGGTGACGCCTGTCAAGGGCGCCACCGCACAGGGATGATGAGTGGTCGGGTTACAGCGCAGGACGTTGCAGGTTGACCCACGCCTGGACCGACGGCCGGCTCCACTGGCGTTGCGCGTAGGCCACCAGCTCGGCGGGCACGCTGTCACCGTTAAGAATCAGACGATTGAGCATCACCGCCAAGTCCACGTCAGCAATGCACCACTCACCGAACAGGTACGGCGGATTACCCGCCAGCAGCGCCTGCGACGCATTGATCAACTTGGCAGCAGCCGCTTCAGCCACGGCGGTCAGTGGGGGCATCTTCTGCCCGTAGAACACCACCATCGTCGAGCGTTCCTGACGGATCGGCAGCAAGTCACTGCGCAGCCACGCCTGTACCTGTCGCGCCCTCGCCCGCTGTTTTGGATCGGCCGGATACACGCTGATCTCGGGGTAGGCCTGGTCCAGGTACTCGGTAATCGCGGAGGATTCCGACAAGGCAAAATCGCCTTCTACCAGGGTCGGCACGCGCTGGGTCAGGGAGAGGTGGGCGAAGTCGGCCGTCTGGTTCTGCGCGGCGTCGAGGTCCAGGGTGATCTGGTCGAAGGCCAGGCCTTTTTCCCGCAGGGTAACGAACACCGACATCGCGTACGGGCTGGTGTAGAGCGAATCAACGTAGAGGCGCAACGGGGGCTGGTTCATAACGGGCTCCTTGGGTGAAGCCCTACGCTACGAGATGCGCGCCAAGAAAGACAATGCGCGGTTTTTATGGGGGCATTCCTGGGCGGAATACCGGGTTAACCGGCAAACCCGCCCTGGTCCAGAAACGCGCGTTCTTCAGCCGTGGTGACCCTGGCCAGCACCGCATTACGATGGGGGAAACGCCCGAATCGCTCGATGATCTGCGCGTGTTCCTTGGCCCAGCGGTAAGTGTTGGCATCCAGCTGCTGGTTGAGGGTCAGGGAGCGTTGCTGGTCCTTTGGGTCTTCCGAGTGCTCGAACGGCAAATAACAGAACGCCCGCAATGCCGGCTCAACCTGCTGGTCGAGCCCGGCGTCCACCATGCGCTGGGCATACAGGCGCGCGAGCGGGTCGGTGGCGAACATGTGCGCGGTGCCGCGAAAGGCGTTGCGTGGGTATTGGTCGAGCAGGATCAGCAAGGCCAAGGCGCCTTCGGCTGAATCCAGCCAGCTTTCCAACTCACGCCGGGCGGCTTGCAGGTGGGTAGCGTGGAAGGTCTCGCGAAAGTTTGCGTCGAAGGCATCGTCCTTGGCGAACCAGCGTTTGGGACCGGCGTGCTGCCAGAAGTCGATGACGGCTTGGGGGGTGCTCATGCTGAGGGCCTACGAAAACGATTTCACTGACGGTATCAGAATCCACGATCTGGGCGAATCAATGTGGAAGCAAGCCCCCTCCCACATTGATTTGCGTCGGGCTTTAGAGCGTCGCGGCAAGCGGCTGCTTATTGTTATAAGATAACGCCAATTTTCCACCCTGCCCTGTGATTCCGCCCATGACCGATGCCGTTCCCCTGCGCCAACGCCTGCTCTCCATCGACGCCCTGCGTGGGCTGGTGATCCTGTTCATGCTGCTCGACCACGTGCGAGAGACCTTCCTGTTGCATCGGCAAGTCAGCGATCCCATGAGCATCGACAGCACCGAACCCGCACTGTTTATCAGCCGCACCCTCGCCCACCTGTGTGCGCCGGTGTTTGTGCTGCTCACTGGCTTGTCCGCCTTTTTATACGGCCAGAAATACCAGGGCCGCCGCGATGTGTCGGCGTTCCTGTTCAAGCGCGGGTTGTTCCTGGTGGTGCTGGAGCTCACCCTGGTCAACTTCGCCTGGACCTTCCAGATACCGCCCAGCGTGATCTATCTGCAGGTGATCTGGGCGATTGGCATCAGCATGCTCGCCCTCGCCGCCCTGGTGTGGTTGCCGCGCCCGCTGTTGATTGTGCTGGCGCTGGTGATCATCGGCGGGCACAACCTGCTGGATGGGCTGCATTTCGATCCAGGCTCGGCGCTGCATATTCCGTGGACGATCCTGCATGAACGCAGTTGGATTGACGTGTCCGACACCCTGCGCCTGCGCACGACTTACCCGGTGCTGCCGTGGATCGGCGTGATTGCCCTCGGTTACGGCCTGGGCCCGTGGTTTGCCAATGCCACGCTGCCTGCCGTGCGCCAGCGGTTCTTGCTGCTCGGCGGTGTGAGTGCATTGGCGGGGTTTGTGCTGTTGCGTGCGCTCAATGGCTATGGCGAGAAGCCCTGGCAGACGTATGACAGCGGCATGCAGACGCTGATGAGTTTTTTCAACGTCACCAAGTACCCGCCTTCGCTGTTGTTCCTGGCATTGACGCTGGGAATTGGGTTGTTGCTGTTGCTGGCGTTTGAACGCGCGGGGCATCGACGCTGGATCGGCGTGTTGGCGGTGTTTGGTTCGGTGCCGATGTTCTTTTATCTGCTGCACCTGTATGTGCTGAAAGTGCTGTATGTCGCCTGTGTGGCACTGTTTGGCGTGAACCATGGCAACTACTTTGGCTTCGACAGCATGGGCGCGGTGTGGCTGATGGCGCTGGTATTACCCCTGGCGCTCTACCCGCCGGTGCGCTGGTTCGCCGCGCTCAAAGCGCGGCGGCGCGACCTGGCCTGGCTTAAATACCTCTGACCTGACATGGACTAAATGTGGGAGGGGCTTGCCCCCTCCCACCCTTAGTACGATGTTAAGCCAACTCAGCCCGTAGCTGGCGAGCTGCGGTGACCATATGGATCAACGCCGCTTCCGTCTCCGGCCACCCCCGCGTCTTCAACCCGCAATCCGGGTTTACCCACAAGCGCTCGGCAGGAATCCGCCGGGCGGCCTTGCGCAGCAGGTTGGCCATTTCCGAGGCATCCGGCACGCGTGGTGAATGGATGTCGTAGACGCCTGGGCCAATGTCATTGGGGTACGCGAAAGCTTCGAACGCATCCAGCAGCTCCATGTCCGAGCGTGACGTCTCGATGGTGATCACGTCGGCATCCATGGCCGCGATGGACTCGATCACATCGTTGAACTCGCTGTAGCACATGTGCGTATGGATCTGGGTTTCATCCCGCACGCCCGAGGCGCACAGGCGGAACACTTCGGTGGCCCAGTCCAGGTACCCCTGCCAGTGCGCCTGGCGCAACGGCAAGCCTTCGCGGAACGCGGCTTCGTCGATTTGTACGATCTGGATGCCGGCGGCTTCCAGGTCAACCACTTCGTCGCGAATCGCCAAGGCCAGTTGGCGGGCCTGCACTTCGCGGCTCACGTCTTCGCGCGGGAACGACCACATCAGCATGGTCACAGGGCCGGTCAGCATGCCCTTCATCACCTTGCGGGTCAGGCCTTGGGCATAGCGGATCCACTCCACCGTCATCGCCTTCGGGCGGCTCAGGTCGCCGAAGATCACCGCCGGCTTCACGCAACGCGAACCGTAGCTCTGCACCCAGCCAAAACGGGTGAACACGTAGCCGTCCAACTGCTCGGCGAAGTACTCGACCATGTCGTTACGCTCGGCTTCACCGTGCACCAGCACGTCCAGGCCGAGGTTTTCCTGCACCTCGACGGCGTGACGAATCTCGCTGTGCATGGCTTCGACGTATTCGGCTTCGCTCAACTTTCCAGCCTTGTACGACTGGCGCGCGAGGCGGATCGACGCGGTCTGCGGGAACGAACCGATGGTGGTGGTCGGGAACAATGGCAGGTTCAGGCCGGCACGTTGTTTCTCGATGCGCTGGGTAAACGGCGACTGGCGCTGGCTGTCCTGGCGGGTAATCGCCGCCACACGCGCCTGTACCGCAGGCTTGTGGATACGCGGCGAGGCAGCGCGGGCAGCCTGCACGGCGCGGCTTTCGGCCAGGGCGGCGAGGACGTTGGGCGCTTCAGGCTGGTTGACGGCTTTCGCCAGCACCGCCACTTCGGCGCACTTCTGCACAGCGAACGCCAGCCAGCTTTTCAGCTCGGCATCCAACTGGTCTTCACGGCCCAGGTCCACCGGGCTGTGCAGCAGCGAGCAGGATGGCGCCACCCACAGGCGATCACCGAGTTTTTCATGGGCGTGCTGCAAAGTGGCCAGGGCGTTTTCCAGGTCGCAACGCCAGACGTTACGGCCGTTGACCACGCCCAGGGACAGCACTTTATAAGCGGGCAGGCGGTCGAGGATGGTCGGATACTGCTCCGGCGCACGCACCAGGTCGATGTGCAGGCCATCCACCGGCAGGTTCGCGGCCAGGCCGAGGTTCTCTTCCAGGCCACCGAAGTAGGTCGCCACCAGCTTTTTCAGCGGGTCACGCTGGATCAGGTTGTAGGCACGCTCGAACGCGTTCTTCCATTCCTGCGGCAGGTCGAGGACCAGGATCGGCTCGTCGATCTGCACCCATTCCACGCCGAGGTCGGCCAGACGCTGGAAGATCTGGCCGTACAACGGCAGCAGGCGCTCAAGCAGGTCGAGCTTGTCGAATTCACCGCCCTTGGCCTTGCCCAGCCACAGGTACGTCAGCGGGCCGATCACCACCGGCTTGACGGTGTGACCCAAGTCGCGGGCTTCCTTAACTTCGTCGAACAGTTGGTCCCAACCGAGGTGGAACTGCTGGTCGGCACTGAATTCAGGCACCAGGTAGTGGTAGTTGGTATCGAACCACTTGGTCATTTCCTGGGCATGGGCACCGCCGCAGCAGCTGTCGCTGACGCCCCGGGCCATGGCGAACAACGTGTGCAGGGTGGCGTTGCCGTCGGCCGGGCGGAAACGCTCGGGAATCACGCCGAACATCAGCGAGTGGGTCAGCACCTGGTCGTACCAGGCAAAATCGCCGGCAGGCAGCAACTCGATACCGGCCTGTTTCTGCAGATCCCAGTGGGTCTTGCGCAATTCACGGCCGACGGCCCGCAGGCCGGCTTCGTCAAGTTCGCCCTTCCAGAACGCTTCCTGCGCTTTTTTCAGTTCACGATCGCGTCCAATGCGCGGAAATCCGAGGGAATGAGCGACTGCCATGACTTACAACTCCAGAGTAGGTATTCAATGGCAGCCATTGTCGACACCCGAGCATAGTGAGACAAACTCATTTTATTCCAGACGATCACAAAATTTTCTCATGTTGATAGCCCTGATCAGGTCAACCCACCGCTGGTCGCGGCCTATCTATTACGCATACCATGGCCCGAAATAACCCTTCAAATGAGCACTCATGATCAAAGCCAGCCTGCGTAGTCACCTGACCCTGTGGTTTGCCGGGTTATCGCTGCTCATCTTGATGGGCGTGGGTTTTTACGTGGGGCACATCGCCACTGAGCAGATGAAACAGGCCAGTGGCAACACGCTGTTGAGCACTGCGCGCTCGACGGCGGCACTGTTGGCTGTGCAATTGCGCGAACGGCAGCTGGAAGTGTCCTTGCTCAGCAAGGCCCCGCTGTTTCGCCGTGGTGACCTGGATGCGCCGGATATCCTGGCCTTGATGGAACTGCGCACGCAATCGCGCGCCGAGTACGCGTGGATGGGGGTTGCCGACGCCGAGGGGCGTGTGCGCCAGGCGGTCAACGGGCTGCTGGTCAACCAATCGGTGCAGCAACGCCCCTGGTTCCAGGCCGGCCTGCGCGGCGAGTACACCGGCGATCCCCACGAGGCGGTGTTGCTGGCCAAACTGCTGCCAGGCGCGGCGAATGGCGAGCCGCTGCGCTTTATCGACTTTGCCGCACCGATTCACAATGCCCGTGGCGAGACGATCGGCGTGCTGGGCGCTCATGCCCACTGGCGCTGGGTGACACAGATCGTCGATTCCGCCGTAACGCAAAAAGACGCCATACCCAACGTTGAAGCGCTGATTGTCGACTTCGATGGCAAGGTGCTCTACCCCGAAGTCCTCGCCGGTGAGCAAATGCCTAAGGACAAACTGGTGACGCCAACCGGTTGGTTCACAGGCAACGGCTACGTCACCGCCTCGGTCGCCGTGCCCAGCCCGTCCAACGCGCGGGTGAGCTGGTACATCATGGTGCGCCAGCCGCTGGACGTGGCCCTGCAACCGGCGCGCAGCCTGCTGTACAAATTGCTGGTGCTCGGGCTGCTGGCCGCGATCAGCTTTGTCGTGGCCGCGTATTACCTTGCCTCATCACTCAGCCGTCCCATCGAGCGCCTGGCCAGGTCCGCCAAACAGGTGCAGGACCATCAGCCCGGCGCAGTCTTTCCCCAGGAACACCCGGTGCTGGAGATCGCCCAACTGGGGCAATCGCTCACCGGCATGACGCACTCGCTGCTCGCCAAGGAACGCGAACTGCAAGAAACCAACGCCTCCCTGGAAGCTACCGTGGCGCAACGCACCGCCGACCTCACCCAGGCCAACGCCGACCTGCTCAAGCTGGCCACCCACGACGCCCTCACCGGCGTGTTCAACCGGCGCCGCTTCGACGAAAAACTCGCCGAAAACAGCCTGTTGTTCCAGCGTACCGGCCGCACCTTCGCCCTGCTGCTGATCGATGCCGACTACTTCAAGCGCGTCAACGACACCTACGGCCACGCCGTTGGCGATGATGTGCTGTGCCAACTCGCGGCACTGATAGAAAACACCACGCGCGCCACCGACTTCGTCGCGCGTTATGGCGGGGAAGAATTCGCCGTGCTGCTGCCGGAAGTCGAAGAGCCGGACAGCCCCGACGTGGTCGCCGAAAAAATCCGCGCGGCCGTGGCGGCCGCGAAGTTCCCGACCGTGGGCCAGGTCACGGTGAGTATCGGCGTGGGCGTGGCAGAGCCTTCTGACCGCGACTCCCTGGCATTGCTCAAGCGCGCAGACATGCGCTTGTATGAGGCCAAGGGCGCGGGCAGGAACCGGGTGGCGTGAGCGAGCCCCCCTGTAGGAGCGAGCTTGCTCGCGAAGAACCCAAGGACACCGCTGGCATTCTGAACAGGCGCGTTATCGTTGACGTTTTTCGCGAGCAAGCTCGCTCCTACAAAGGTGAGGGGCTCAGCGGTACTACATCAACGGAATCGAATAACTCACAAACACCCGATTCTGGTCCTGGTCCCGCGCCACTTCACTGCGTGACACGCCGTTACGCCAACCGAACCCGACGTTCTTGAATGTGCCGCTCTGCACCACGTAATCCAACGAGATGTCGCGCTCCCACTCGCTGGCGTCGTTGCCGCTGGTGGTAAGGATGTGCTCGCCCTTGAGGTACATCACCGAGGCCTTGAGGCCGGGTACACCCAGCGACGCGAAGTCGTAGGCGTACTGGGCGAAGGCGGTGCGCTCGCCGGCCTGGATGAAGGTCTGCACGGTGCGGTCGGTGTAGAGGTACAGGCTGGCACCGCCCTCGCCTTTGTTCACCAGGCCGCCCTGGTTGAGTTGGGCGAAGTTGCTGTCGTCCGAGACTTGCTGGTAGCCGGCGGTGATCGCGTGCGGGCCCAGGGAGTAGATGAACGCGGCGCTCCAGGTCTTGTTGTCGATTTCACCGTTACCGTTCTTGGTATAGCCGCCCAGCTTGTAGCCTTCGGCACGGCCGGCGGCGCTGCTGTTTTTACCGTCGGAGCTGGTCTTGAAGTAGCGCAGGTCGGTTTTCAATGAGCCGTATTCGCCCAACGGCAATACGTGGATCAACCCGGCGAAGTGTTGTTGGTAATAGTCTTCGAGGTTGGCGTAGTAGTACTGGACCATCAGGTCCTTGGTCAGTTGGTAGTCCGCACCGGCGTAGGTGAATTTATTGCTCTCCTGGGTACCGCCCGCCGCTGCCAGACCGCTGCGGTCGCTGGAGCCACGACCGGTGGTGTGCTCAAGCTGGCCGCCGACCAGGGTCAGGTTGTCGATGTCCTTGCTGGTGACCTGCCCGCCTTCGAACGACTGCGGCAACAGGCGGCCGTCGTTGCTCACCAGGATCGGCAGGTTCGGGCGCAGGTAGCCGTAGCGCGCTTCGGTCTTGGCAAACCGCGCCTTGGCGGTGGCGCCGCCACGGGCCCAGTTGTCCGTGGCCTTGCCGTCTTCGGTGGGGATCATCGAGCTGCCGACATGGCGCGCGGCGCTGCTGTCGAGGGTCACGCCGAGCATTCCGATGGCGTCCAGGCCAAAGCCGACGGTGCCGTCGGTAAAGCCCGACTGGTAGTTGAGTATAAAGGCCTGGCCCCACTCTTCGGTCTTCGACGGTGCCGCCGTGCCGTCGCGGTTGTCGTTATTGAAGTAAAAGTTACGCATGCTCAAGTTGGCTTTGCTGTCGCTCAAAAAGTCAGCAGACGCCAAGGGGCTCAGGGCAATGCCCAGGCCGCCGGTCAATACACTTAATACATTCAACGTGGCTTTCATCAGGACGAACTCCGGCGCGGAATCCAAGTTCCGGGCGCAAAAAATGGGCAGCAGGATGCCGTCGGCCAAACGTGACGTTGGCCGCGGCGTTAACGGTTATTCAGTTGCCTAGTTGCTAAGTTACTCAGTTGCTTAGTTAGCTGGTTGAGTGAAGTGAAACCTCCGTAAAACTCAGTCAATCAATCCATGAGCGTCATAAAACGGATACGGCCCCGGGTAATCCCCGAACACGCCGTTGTGGCTGATCAAGCCGTGTTGCGCATCCCAGCGATGCAACAAATACCCCGCCGGTTCCAGGTTGAAATGCGCGGGCGCGGCGTCTTGCAGGTCCAGCACAATCTGATGGGAGGTGCCGGGGCACACACAACTCAAGCTGCCGCCAAAGCGTCGCTGCATCGGCCGGTGCAGGTGCCCGCACAGCAGGCGTTCCACTTGCGGATGGCGAGACACAACCGCTTCCAGCGCCGCAGCGTTGATAAAGGGTTCGCGGTCCATATGGCCGATGCCGCTGATAAACGGCGGATGGTGCAGGATCAGCAACGTCGGCGCGTCCGGGCGTCGTGCCAGTTGCGCGTCCAACCAGTGCAATTGGCTGTCCAGTAGCTGGCCGCCGTGCCCACCCGGAATAGTCGAGTCCAGACCGATCAAGCGCAGCGGATGCTCGTCCACCACCCAGTCCAACGGTCCCTCTGCCGACAACGGCAAATAGGCGTGATCACGGAATGCCTCGAGCAACGGACCGCGTGTGTCGTGGTTGCCGGGCACCAGGTAGCACGGCATGTGCAGGCGCGCGAGTTCGGGGTGCAGCACGGCGTATTCATCGGCGCGGCCGAAGTCCACCAGGTCACCGCTGATCACCACGATATCGGGCCGAGGCTGGCTGGCGTTCAAATGGTCGACGGCACGGCGCAGCGCGCCCAAGGTATCGACCACCCCATACGTCAGGCGCTGGCCGGCTTTAAGGTGCAGGTCGCTGATTTGCGCAACAAGAAACGGACGATTCACAAGCAAACTCTCACGCATTCAGGGTGAACAACATGTGCGGCGCAATCGCCAGGGCAATCGGCGCGCCGACGGCGTACAGGTGGTTGTCGCTGCTGTCCACCAGCAACGGTTGCGGGCCGCCCACGTCCACCAGCAGGCGGCTTTGGGCACCCTGGAAAAACTGCGCCAATAGATGGCCGTGCAAGTGCCCTTCGCTCTCCATCACCCGCAGGTGTTCGGGGCGGCAGTACACCGTGTTGGGCACGTCGGCGGCCTGCCACGGCAACTCGCCGCCGCAGACTTTCAGGCCATGGGCTGTTCGCGAGTTGACGGCAAAGGCATTCAGGTTGCCGACAAAACCGGCGACGAACGCATTGGCCGGTTTCTGGTAGATCTCCCGTGGGCTGGCCAGTTGCGCGACGCGGCCGTGCTCCATCACCAGGATACGATCGCCCAGGGCCATGGCTTCGCCCTGATCGTGGGTGACAAATACCGAGGTGATACCGAGGCCGCGCAGCAGCTCATTCAGCTCGCTGCGCAAGCGCTCACGCAATTGCGCATCCAGGGCGGCCAGCGGTTCGTCCAGCAACAGCACTTTAGGGCGCGGCGCCAAGGCACGGGCCAAGGCCACGCGTTGACGCTGGCCACCGGACAATTCGTGGATGCTGCGCTTGCCATGCTGTTGCAAGCCGACCAGCTCCAGCAGTTCCTCGCAGCGCTTGTTCCGCGCAAGCGGCGCCATGCCGCGAATCTTCAAGCCGTAGACGATATTGCCGGCCACATCGAGGTTGGGAAACAGCGCGTAGTTCTGGAACACCATGCCCACGTCGCGGCGCTCGATGGGCAGGCGGGTGACGTCGTCGGTGCCGAAAAAAACCTGGCCCACATCCGGGCGTTCCAGGCCGGCAATCAGGCGCAAGGTGGTGGTCTTGCCGCAGCCGGACGGGCCGAGGATCGCCAGGGTTTCACCGCCTTCGACGGTCAGGTTCAGGTCATGCACAGCCACGGTGCCGTCGGCGAACGCCTTGCGACAGCCTTGCAGGCGGATAGTGATAGCGGTCATCGACGCTCTCCACGGGACAAACGAGCGCTGATGGCCTGCAACGCAATCAGCAGCGGCACGATCATCAGCAAAAAGATAAGGGTGTAGGCGCTGGCGATTTCCAGGCGCGCCGAGGCGTAGCTGTCGGCCAGGCCCACGGGCAATGTCTTGGTCATCGGTGTGTGGAGCATCCAGGTCAGGTTGAATTCGCCCAACGACAAGGTCACCACCATCAGCACGCCGGCCAGAATCCCCGCCCGGCAGTTGGGCACCACCACGCTGAAAAAGCGCTTGATCGGCCCGGCGCCCAGACTGGCCGCCGCCTCTTCCAGCACCGGCAGTTGCTGGCGTTGCATCACCGCCATCACCGGACGTACCAGGAACGGCAAGGTGAACAACACATGGCCGACCAGGATGAACAACCAGCTGCTGCGAAACGTGCCGAACTGGCCATAGGTGAGCAGCAACGCCAGCGCACTGGCCAGCCCCGGCATCGCCACCGGCAGCACCATCAGTTCTTCGAAGGCACGGCTGAAGCGGTTGTTCATGCGCACCAGCGCATAGGCCGCCGGCACGCCGATCACGCAGACACACACCGCGCACGCCAGCGCCAATTGCAACGACAGCCATACGTTGGGCGAATAGGCCTGCCAGACCTGGATCAACCAGTCGAAGGTCAGGCCGCTGGACACGCCGACGAAGAAATTGCGCGTCAACCCGGCCAGCAATGACATCAGCACCGGCACCAACATGAACGCGCACACCAGTAAGGTGAACAGCAGTTGCATCACAAACAGCGATGAGCGTTTCACAAGACAGTCCCCGCATTTTTCACCAGGCGTCGCGTGAGCAATAACACCGCCCAGGTCACCGCGCCGAGCACCACCGACAACGCGGCGGCGACGGCAAAGTTGGCGTAGTTGGTGAATACATTGTAGATCGCCACTGGGGTCACATTCAGGCGCGTGCCCAAGGTGAACGCGGTGCCGAAGGCGCCCATGGAGGTGGCGAAGCAGATCGCGCCGCAGGACGCCAACGCCGGCGCCAGGCCCGGCACGATCACGTCGCAGACCACCCGCCAGTGCCCTGCTCCCAGCGAATGCGCGGCTTCTTCCAGGCTGCGGTCGAGGCTTTCGCACGCGGCCATCACCGTGAGGATCACCCGCGGAATCGAGAAGTACAGGTAGCCGACAAACAGCCCGGCCAGCGAGTAGGCAAAGATCCAGCGCTCACCGGCCAATTGCAGGCCCAGGGACGCCAGCAGCCCCTGGCGCCCAGCCAACAGGATCACCAGGAAGCCCACCACCACCCCGGGAAACGCCAGGGGAAACGTGAGCAACGCCACCAACGCCGAGCGCCCGAAAAACTGCTGGCGCGCAAGGAATACGCCGCTGATGCCACCGATCAACAACGCGGTGAACGTCACCACGATGGCCAGCACGCAGGTCTGCGCCAGGCTGCCCAGGTACTGCGCGCTGCTGAGCACCTGCCAATAGCCGCTGCCGTGGCTGTCGCGGCTGTCGGCGCCGAGCACCATCAAGTGCGCCAGCGGCAACAGCCAGAACGCGAACAGCACCGCAAAGGCCGGGGCCAGCGCCCAGGCTGCCTGTTTTGCCGATGCAGCCACTTACTTGACCTCGTTCAGGTAACGGGCGGCGAAGGCTTCCTGCACAGCGGCCATTTTCTGATAGTCCACCACACCGGCGCGGGCGTAATCGCTGTCGGGCAGGAACTGCGCGGCGACGTCGGCCGGCATGGTCACCGGGCGTACCGGGCGCAAGTAAGCCTTGGCCCAGAGGGCCTGGCCTTGGTCCGACAGCACGAAGTCCAGCACCTTCTCGCCATTGGCGCGGTGCGGCGCGTTGGCCACCAGGCTCATCACATAGGGCACGCTGATGCTGCCTTCCTTGGGGATCACGAAGGCCACGTTGGCGTTGTCTTTGTAGCGGGCGCGGTAGGCGTTGAAGTCGTAGTCCACCAGGATCGGCAACTCGCCGGACAGCACCCGCGCATAAGCGGTCTGCTTGGGCACGATGGGGGCGTTTTTCGCCAGTTTCTGGAAGTAGTCGATGGCCGGGGCGAAGTTGTCCAGGTCGCCGCCCATTGCGCGGTTGATCGCCACGGCAGAGACGTAACCGACGAAGGCGCTGGACGGGTCCAGGTAGCCGACCATGCCTTTGTATTGCGGCTTGAGCAGGTCGGCCCAGCTTTGCGGCACCGGCAGGCCACCCAATGCATCGACGTTGACCATGATGCCCAGGGTGCCGGAGTGGATCGCAAACCACTGGCCGGCGGGGTCTTTCAACCCGGCAGGGATCTGCTCCCAGCCCTTGGGTTTGTAGCCCTCGACCACGCCGGCCTTTTGCGCCTGCAAGCCGAAGGTCACGCCGTAATACACCACGTCCGCGACCGGCGCGGCCTTTTCGGCCACCAGTTGCGCCAGGGACTGGCCGGAGTTCTTGTTGTCCAGCGGCACCTGCACACCCGTGTCGGCAGCGATGGCCTTGAGCTGGGTGCCCCAGTCGGCCCAGTCCGGCGGGCAGTTGTAGCAAATAGCCGTTTCGGCGGCCTGGGCCAGGCTGGCCACACCGCACAGCAGCACGGCGGCCAGGGTTTTACTGAATGCGCGCATCAAGGGACTCCTCAAACGGTTGGGTACTTTCGCCCGGCCGGATATGGCAAGGCAGGCAATGGGAAACCGGGTCGTTACCGGCGATCTGCGCCAGCAGTTGGTCAATCACCGTGCTGGCCAGCAGCGCGATGGGCTGCACCACGCTGCACAGGGTCGGGTGCATCTGGGTGCCGAGGGCGATGCCGTCAAAGCCCATCACCGACAACTGCCCGGGTACATTCCAGGCATTGCGGCGCAGCTCGGCGATCAGGCTGATAGCCAGGAAATCGTTGGAACACACCAGGGCGCTGGGGGCGTCGGAGCCGTTGAGGTACGGCTCGATGGCGGCGAATTCGGCCTGGGTATGCGCGGGCATTTCGATCACCGCGCGGCTGTTGAGGCCGTATTCCTTCATCGCGTCGCAGTAACCGGCATAGCGCAGGCGTGCGCGGTCAGACTGCAAGGCGGGGCCGGCGACCATGCTGATGCGTCGATGACCGGCCTCCAGCAGGTAACGCGTGGCCAAGGCCATGCCCGCGCGGTTGTCCACCGACACGGCGCTGTAGTTGGGGTTGCTCGGTTGGTGATAGGCCAGCACGAACGGGGTTTGTTCGGTATTCAGGCTGCTGAGCACGCTGTTGCTTTCGGCATCGGTGACCGTCAGCACCAGGCCATCGACGCGCTGGCGCAGCAGTTCTTCCACTACGATGCACTCGCGCTCGCTGCTGTAGTCGGTGGTCGCCAGCACCAGGCTGTAGCCACGCAACCGCGCGGCACGCTCCATGGCCTGGAACTGCTCGGCGAACACCGGGTTGAGCAGGTTGGGCACTACCACGCCGATCAACTGGGTGGTTTGCAGGCGCAGTTGGCGGCCGAGCAGGTTGGGCCGAAACCCCAACTCACGGGCGGCGGCGAACACCTGCTCACGGGTCGCCGGGCGCACCTGGTCGGGGGAGGCAAAAGTGCGGGCGGCGGTAGCGCGGGATACGCCAGCCAGCCGCGCAACGTCTTTCAGGTCAGTCATGTTTACTCGCTTGAGATCGATCTCATTGGCGAGGACAGTAACGGCGGAATGTGGCAGGAAGGTGGTGGGGAGATGACGGTTTGATGGCAGTGCAACAAAGTCACATAGGCCAATATGTGGACCGGTGCATATCCTTAGATAGTCATACTCCGGGGCTATGCTTGAAAAACCGGCGTGCGAAATCCGCCGGCTAACCTTTCGATTCGATCCAAGTGCGGGCACAATGCGTGTCCTTTTTTGGCAGGCACCGCCGCAGGCTCTCAAAAATGATCAAAACGCCGTACTACCTCATCGATAAACAGAAGCTTCTGGTCAACATGCAGAAGATTGCTTACGTGCGCGAGCAGTCCGGCGCCAAGGCCCTGCTGGCGCTCAAGTGCTTTGCCACCTGGTCGGTGTTCGACCTGATGCAGGAATACATGGACGGCACCACCTCGTCGTCGCTGTACGAGTTGAAGCTCGGTCGCCAGAAGTTCGAAGGTGAGGCGCACGCCTACAGCGTGGCCTGGGCCGACGATGAAATCGAAGAGATGCTCGATAACTGCGACAAGATCATCTTCAACTCCATCAGCCAGCTGCAGCGTTTTGCTGAGCGCAGCGAAGGCAAGACCCGCGGCCTGCGCGTCAACCCGCAGGTGAGCAGCTCCGACTACCTGCTGGCCGACCCGGCGCGTCCGTTCAGCCGCCTGGGCGAATGGGACCCGGTGAAGATTGAAGGCGTGATCGAGCAGATCTCCGGCTTCATGTTCCACAACAACTGCGAGAACGGCGACTTCAACCTGTTCGACCAGATGCTGAACACCATCGAAGAACGCTTCGGCGCGCTGCTGCATAAGGTCAACTGGGTCAGCCTCGGCGGCGGCATCCACTTCACCGGTGAAGGCTATGCCATCGACGCCTTCTGCCAGCGCCTCAAGGCGTTCTCGCAGAAGTACGACGTGCAGGTCTACCTGGAACCCGGCGAAGCGGCGATCACCAACAGTGCCTCCCTGGAAGTCACCGTGCTCGACACCCTCTACAACGGCAAAAACCTCGCCGTCGTGGACAGCTCCATCGAAGCCCACCTGCTGGACCTGTTGATCTATCGCCTCAACGCCAAGCTGGCGCCAAGCGAGGGTGAACACACCTACATGGTCTGCGGCAAATCCTGCCTGGCCGGGGACATCTTCGGCGAGTATCAATTTGATCGTCCGCTGGCCATCGGCGATCGGCTGTCGTTCATCGACACCGCGGGCTACACCATGGTCAAGAAAAATTGGTTCAACGGCCTGAAAATGCCGTCCATCGTAGTGAAACAACTCGACGGTACAGTCGAAGTGGTTCGTGAATTTGGTTACGACGACTACCTGTCCAGCCTTTCGTAAGCTGGCGGATATAGGAGAAATAAAGCAATTGAAAAAGAACGTTCTTATCATTGGTGCAGGAGGTGTCGCCAAGGTGGTGGCCCACAAGTGCGCGCAGCACAACGACGAACTCGGTCGTATTGCTATCGCGTCGCGCAACATCTCCAAATGCCAGGCCATCATCGACAGCGTCAAGGCCAAGGGTAGCCTCAAGGTTCCCGCCGACATCCAGGCCTTCGCGCTGAACGCCCTGGACGTGGAAGCGACCAAGGCCCTGATCCGCGACACCGAATCGCAGATCGTCATCAACGTGGGTTCCGCGTTCCTCAACATGTCGGTCCTGCGTGCCTGCATCGACACGGGCGTTGCGTACCTCGACACCGCCATCCACGAAGAGCCGGGCAAGGTCTGCGAGACCCCGCCGTGGTACGGCAACTACGAATGGAACCACCTGGAAGAGTGCAAACAGAAGAACATCACCGCCATCCTTGGCGTGGGCTTCGACCCGGGTGTCGTCAACGCGTATGCCGCGCTGGCGCAGCAACAGCATTTCGACCGCATTGATTCGATCGACATCCTCGACGTCAATGCCGGCTCCCATGGCAAATACTTCGCCACCAATTTCGATCCGGAAATCAACTTCCGCGAATTCACCGGGCAGGTGTGGAGCTGGCAGAACAGCCAGTGGACCAGCAACACCATGTTCGAAGTCAAACGCACCGACGACCTGCCGGTCGTGGGTTCGCAGAACCTCTACCTCACCGGCCACGATGAAGTGCACTCGCTGTCGAAAAACCTCGACGTGCCCAACGTGCGTTTCTGGATGAGCTTCGGCGAACACTACATCAACGTGTTCACCGTGCTGAAAAACCTCGGCCTGCTCTCCGAGAAGCCGGTCACCACCGCCGAAGGCCTGGAAGTGGTGCCGTTGAAAGTGGTCAAGGCCGTGCTGCCCGACCCGTCTTCGCTCGCCCCGGGCTACACCGGCAAGACCTGCATCGGCGACCTGGTCAAAGGCACCAAGGACGGCCAGCCGCGCGAGATGTTCATCTACAACGTAGCGGATCACGAAGAAGCCTACGTTGAAACCGACAGCCAGGGCATCTCCTACACCGCAGGTGTTCCACCGGTAGCCGCCGCGCTGCTGGTCGCCCGTGGCGAGTGGGATGTGAAACACATGGCCAACGTCGAGGAACTGCCGGCTGAACCGTTCCTCAAGGCGCTGGACGTGATGGGCTTGCCGACTCGGATCAAGGACGAGAACGGTGACCGGGCCTGGGATGCGATTGCCTGATAGGCGATAGCTGACCGAACAAAAAAATGCGCCCTCAGGGGCGCATTTTTTGTTTGGGCGGATACCTATTTCCAAGACACTGAAAATTCAATGTGGGAGGGGCAGTGTTCGTCACTCCAGGTTCCGGGCCAAATGAGTCTAAGCCTGCGAGCAGTTCAAACACGTCAGCATCAAACAACGGATTACCTACGGCTCAACGGCCCGGCTTGATTCAACGTGCTGCGGAGGTAGTAGCCAGTGACGTGTAGTGGCCCATCCCAGAAATACCCTCGCACCATCGGCTGTTGGACCCTGCTGAGGCAATACTTCGCCTGCAACGGCCTTGCGCAAGCCACTCATCAACGGTAGAAATTTTTCTCGGAAAGCCACAGGCTGCGTGGCGAAATAAGCCTCGACAGCCCTCAACGCATCTTGGCATTCATATTCGTCAAGCATCGCAAGGTAAAACACCATCTGACGCCAGGCATAGGCCGTGTTTTTCAGCATTATCAACCGAGCATGATAGTGCTCAGTCTGCATCTGGTGCCGTTTGCAGATCCACTCAAAACACGCCTGGACCATGCTCCCTAGTCGAGGCTTCAGTAAAACTTTCAATCCAAGCTCATCGAAAAGCAGTGCGAGGTTTTGAGTGGTTAAAATCTGCTGCTGCTCAAGGATGGTGCCATTGGTTGCAGGGTGCCACGCGCCCAACCTAGCCTCCGCGCGCTTCGCGCATAAGGCGGCGAAGGCATCGCTTGAAACTCGCGCATGTCGTCGCCCTGTGGTGACCAGACGGGCCAGTTCATCGGCATCAATCGCGTAGTAACGTGCGTATAGGGTGCCTGCGATCACCCCTCCCGCTCGCCGGGCATTGTCAGCGAACTTACGTGAAAACTGCCCCATGAAAATATCTGCAGCGACCTCCTCCACGAAGGGAAGATCTAGTCCTGCAGTGTCCGCCAGCGCTCCAAACTCCTGGAGAAGCTTGTTAGGAAGGATGGCATAAGGAAAGGCATGAATCGTCAATGCCGATGATTCAACAAGAGATTGCCTGGCGGCACTCGCTGCACCAACGCCTGACTGCCGGTCACCTTCAATCGCACTAACCCATGGCAACTCACTGAAGCCGACCTGACGCTGAAGGTTCAATAGCAATAACGAACGCCGTCGACGGAAAGCCTGGTAGGTCGAGGCGTACACCATCCTCAGTGCTTCGTCGCGTAACCCCGAGCTACTGAGCTGAGCGGTCATCGCGGGCAGCAGCCGTGCGACTGTGTCACCCGAAGTGATGAGCCCATGCTCGATCAATTCGCTGATCGTCCCACTGCGACAGCGTTGAACTCGCCGCAGGATCGCCACGGGTATCGCGACACATCCGCCCTGCGCGCACTCCAATGCCTCCTCAGCAGTGAGCGGAACGACCAAATCGACAAAATCCGAAATACCACTTTGTGCCGGATACTTGGAGAGACGCTTTGCCACGGCACGCGCAATCAGGTGATGCTCTGGCCCCGCAACCTGGCGAAGTTGCTTCGCACGGAACGCAAGGTGAGAGGCCGAATTCGGCGCGCCATGCTTGCGCACGAAGTCATCGACAATTCGCCTGATGCGACCTACCTGACGCCCTGTGAGCGATTCAGCATCGCGGGCGCATTGCTCGAGCAGAAGAAACAATTCCTCCACACGATCGGGGGTGCGTTTGTTGAGTCCAAGGCTTTTATAACGCGTATCTAATTCGGCTGCCTGCTCATGCCACTGAACCGGGTAACTGCGGCACGGCCAGCCAGCCTGATAAGTCAGGAGGAAATGCGCAACGGCTGAATCATATAGGGGCAGACGGGCTTCGATACTCTGTTTCTGAGCAACGATCTGAGCGTGAGGCGGCAGGGTTGAAAGCAATTCCTTGACCTCACCGGCATCAACTATGTGAACCTGTGTGGCTGAAACCGGGAGCTGCACGGAGATTGACGGAAAGAAACGCAATCGATCGAAGAACGGAACAATCAGGTCTATCAGTGCCCTGGCTTCATCGTTGCGCTGCTGGCCTGACAGCCAGGCCACTGTCAGTAACGCGGCCTCTTCCGGTACCTCAACGCTATAGTCAAAAGCGGTCAGACGCTGGTGCAAAGCATCAAGGCCATCATCCGTCAGGTGCCAGGCATTGATGTCCAACCGCTCGAACCCCGGGCGGACACCCGGAATAGAGACGGCCAGTTCACGCTCATAGTCGGTCAGTTCGCCACCGGCCAAAAGGTTGCCGGTAGCAAAGCCCCCCGTAATGACTTCCAGCGTAACCCAGGCGGGAAGCCCGGCAATCGGAGCGCGCGAGCCGTACTCAGCGGTGCCTTGCAGCATGTGCGTAATTACCTGCTGCCACTGTGAAATACGTCTGCTGGCTTTAAAGCGAGCGAGGGGACCGCAATTTTTATCGTGCGCAATCAGCGCTTTGGACAGTTGGAAAACCGCATAACCCGCGCCCATACCAGTCACCCCGTGTGTTCTGGGCATGTGTCCAGATTGCCTTGTGATGTGATGGGTCCGGAGGCTGGATTCGAACCAGCGCCCACCCGGTCCTGAGCCGAGTGTTCTACCGCTGAACTACTCCGGAACAGCGGGCGCATTGTCTGGCAATTGCTGAAGGATGTGAAGGTGCGAGGTCATCATTAAATAATGGCTGACGACAACGTACTTCTTTTTTGTAGGAACCGCCGGGGATCTCTGCCCGTTATTCCGGGGAATGCCGTATGACTTGCCGAATCAGCCCACTATCAGCTGAATCCTACTGCCCCCAACGCTGAGAGCTGTCAATTCTCCCAGCGTACCGCGCACACAAAACCCGCTAGGCTTAGCCATGGAATGGCTGACCTGCGGGTTTGCTGCCCATTCACCCAGTGGGAAAGGCACGCTCATGCACCTCGACAATAACCGCACCGCCCTTGCCATCGGGCTGGTGTACAGCGCCTGCTGCTACGTGGTGTTCCTCATCACGTGCTTATATTTGATCGGCTTCGTCGGCAGCGTGGCGGTGCCCAAGAACATCAACGATGGCCCCCTCCTCGCGTGGCCAATCGCCGTGCTGATCAACTGCGCACTGATCCTGCTGTTCGGCGTCCAGCACACGGCCATGGCGCGCAAAGGCTTCAAGCAGTGGCTGGCGGCATTCATGCCTGCGCCAGTTGAACGCTCCACGTATGTAATGCTCAGCAGCCTGGTGCTCGGGTTGATCTTCTGGCTATGGCAACCCATCACGCTTACGGTGTGGGAGGTCGAAGAGACCTGGGCCAAGGCCCTGTTGATCGGCTTGTTCTGGATGGGCTGGGGCATTGCGCTACTGTCGACCTTTCTGATCAATCACTTCGAGCTGTTCGGACTCAAGCAAGCCATCGACCGTTGGCGCAAAACCACACCACAGGCGCCAGTATTCAGGACGCCGCTGTTTTACAGGATCGTGCGTCACCCGCTGTACCTGGGTTTCCTGATCGCCTTTTGGGCAACGCCGTACATGACGGCCGGGCACCTGTTGTTTGCGACAGGGATGACGGTTTACCTCTTCATTGGCGCCAGCTTTGAAGAAAAGGATCTGGTGGCGTTGTTCGGTGAGCGGTATCGGCGATACCAACAGCAGGTAGGCATGATTTTGCCGGGGTCGAAGACGCGCAAAAAAGGACGCTGAATAGCCGTTTGTGGCGCGGGAGGCCCCACTACCTCTTCGACGTAGCGCTGTCGCGCAGCAAACTGGGACCTCTGTGGCGAGCGGGCTTGTCCCGCGTTGGGGTGCGCAGCACCCCCAAAACC
>NZ_JAFLXD010000043.1:0-54622 GCF_019891415.1 Pseudomonas sp. SH10-3B | reverse complement strand
CGGCGGCCCACGCTCCAAAGCCGGAGTGAGGGCACACCGAGCCTAGGCGAGGTGCCGAGTGTTGGGGCGAGGACCTTTTGCTTACTTTTGGGTCCCTCCAAAAGTGAGCCGCTGTAAGAGCGGAACCATAGGTGGCCGTTACCGCAGCAACGGATATGTACTCGGTCTGATCCAACATCCTGGTCGGCTGTCAGGCCGCCATCGGGGGCAAGTCGAATCGTCGCACCGCCCCTCCCACATTTGATCTCCATACATCAGGTAGATACTAGTCTGCTCTGGATCTCACTCCATTACCGCAGCAACCGATATGCACTCGGTCTGATCCAACATCCTGGTCGGCTGTCAGGCCGCCATCGGGAGCAAGTCGAATCGTCGCACCGCCCCTCCCACATGTGATCTCTATGCATCAGGTAGATACCAGTCTGCTCTGGATCTCACTCCATCACGCCAATACCCAAGCCCAACGCCCCAACCTGAACCCCAGCGGAACTTTGCCAGGAAATAACCGCCTGAATCCGGTACGCTCA
The DNA here is from genome assembly GCF_019891415.1 of Pseudomonas sp. SH10-3B. Lineage (NCBI taxonomy): Bacteria > Pseudomonadati > Pseudomonadota > Gammaproteobacteria > Pseudomonadales > Pseudomonadaceae > Pseudomonas > Pseudomonas sp. SH10-3B. Next base: position 54,095 of record NZ_JAFLXD010000043.1, on the reverse strand, counting down.
CCGTTTTTACTCAAGGAGTTAATCCCCATGGCCAAAGCCACCGCCCGTCACATCCTCGTTGCCACTGAAGACAAGTGCAACGAACTCAAGGCCCAAATCGAAGGCGGCGCCGATTTCGCAGAAATCGCCAAAGCCAACTCCAGCTGCCCATCCAGCCGCCAAGGCGGTGACTTGGGTTCGTTCGGTCCAGGCCAGATGGTCAAGGAATTCGACACCGTCGTCTTCAGCGCCCCGGTCAACACCGTGCAAGGCCCGGTGAAAACCCAGTTTGGCTACCACCTGCTGGAAGTCACCAGCCGCCAGGACTGATCCAGTCCGCGCTGCTGCTTGAAACAACGGCCCGCCTCTTGGTGGGCCGTTGTGCATGTGACGACTGGCGACGCTGATGCCGTTAGCGTACAAATCCCTATTCTTCTTCACCCGGCGTTCAAGGCTGACAATGCGATTGGCTTTTTCCAGACTGCTCAGTACCTCCCTGGCCTTGTTACTGGCCAGCAGCGCCGTGATCGCGGCGCCCCAACCGTCCATGACCGTGTACGGCGAGCCGGCCAAGTACCCCGCCGGTTTCAGCCATTTCGACTACGCCAACCCCAACGCCCCCAAAGGTGGCAGCCTGCGGCGCTCGGCGCTGGAGATCGGGCGTTTCGACCATGTGCTGCCGTATATCGACAAAGGCATCGGCGTCTCCCAGGTCGACGGCTGGCTGTATGCGCCCCTGGCCCTGCGCTCCCTGGACGAGTCCTATACGGTATATGGCCTGGTTGCAGAGAAGATGGAGCGCGCGGAGGACGGCCTGTCCCTGCGCTTCTTCCTCAACCCCAAGGCGCGTTTTGCCGATGGCAAGCCGATCACTGCCGAAGACGTGCGCTACAGCTTCGACCTGCTGATGACCCAAGGCAGCCTGCGCTTTCGCACGCTGTTCGCCGACGTCAAGCACGTCGAAGTCGAAGGCCCGCGCCAGGTCCGTTTTGATTTTTCCAGCAATGAAAACCGCACCCTGCCCCTGGATGTAGCGACCCTGCCGGTATTCCCCGAGCACTGGTGGAAAACCCGCGACTTCGCCAACGGCGGCGGCTACGAAGCCCCCCTGGGCAGCGGCCCGTACAAGGTCAGCAAGATCGACTCGGGCAGCACCATCACCTTTACCCGCGACCCTGACTGGTGGGGCAAGGACTTGCCCGTCAGCCGCGGCCTGTACAACTTCGATCACCTGAGCCTGGAGTACTTCGGCGACACCGAAGTGGCCCGCCAGGTATTGCGCGGGGGCGCCTACGACTTCAACCGTGAGTTCTCCGCCACCGGCTATTCCATCGGCTACAACGGCCCGGCCCTGGACGATGGCCGCCTGCAACGCGCGCACCTGGCCAAGGACATGCCGCAACCGGCCCAGGGTTATGTGTTCAACGTGCAAAAACCAATGTTCAAGGACCGCCGCGTGCGCCAGGCCCTGGCGATGCTGTGGGACTTCGAATGGGCTAACCGGCAGATGATGCGCAACCTGTACATCCGCCAGCAAAGCTACTTCTCCAATAGCCCGCTGGCCGCCACCCAGTTGCCCACCCCGCAAGAACTGGCGATTCTCGAACCCTTGCGCGGGCAGATTCCCGACGAGGTGTTCACCCAAGTGTTCAAGGCGCCAGTCACCGATGGCAGCGGCATGATCCGTGACAAGCAACTGCAAGCCCTGGCCCTGCTGGAAGACGCCGGCTGGAAGCCAGACGGCGACAAACTGGTCAACGCCGAGGGCGAGCCGCTGGAGTTCACCTTCCTCAATGCCCAGAACGGGCTGGAGCGCCTGTTGTTGCCGTACAAACGCAACCTCGCACAGATCGGCATCACCTTGAACATCCGCCGCATCGACTCTTCGCAATACGTCAACCGCTTGATGGCCCGCGACTACGACATGATCGTGACGGGCTTCCCGGTGACCACGTCGCCCGGCATGGAGCTGTACAACTACTTCGGCTCGACCGCCGCATTCGATCCGGGCGCCAACAACTACATGGCGCTCAAGGACCCGGCCGTCGACAGCCTGATCAAGGGCCTGGTCAAGGCCGACACCCAAGCGCAGATGCTCACCTATGCCCACGCCCTGGACCGGGTGCTGCAATGGAATTACCTGTGGATCCCCAATTACTACCCGCCCGGCACTTCCGCCGCCTGGTGGAACCGCTTCGGCCGCCCGGCCATCGAGGCCAGGAATGACGAAGCCCTGGAAACCTGGTGGGAAATCAGCCCTACCCCGCTGACGAATGAACAAATGAACAAATGAACGCCGAGTTGAAAAAACGCGCAGGAGCTCGCTGATGTTTGCCTATATTGTGCGGCGCCTGCTGCTGATCATCCCGACGCTGGTGATCATCCTGCTGGTCAACTTCGTGATCGTCCAGGCCGCACCCGGCGGGCCGGTGGAGCAAGCCATCGCTCACCTGCAAGGCATCGGCGGCGGCGCAGTCGGCGGTTCGTCCGGCGACGCTGTCAGCAGCGGCTCCCGCGCCAGCCGTGGCCTGGACCCGAAACTGATCAAGGACATCGAAAAACAATACGGCTTCGACAAGCCCGCGCCGGAACGCCTGTGGCTGATGCTCAAGAGCTACGCCCAGCTGGATTTCGGCAACAGCTTCTTTCGCGGCGCCACCGTGATCGACCTGATCCTGGAAAAGATGCCGGTCACCATTTCCCTCGGCCTCTGGGCAACGCTGATCACCTACCTGGTGTCGATCCCCTTGGGCATTCGCAAGGCGGTGCGCCATGGCAGCAGTTTTGATGTCTGGAGCAGCACCGCCATTGTGATTGGCTACGCGATGCCGGCGTTCCTGTTCGCGATGTTCCTGATCGTGGTGTTCGCCGGTGGTACGTCATTGAACTGGTTCCCGGTGCGCGGGCTGGTCTCGGAAAACTTCGCCGAGCTGAGCACCGTGGGCAAGATCGCCGACTACTTCTGGCACCTGGTGCTGCCGGTCAGCGCACTGGTGATCGGCGGGTTCGCCACCCTGACCATCCTGACCAAAAACTCGTTCCTCAATGAAATCACGCGCCAGTACGTAGTGACCGCCCGCGCCAAGGGCTTGAGCGAACGACGGGTGCTGTACGGCCATGTGTTTCGCAACGCCATGCTGCTGGTGATCTCGGGGATTCCCCAGGCGTTTATCAGCGTGTTCTTTGCCGGATCACTGCTGATCGAAGTGATTTTCTCCCTCGATGGCCTCGGTCGCATGAGCTACGAAGCCGCCGTCTCCCGGGATTACCCGGTTGTGTTTGGCTCGCTGTTTATCTTTACGTTATTCGGGCTCTTGATAAAACTGATCGGCGACCTCTGCTACACCCTGGTGGACCCGCGTATCGACTTCGCCGCGAGGAACGCCTGATGCTTAACCTGTCTCCCGTGGCCCGTCGACGTTTCGAACGGTTCAAGAAAAACCGTCGCGGCTGGTGGTCGCTGTGGTTGTTTATCGGCCTGTTTATCCTGACCCTGGGCGGCGAGTTGATCGCCAATGACAAACCCTTGGTGCTCAGTTACAAGAACGAGCTGTATTTCCCCGTCTTCAAGCGCTACACCGAGCAGCAGTTCGGCGGGCAACTGCCGTTCCAGGCCGATTACCGCAGTGACTACGTGCAAAAGCTGATCAAGCAGGACGGCGGCTGGATGCTGTTCCCGCCGATCCCGTTCAGCGACGACACGCCCAACTACGAACTGACCCGCCCGGCCCCCAGCCCGCCCTCGACGGTGAACTGGCTGGGCACCGATGACCAGTCGCGGGATGTGTTGGCGCGGGTGATCTTCGGCGCGCGGGTGTCGATCCTGTTTGCCCTGGCGCTCACCGCGATCAGCGCCGCCATCGGCATCGCCGCCGGGGCCTTGCAAGGCTATTACGGCGGCTGGGTGGATCTGCTCGGCCAACGCATCCTTGAAGTGTGGTCCGGGCTGCCGGTGCTGTACCTGCTGATCATCCTGTCGGGGTTTGTCGAGCCGAACTTCTGGTGGTTGCTGGGGATCATGGCGCTGTTTTCCTGGCTGGCCCTGGTGGATGTGGTGCGCGCCGAGTTCCTGCGCGGGCGCAACCTGGAGTACGTCAAGGCCGCACGGGCGCTGGGCCTGGGCGACGGCAAGATCATTCGCCGGCACATCCTGCCCAACGCCATGACCGCCACCTTGAGCTACCTGCCGTTTATCCTCACTGGGGCGATTTCCACCCTGAGCGCCCTGGATTTCCTCGGTTTCGGCATGCCTGCGGGCAGTGCGTCATTGGGCGAGCTGATTGCCCAGGGCAAGCAGAACCTGCAAGCGCCGTGGCTGGGCTTGACGGCGTTCTTCACCCTGGCGCTGATCCTGTCGCTGCTGGTCTTTATCGGCGAGGCATTACGTGATGCCTTCGACCCACGCTCATGAGTGACTGCGTATGAACCTGATCGAAATCCGCGACCTCAGCGTCGCGTTCAGCGGCCAGACCGTGGTGCGCAACCTGAGCCTGGACGTCCGTCCCGGCGAGTGCCTGGCGCTGGTGGGCGAATCCGGCTCGGGCAAGTCGGTGACGGCGCACTCGATCTTGCAACTGCTGCCCGAAGCCGGCACCGACACCCGCGGCTCCGTGAAATATCGCGGCCAGGAACTGATCGGCGCCTCGGCGTCGACCTTGCAGAAACTGCGCGGCAACCGCATTGCGATGATCTTCCAGGAGCCGATGACCTCCCTCAACCCGCTGCACAGCATCGAAAAACAGATCGGCGAAACCCTGCTGCTGCACAAGGGCCTGGGCGGCAAGGCGGCGCAGGCGCGCATCCTGGAATTGCTCGAACTGGTAGGCATCCAGAAACCTCAGGAACGCCTGAAGGCCTATCCGCACCAACTCTCCGGGGGCCAACGCCAACGGGTGATGATCGCCATGGCCCTGGCCTGTGAGCCGGAGCTGTTGATTGCCGACGAGCCCACCACTGCCCTCGACGTGACCGTGCAGCGCAAGATCCTGCTGCTGCTCAAGTCCCTGCAACAACGCCTGGGCATGTCGCTGCTGCTGATCAGCCATGACCTCAACCTGGTGCGCAGCATTGCCCAGCGCGTATGCGTGATGCGTGCCGGCGAGATTGTCGAGCAGGCTGACTGCGAGACCTTGTTCACGGCACCACAACACCCCTACAGCCGCCTGTTGCTGGACGCCGAGCCGTCCGGCGATGTGCTGTGCAGCGACCCACGGGAGACCGTGCTGGAAGTGAACGACCTGAGCGTGCAATTCCCCCTTGGCGGCGGCCTGTTCCGGCGCAAGACCTACCTGCGCGCCGTGGATGGCATCAGCCTCAGCGTGCAGCGCGGCAAGACCCTAGGGATTGTCGGCGAGTCCGGTTCGGGCAAGTCCACCTTGGGCCAGGCGATCCTGCGCCTGCTGGATTCCACCGGCAGCATCCGTTTCCAGGGCGAGGCCCTCGACCCGCTCAACCACAAGCAAATGCGCCCGTGGCGCAAGCAGATGCAGGTGGTGTTCCAGGACCCCTACGGCAGCCTCAGCCCGCGCATGTCGGTGCAGCAGATCATCAGCGAAGGCCTGGAAGTGCATGCGCCATGCAGCGTGGCCGACCGCGATGCGCAAGTGATCCAGGTGCTCAGGGACGTGGGCCTCGACCCGGCCAGCCGCCATCGTTTCCCCCATGAATTCTCCGGCGGCCAGCGCCAACGCATCGCCATCGCCCGTGCGCTGGTGCTCAAGCCGGCGCTGATGCTGCTGGACGAACCCACCTCCGCCCTCGACCGCACCGTGCAGAAGCAGGTCGTGGCGTTGCTGCGCGAGTTGCAGGAAAAATACGGCCTGACCTACCTGTTTATCAGCCATGACCTCGCCGTGGTGCGCGCCATGGCCCATGACATGATCGTGATCAAGGACGGCAAGGTGGTGGAGCGCGGGCCGAGCCATGCAGTCTTCGAGGCGCCGCAGCACCCGTATACCAAAGAACTCCTGGCGGCGGCCGGCGGGCTGTCGTCATGAGTACCAGCCTGACGGACTACCAACAGGTTCGCGGCCTGGCGATCCAGTCGCTGTTCGAGATCATCGAGCAGTCCAGCGAAGGCACGGTGATTGTCGATCGCGACGCCAATATCGTCTGGATGAACGAGCGCTACGCCAAGCGCTTCGGCCTCAACAGTGCCGATGAGGCCATCGGCCAGCCGTGCGAGCGGGTGATTTCCAACAGCCTGTTGCGCCAAGTGGTGCGCACTGACCGGCCGATTCTGCTGGACATCCAGGACACCCCCAAAGGCCCGTTGGTGGTGATGCGCCTGCCGATCCACAACGATGCCGGTGCCGTGATTGGCGCGATTGGTTTTGCCTTGTTCGATGAACTGCGCAACCTGTCGCCGCTGATCGAACGCTACCTGAGCATGCAGCAGGAACTGGCCTCCACCCGCTCGTTGCTGCGCTCACGCCAGAGCAAGTACAACTTCGCGCACTTTATCGGCACCAGCGCCGCCAGCCTGGAAGTCAAACGCCGTGCACGGCGCAGCGCAAGCGCCGAGTCGCCGGTGCTGTTGCTCGGTGAGACCGGCACCGGCAAGGAACTGCTCGCCCAGGCGATCCACGGCGCCTCACCGCGTGCGCACAAGGCCTTTGTCAGCATCAACAGCGCGGCGATTCCCCATGACCTGCTGGAAGCCGAATTCTTCGGCACCGCGCCGGGCGCCTTTACCGGCGCCGATCGCAAGGGCCGTCCGGGTAAATTCCAGATTGCCCAGGGCGGAACGCTGTTCCTTGATGAAATCGGCGATATGCCGCTGCCGCTGCAAAGCAAGCTGCTGCGGGTGTTGCAGGAAAAGGAATTCGAACCGGTGGGTTCCAACGAGATGCTGCACAGCGATGTGCGGGTGATCGCGGCCACCTCCATGGACCTGGAAGCGGCGATCAAGCGCGGTGAGTTCCGTGCGGACTTGTATTACCGCCTGAATGTGTTGCCGATCCAGGTGCCGCCGCTGCGTGAGCGGCTGGAGGATATTCCGGCGTTGAGCGAAGCGATCCTCGAGGAACTGCGCAGCCAGCATGAACTGGACCGCGAAGCCCTGGCGCTGTTGGCGCAACATGCGTGGCCGGGGAATATCCGCGAGCTGCGTAATGTGCTGGAGCGGGCGGCGTTGCTGAGCGATGACTTGGTGTTGAACGCTGAGGAGATTCGCACGGCGATTGGCACGTTCAGCCCGGTGGAACGCGGTGCGGTGGACACGGTTGAGGGTGAGACGTTTGCCGCGGCGCGGGAGCGGTTTGATCGGCAGGTGATTGCGGCGGCACTCAGGGCGTGTGACGGCAATGTGGTCGAGGCGGCCAGGCGATTGGAGTTGGGGCGGTCGACGCTGTACAAGAAAATGGTGGCACTGGGGATTGCCTGATCTCCAAAAAGAGACAAAATTCTCCATAGAAAGACACTCCCTGTGGGAGGGGGCTTGCTCCCGATAGCATCAGGTCAGTCAACATATTTACTGGCTGATGCACCGCTATCGGGAGCAAGCCCCCTCCCACATTTGGTCTTCATTTGTCTCTAAATTGAGACAGCATTCAAAAACACTCGAAAGAAATTAAAAAATATCTATATATTTCAATAACTTGAAAACATGGCACACATCTCGCTATAGCCCTCCCCACCGCTTCACCCACAACAATAACAATCCGATGGAGACACACCATGAGTGTGATCATTGCCCTGGCAGCGCTCGCGTTGCTGATGCTGGCTGCCTACCGTGGCTATAGCGTTATCCTGTTTGCCCCCATCGCCGCCCTCGGCGCCGTGCTGCTCACCGACCCGTCCGCCGTCGCCCCTGCCTTTACCGGGGTGTTCATGGAGAAAATGGTCGGCTTTATCAAACTGTATTTCCCGGTGTTCCTGCTCGGTGCGGTGTTTGGCAAGCTGATCGAGCTGTCAGGCTTCTCGCGCTCTATCGTGGCGGCAGCGATCCGCCTGCTCGGCACCCGCCAGGCCATGCTGGTGATCGTGCTGGTCTGCGCCCTGCTCACCTACGGCGGCGTGTCGCTGTTTGTGGTGGTGTTTGCGGTGTACCCGTTCGCGGCGGAGATGTTCCGCCAGAGCAATATCCCCAAGCGCCTGATCCCGGCGACCATCGCCCTCGGTGCGTTCTCGTTCACCATGGACGCCCTGCCCGGCACGCCGCAGATCCAGAACATCATCCCCAGCACCTTCTTCAACACCACCGCCTGGGCCGCGCCGTGGCTGGGGCTGATCGGCACGATCTTCGTGTTCTGCACCGGCATGCTCTACCTGGCGCGCCAGCGCAACAAGGCACAACGCGCCGGTGAAGGCTACGGTACCGAACTGCGCAACGAGCCGGAGACCGCCGAGAACATTGCCCTGCCCAACCCGTGGATCGCGCTGTCGCCGCTGATTCTGGTGGGCGTGATGAACCTGCTGTTCACCCACTGGATCCCGCAGTGGTACGGCAAGACCCACAGCCTCAGCCTGCCGGGCATGAGCGCACCGATAACCACTGAAATCGCCAAGCTCACCGCGATCTGGGCGGTGCAGGCGGCGTTGCTGGTGGGCATCATCATGGTGCTGGTGTTTGGCTGGTCAGCGATCAAAAGCAAGCTCGCCGAAGGCAGTAAAAGTGCGGTCAGCGGCGCCTTGCTGGCGGCGATGAACACCGCGTCCGAATACGGCTTCGGTGCAGTGATCGCCTCGCTGCCGGGCTTTCTGGTCCTGGCGGACTGGCTCAAGGGCATCCCCAACCCGCTGGTCAACGAAGCGATTACCGTGACCCTGCTGGCCGGTATCACCGGCTCTGCGTCCGGCGGCATGAGCATCGCCCTGGCGGCCATGTCCGAGAGCTTTATTTCGGCGGCCCATGCGGCCAATATTCCCCTTGAAGTGCTGCACCGGGTCGCGGCCATGGCCAGCGGCGGCATGGACACCCTGCCCCACAACGGCGCGGTGATCACCCTGCTGGCGGTGACCGGCCTGACCCACCGCGAAGCCTACAAGGACATTTTCGGCATCACGATTATCAAGACCCTCGCGGTGTTCGTGGTGATCGGTACTTTCTACGCCACCGGCATTGTGTGAGGTTTTCATGACGACTTTGAACGGCAAGACCGCCCTGGTTACCGGCTCCACCAGCGGCATCGGTCTGGGTATCGCACTGAGCCTGGCCAAGGCCGGTGCCAACCTGATCCTCAACGGCTTCGGCGACGCCAGCGCGGTGGTCGCCCAGGTGCAAGCGTTTGGCGGCAAGGTCGGCCATCACCCGGCGGACGTCAGCGACCCGGCGCAGATTGCCGACATGCTCGCCTACGCCGAGCGTGAGTTCGGCGGCGTCGACATCCTGGTCAACAACGCCGGCATCCAGCACGTGGCGGCGGTGGAGGACTTCCCAGTGGAGCGCTGGGACTCGATCATCGCGATCAACCTGTCGTCGGTGTTCCACAGCACGCGCTTGAGCCTGCCAGGCATGAAGGCCAAGGGTTGGGGGCGTATCGTCAACATCGCCTCGGTGCACGGCCAGGTCGGCTCGGTGGGCAAGGCCGCGTATGTGGCCGCCAAGCACGGCGTGATCGGCTTGACCAAAGTGGTGGGTCTGGAGACCGCCACCAGCAACGTGACCTGCAATGCAATCTGCCCCGGCTGGGTGTTGACGCCGCTGGTGCAGAAGCAGATTGATGATCGCGTGGCCAATGGCGTCGATCCGCAGCAGGCGCAGCATGATCTGCTGGCGGAGAAACAGCCGTCGCTTGAGTTCGTGACGCCGTCGCAGCTGGGTGAGCTGGTGCTGTTCTTGTGCAGCGAGGCCGGTGCGCAGGTGCGGGGGGCGGCGTGGAACATTGATGGCGGCTGGCTGGCCCAATAAACCAGACACTGAAAATCAGTGTGGGAGGGGGCCCTCTCCCACATTTGACCTATGTTGACGGGTAGATTTTTACAAGAACAAGAGACCTTGCTGATGTCCGAGATCCTCTGGCAACCCTCCCCGGAACGCATCCGCAACACGCGGATGGACCAGTTTCGACGCTTTATCAATGATCGCCACGGCGTGCAGCTCGCCGACTACCCGGCCCTGCACCAGTGGAGCATCGACCAGCGCCCGGACTTCTGGCAGGCGATCGTCACGTTCTTCGAGGTGCAGTTTCGCAGCCCGCCCAGCGCGGTGCTGATCGAAGATGCCGAGATGCCCAGCGCCCAGTGGTTCCCCGGCGCGACCCTGAACTTTGCCGAGCACCTGCTGCGCCGTCGCGATGATCACCCGGCCGTGGTCGCGATCAGTGAAGACGGCCAGCGCGAACAACTCACCTACGCCGAGCTGGCTGCCCATGTCGCCGGCCTGCAAGACAGCCTGCGGGCGGCCGGTGTCGGCAGCGGTGACCGGGTGGCCGCCTGCATGCCCAACACCTGGCAAACCCTGGTCGGCATGCTCGCCACCACCAGCCTGGGCGCGATCTGGTCGTGCTCCTCACCAGACTTCGGCACCCAAGGTGTCATCGACCGTTTTGGCCAGATCCAACCCAAGGTGCTGATCACCTGCGCCGGGTACCGCTACGCCGGTAAAACCATCGACCAAAGCGCCAAGCTCAATGAGATCCTCGAACGCCTGCCGTCCCTGGAACAATTGATCATCGTCCCGTATGCACGGCCCCAGGCATGCGTCGAGGACTATAAAACCCAGGCCCGCGTCGCGCTGTGGAGCGACTTCTACCAACCCGGCGGCGAGCCTGAGTTCGTCGCGGTGCCGTTCGATCACCCGCTGTATATCCTCTATTCCAGCGGCACCACCGGCGTGCCCAAATGCATCATCCACGGCACCGGCGGCGTGCTGCTTACCCACCTCAAGGAACACGGCCTGCACGCGGATCTGTCTCGCGAGGACTGTCTGTTCTACTACACCACCTGCGGCTGGATGATGTGGAACTGGCTGGTCTCGATGCTGGCAATCGGCGCCACGGCGGTGCTGTATGACGGCTCGCCGTTCCACCCCGGCCCGGAACGCCTGATCGACCTGATCGACGCGGAAAAGATCAGCGTGTTCGGCACCAGTCCCAAGTTCCTCGTCACCCTGGAAAAGGCCGGGCTGCAACCGCGCCTGAGCCATGACTTGGGCAGCCTCAAGGGGCTGATTTCCACCGGTTCGCCGCTGTCGCCCCAGAGCTACGACTACGTGTACCGCGAGATCAAGGCCGAGCTGTGCCTGTCCTCAATGTCTGGGGGCACCGATATCGTCTCCTGCTTTGTGATCGGTAACCCGGTGTTGCCGGTGCGGCGCGGGGAAATGCAGTGCAAGAGCCTGGCGATGGCCATCGAGGTGTGGGACGACCAAGGCCGGCCGTTGGTCGGGGAAAAAGGCGAGTTGGTGTGCACCCGGCACTTTCCGGCGATGCCCATCGGCTTGTGGAACGACCCGGACCAGCAGAAGCTGCGCGCCTCGTATTTCAGTCAGTTCCCCGGCGTATGGGCCCAGGGCGACTACGCCGAGCAACGCGCCAACGGCAGCCTGCTGATTCACGGCCGCTCCGACGCAGTGCTCAACCCGGGCGGCGTGCGCATCGGCACTGCGGAGATTTATCGCCAGGTGGAAAAAGTCCCGCAGGTGCTGGAAAGCCTGGCCATCGGCCAACGCTGGCAGGACGATGTGCGGGTGGTGCTGTTCGTGCGCCTGGATGACGGCGTGATGCTGGACGACGCCCTGGAGCAACACATCCGCCAGGTGATCCGCGCCAACACCACGCCGCGCCATGTGCCGGCGAAAATCCTCGCTGTCAGCGATATCCCCCGCACCATCAGCGGCAAGATCGTCGAACTGGCGGTGCGTAACGTGGTGCACGGCGAGCCGGTGAAAAACACCGACGCACTGGCCAATCCGCAGGCGCTGGAGCAGTTCCGCGACCGCCCTGAACTGGCCGAGGGATGAAAGGTTTCAGCCCTGAAGCACTCATTTGAAGACAAACCCCCAATGCATGCTATTTTTCGAGGGTAGTCATCCATCGGTGTCCCACGGGATAATGGGTGTTGTCATTTTTCAAAGCGTTACGCTCAGGGCTTTTTATGAAGGGAACAACCACCGGCAGCGAAGCCGCTGCATTGATTGCGCGGCTGGACTGGGCCCAAAGCCCCCTCGGTGAGGCCAATGATTGGCCGCAAAGCCTGCGCACAGCCGTGGATATCGTGGTCAACTCACCGATGCCGATGCTCCTGCTGTGGGGCAGCCAACTGACCCAACTCTACAACGACGGCTTCGCCTTGCTGGCGGGCAATAAACACCCCGAGGCCATGGGAAAGCCGGCGCACCAGAGCTGGCCGGAACTCGAAAGCTTCACCGCACCGATCTACGACGCCGTGCTGACCGGCCAGGTGCGCACCTTCAGCGAGCAGCGCTTCGTCCTGCAACGCAATAATCGCGACACTGAAATCTGGCTGGACCTGACCTACAGCCCCATCCGCGACGAAAGCGCCCGCGTGGCCGGCATCCTGGTCACGGCCATCGAAACCAACGAGCGCCGCCGGGCCCAGCACAACACCGAGCAGCGCCTGCAACTGGCCCTGGCCGCCACCGACGCGGTGGGCACCTGGGATTGGGATATTGGCGAAGACCGCTTTATCGCCGACGCGCACTTCGCCTACCTGCACGGCGTCGACCCGAGCGCGTCCGGCCAGTTGCCGATCAGCGACTACCTGCTGGGCGTGCATCCCGAAGACCGGGGCACGGTGACGCGCAGCATCAAGCATTGCATCACCCATGGCACCGAATACGCCGAGGAATACCGCCTGCAACAAGCCGACGGCCAGGTGCGCTGGGTGTTTGCCCGTGGCCGTTGCTACAAGGATCACCAGGGCCGCCCGGCGCGTTTCCTCGGCGCGGCACTCGACCTCACCGAGCGCAAGCATACCGAGCAAGCCCTGCGCCAAAGCCAGACCGAGCTGCAGTTGATCATCAACGCCATGCCGGTACTGATCGGCTACGTCGACCACGAGCAGCGCTTTCGCCTGAACAACAGCGCCTACCTCGACTGGTACGGCATGACGCCCCAGGAGCTGTACGGCAAGACCATCCGCGAGGTACTCGGCGACGAGGTGTACGCCGGGCGCGAAGACAAGATCGCCGCCGCGCTCAAGGGCAAGGCCTGCAGTTTCATGACCATCACCCCCCATCGCGATGGTCGCCCGCGTCATGCGCTGATGAAATACCTGCCGCGCTTCAGCAATGACGGCTCGGTAAACGGCTTCTACATCTTTGTGATCGATGAAACCGAACGCAAACTCACCGAAGAAGCCCTTCGTCACCTCAACGAGAACCTCGAAGAACGCGTGGCCCAGCGCACCCAGGCGCTGGCCGAAGCCAACGAACGCCTGCAAAACGAGATGTTCGAGCGTGAGCGCGCCGAAGATGCCCTGCGCCATGCGCAGAAGATGGAAGCCGTGGGCCAACTCACCGGCGGTATCGCCCATGACTTCAACAATATGCTCACCGGCATCATCGGCAGCCTGGACCTGATGCAGCGCTACATCGCCGCCGGGCGCAGCGAGGAGATCGGCCGTTTCACCGACGCCGCCGTGTCCTCGGCCCATCGCGCAGCCGCCCTCACCCACCGCCTGCTGGCCTTCTCGCGGCGCCAGTCGCTGGACCTTCGCCCGCTGGACCCCAACCAGCTGGTGGCGTCCCTGGAGGAACTGTTCCAGCGCACCAAGGGCGCACATATCACGCTCAAGGTGCAACTGGGCCACGACATCTGGCCGGTCAACACCGACGCCAGCCAATTGGAAAACGCCCTGCTCAACCTGGTGATCAACGCCCGCGATGCCATGCCCGACGGCGGCGAACTGCTGATCGAAACCGCCAACAGTTACCTGGACGGCACCGACATCACCACCCTCGAACCGGTCAGGGCCGGCGACTATGTGATGCTTGGCGTGTGTGACAACGGCAGCGGCATGGCGCCGAAGATTCTCGCCAAGGCGTTCGACCCGTTCTTCACCACCAAACCCATCGGCCAGGGCACGGGCCTTGGGCTGTCGATGATCTATGGGTTTGCCCAGCAGTCCGGTGGCCATGTGACCATCCAAAGCGAACCGGGCCAGGGCACCTGCGTGCGCCTATACCTGCCACGCCTGCACGGCACCGCCCTGGAGAGCAGCCTGCCCACTCATTTGGGCGAAGCCCCGGTAGCCCTTGCCGGCGAAGCGGTGGTGGTGGTCGAAGACGACCCGGCGGTGCGCATGCTGGTGGTCAATGTGCTCGACGAGTTGGGCTACACCGCGCACCAGGCAGCGGATGCGCGTGCGGCGCTGCCGTTGCTGGAGTCGGATTTGCGCGTAGACCTGCTGGTGACCGACGTCGGCCTGCCCGGTATGAACGGCCGTCAACTGGCAGAGATCGCCCGCCAGCATCGGCCGGGCCTGAAGGTGCTGTTCATGACCGGCTACGCGGAAAAAGCCGCCGAGCGCCAGGGCTTCCTGGAGGACGGCATGGACATGGTCGCCAAGCCGTTTTCCGTCGACGTGCTGGCGACCAAAATCCGCAGCATGATCAGCGTTGATGGTGCAGTTAAGGCATAATCGCGCGCCGTCGCACACCTGGTAGAGATCAATGAAAGCCCAAGCCCGTCATATCCTGGTGAAAACCAGCGAAGAAGCCGAACAACTCAAGCAGCGCATTGCCAAGGGCGAAGCCTTTGATGTGCTGGCCAAGAAGTACTCCACCTGCCCGTCCGGCAAACGCGGGGGCGATTTGGGCGAAGTGCGGCCGGGACAGATGGTCGGGGTGATTGATGCGGTGATCTTCAAGAAGCCAGTGAAGGTGGTTCACGGGCCGATCAAGAGCAAGTTTGGGTATCACCTGGTGCAGGTGTTTTACCGCGACTGAGGCGTTGACTTAAGACCGCTATCGGGAGCAAGCCCCCTCCCACAGGGGATCGCATTCCTCCAGATGAAATGCGTTCAAATGTGGGAGGGGCTGTGCGACGATTCGACTTGCCCCCGATCCGCCGCAGGCGGCCATTCACCTACTCCCTGGGGATCAGCGCACCCGGCACCTGGATAACCCGGCTCGCCAGCCGATGCCCGGCCAAAGCGGCCTCCTGCGGCGAACCACCCTTGAGCCGACTGGCCAGGTACGCCGCGCTGAATGAATCCCCCGCCGCCGTGGTGTCCACCACCTTCTCCACCTTCAATGCCGGCACAACAAAGCGCTCGCCGTCGCAACGAATCAAACACGCATCCGCACCGCGCTTGAGCACCACTTCCGCAATCGCCGGGTACGCCGCGAACACCTGTTCGCTGTCGGCATAACCAAACAACGCGCGTTCGTCATCTTCGGTCAGCAAGGCGATATCCACCTCGGCCAGTACTGTGCGATAAGCCTCACGGGCAACGTCCACCGTGGCCCACAGTCGCGGCCGGTAGTTGTTGTCGAACACCACTGCGCCGCCACGCCGGCGGGTTTCGATCAGCACTTCGAGCAAGCGCTGGCGCCCGACTTCACCCAGCACCGCCAGGGTAATGCCGCTGAAATACACCACGTTGTAGTCCGGCAATGCCGCCAGGATCGGTACGGCCGCCGGCGTGGTAAAGCAGTCACGCACGGCCGCTTCGTTGCGCCAGTAGAGGAATTTGCGTTCGCCGTTGGCATCGGTCTGGATGCAGTACAAACCCGGTAAGCGTCCGGGCAAGCGCTGGACCTTACTCAGCCCCAGACCTTCTTCGGCCCAGTGCGCACACATGGCGTCGCTGAAGCTGTCATCGCCCAGGGCGGTGACATAGTCCACCGTGCCGATATCCTCCAGCTCACGGCGCAGGTACACCGCCGCGTTCAGGGTGTCGCCACCGAAGCTCTGTTGCAGGCTGCCGTCGGCGCGGTGTTGCAGTTCGATCATGCATTCGCCGATCAGGGCGATGCGGGGATGGGTGGTGGTCATGGCTTTACACTCAGAAACGGGTTTCCAGGGACTCAATCACCTGCAACTGCTCATCCACCAGGCAACCGACCTGCCACTTGTCGAAGGTCAGGCAAGGGTGCGAGGTGCCAAAGGAAATGATGTCGCCGATGCGCAGCTCTACCCCCGGCGCTATGGTCATGAAGGCGTGCTGGTCCATCACGGCGGTGACGGTGCAGGCGCTCACGTCATCGCCTTCGGCGGTCAGGATCCCGGCGCGGTAACGCTTGAGCGGCACCGGCAACCCGGCGTCGTAGGCCACGTCGCGCTTGCCCAGGGCGATCACCGCAAAACCCGGCTCAGGCAACGACTGCACATGGGCCCAGACTTCCAGGGCCGGGCGCAGGCCTTCATGCAGGTCGCTGCGGCGGTCGAGCACGCAGCATTGCGCCGCTTTGTAGATGCCATGGTCGTGGGCCACGTAGCTGCCGGGGCGCAATACGCTGAGGAAACGGCCGGCGGCGTTTTGCGTTTCGAAGGACTCGGCGATCAGGTCATACCAGGCCGAGCCCGACGCGGTGATGATGGGCTTGGGCAGGTCGAAGGAGCCATTGTTTTGCAGGTCCACGGCCAGGCGCACCAGGCTCGCGGCGAAGTCGCGGATGCCACTGATGGCGTGCTCGCCGTGAATCACTCCTTCGTAGCCTTCAATCCCGGTGAGCGCCAGGGCCGGCTGGGCCTTGATCGCCTTGGCCAGATCGCGCACCTCCTGCTCGCTGCGGCAACCGCAACGGCCGCCGACCACGCCGTACTCGATCATCACGTTGAGGCGCAGGCCACGAGCGGCGAAGAACAGCCCCAGGTCAGCGACGTTGTCCGGATGGTCGACCATGCAGTGGAAGTCAAAATCCTTGTCGGCCAACAGGTCGGCAATCAACGCCATGTTCGGCGCCCCCACCAGTTGGTTGGCCATCAGCACACGGCGCACGCCACCGGCATACGCGGCGCGGGTCTGCACTGCGTTGGCCAGGGTGATGCCCCAGGCACCTTGGGCGATCTGGCGCTGGAACAGCGCGGGCATCATGCTGGTTTTGCCATGGGGCGCGAGTTCGGCGCCGCTGTTGCTGACGAAATCCTGCATCCAGCGAATGTTGTGCTCCAGGGCGTCGCGGTGCAGCACCAGGGCAGGCAGGCTGACGTCACGGACCAGGTAGGCACCGACCGCGGCGGCGCCCTTTTCAACGGCATTGATGGCAGACATGAAATGCTCCTATTCGTTGATGCGACGGGCCAGGTTGTTGGCGCTGTCGATCAGCACCCGGCGATAGTCGTTGTAGTTTTTGCTCGCATCGGCCCGTGGGGCGACGATGCACAGCGTCGCAATGCTGACGCCCTGCGCGTCCCGGACCGGGGCGGCAAAGCAGTGGGTAAAGGTGTCAGCCACGCTGTCGAAGGAAAAGAACCCGTCGAGGGTGGCCTGGCGGATTTGCGCGAGGAAGGTCTCCAGCGGCAGGCGCTGGCCATCCGGCAGGATAAAGTCGTCGTGGTCGATCAGGTCGATGATCTGCTGGTCGCTCAAGTGCCCCAGCAACAGGCGCCCGGAGGCTGTCCACGGAATGGGCGCGTTTTCACCGATGTCCGAGGAAATACGGAAATGCCGCTCGCCTTCGCGCATCAGCGCCACCGTGTATTTGCGCCCGTTAAGCAGGCACATCTGCGCGGTCTCGTGGGTTTGGCTGACGATCTCCTGCAAAGCATGGTCGGCCTCGCGGGTCAGGTCGAAATGGCGTAGATGCGCCTGGCCGAGGAAGTACAGCTGACGGCCGAGGTAGACGTGACCGTCTTTGCCCACGGTTTCGAGGATGCGCCGCTCAAGCAGGGACGCAACCAGTTCGTAGACCGTGGATTTGGGGCTGCCGATGCCGCTGGCAATATCATTCGGGCGCAGGGGCTGGCCGATTTCCTTGAGAAAATCGAGGATATCGAATGCACGGTCCAGGCCTTTGGCGCGGCGTTTGATGGTGTCTTCGGTCATGGCAGTGTCTGGTCCCGTCAAAATGCTATGGTCTGGCAGAGATCCCCTGTGGGAGGGGGCTTGCCCCCTCCCACATTGAACCTGTTGTGGTCTCAAGATCCGGGCAATTTAGCCCTTTTTCTTGTAGGCCACGCAATCAATCTCGACCTTGCAATCCACCATCATGTTGGCCTGCACACAGGCCCGCGCCGGGGCGTGTTCCGGGGTGAAGTATTCGCCGAAGACCTTGTTGAAACTCCAGAAGTCCCGCGGGTCTTCCAGCCACACGCCCACCCGCACCACGTCTTTCAACTCGTAGCCGGCTTCTTCGAGGATTGCCACCACATTGCGCATGGTCTGCCGGGTTTGCTCGATGATCCCGCCGGTGATGATTTCGCCGTCCACCGCAGGCACTTGGCCCGAGACGTACAACCAACCGTCCGCTTCCACCGCGCGGGCGAAGGGACGAGGCTGGCCACCGCCGGCAGTACTGCCGGCACCGTAACGAGTGATGCTCATAAAAATATGCTCCTGATTAAAAACGAATGTTCTTGAGAAATTCCGCCAGGCGCGGCGATTGCGGCCGCTCGAAGATGTCCTTCGACGAGCCCTGCTCTTCAATCCGGCCCTGGTTCATAAAGACGATCTTGTCCGAGACTTCATAGGCAAAGCGCATTTCGTGGGTGACCAGCAACATGGTCATGCCCTCCTCTGCCAGGCCCTTGATCACGCTGAGCACTTCGCCTACCAGTTCCGGGTCGAGGGCCGAGGTGACTTCGTCGAACAGCATCAGGCTGGGGTTCATCGCAATGGCGCGGGCAATCGCTACACGCTGCTGTTGGCCGCCGGACAACTGGCCCGGGAAGTGATTGCGGCGCTCCAAAAGTCCTACACGGTCCAACCATTTTTCCGCGAGTGCCACCGCCTCGTCCTTAGGCATTTTCTTAACTTTCAATAAGCCCAGAGTCACGTTCTGCAACGCGCTCAAATGCGGGAACAGGTTGAACTGCTGGAACGCCATGCCGGTCATCGCTCGGTGCTGTGCGATCACGCGCTCGGGGTGACGCACGCGCTTGCCGCCGATGTCGCTGTAGCCGATGGACTCGCCATCCAGGGTGATCTGCCCGCCCTGGAATTCTTCCAGCAAGTTGACGCAACGCAACAGGGTGGTCTTGCCCGAGCCGCTGGAGCCGATCAACGTCACCACGTTGCCGCGCTGCATGGACAGGTCGACGCCCTTGAGCACTTCGACCTCGCCGTATTGTTTACGCAGGCCGCGGATATTCAGCAGCGGCTCGGTTGTTTGAGGTTGGTTCATGGCAAGGCCACCCGCTTTTCAATGTAGCGCCCGAATAACTCGATGGCGTAGTTGATGACAAAGAACAGAAACCCGGCGAACAGGTAGAACTCCAGGGTCATGAAGGTACGTGCGATCACCTGCTGGGTACTCAGCAGCAATTCAGCGACGCCGATCACCGAGAGCAAGGTCGAGGCCTTGACGATTTCCGTCGAGGAATTGACCCAGGTCGGCAGGATCTGCCGCAACGCCTGGGGCAACAACACGTAGGCCAGGGACTGCTGGAACGTCAGGCCAATCGCCTTGCCCGCTTCCAGTTGCCCCCGGGGAATGGCTTGCAGCGCACCGCGCACGATTTCCGAGACGTGGGAGCCGCAGAACAGCGTAAGCCCGACGGCGCCGGCCTGGAACGCGGTGATCTTCCAGCCCAGGGCCGGCAGCATGTAGAAACACGCCAACACCAGCACAAACACCGGGGTGCCACGGATCAGGTCGACATACAGGCGAAACGGCGCACGCATCCAGAATTTGCCGTAGGTCAACACCAGCCCGGCGAATATGCCAATCAGGGTGCCAAAGATAATCGCCAGCGCCGAGCAATAAATGCTGGTCTGAAACCCCGCCCAGAGGGTATCCCGGGCGATCCACAACTCATGCAGCCAGCTGGGGGACTCGTACATGGAAACTCTCCTTAACGACGGATCGCCAGACGCTGTTCCAGGTAACGGAGCAGCATGGCAATGAGGTAACAGGCCGCCACGTAGAGCGCGGTCGTGACCAGCCAGGTTTCAATCACCCGGTAGCTTTCGACGTTGATCTTGCGGGCGTAATAGGTCAGCTCGGGCACCGCGATAGCGGCGGCCAGGGAGGTGTCCTTGAACAGCGAGATAAAGTTGTTCGACAGCGCGGGCAGCACGTTACGCAGCATCACCGGCACGGTGATATAGGCGCGGATCCGCCATTCGCCGAGGCCGATGGCCAGCCCTGCTTCGCGCAAGCCCTTGGGAATATTCAACAGCCCGGCGCGGAACACTTCGGTCAGGTAGGCACCGGCGTAAAGCGACAAGGTGATGATGAACGAGGGAATCTTGTCCAGGCGGATGCCGAGGCTGGGCAAGGCGAAGTAGATCAACAGGATCAGCACCAGGATCGGCGTATTGCGGATCACCGTCACATACACCGAGGCGAAGATGCGCAACGCGCGGTGTTTGGACAACATGGCAAACGCCATCAACAGGCCGATCACGCAGCCGATGGCGATCGACAGCAATGCCAGTTGCAGGCCCAGACCGAGCCCCGCCAGCAAGGTGTCGAAATCACGCCACACGGCGGCAAAGTTCAACTGATAGTTCATGGTCAGCAGTACCTGATGGGGGCGCCGTTGACGGCGCCCCGGTTTTCACGAATCACTTGAACTCGACGGGGAAACCAATCGCAGGCTCCGGCAGGTCCACACCAAACCACTGCTTGAACGAGGCTTTGTAGGTGGGGAACTCCACACCGGTCATGGCTTCATGCAGCGCGGTGTTGACGAAGTTCAGCCAATCCTGGTCGCCACGCTTGACCGCGCACGCGTAGGTTTGCGGGCTCCAGGCGTAGGCAGGGCTGCGATAGCGGCCGGGGTTCTGCACCATCAGGTATTTGACCGAGGACTGGTCGGTGGCGGCGGCATCGGCGCGACCGGAGTTCACCGCCTGGTACATCAGGTCGACGCTGTCGTACTGGTCGACCTTGGCCTTGGGCAGTGCCTGGTGCACCAATTCCTCGGCGTAGACGTTCTGCAGTACAGCCACGGTGACGCCATCACCGGCCGCTTGCAGGTCTTCAATCTCTTTGTACTTGCTGTTGTTCGGCAGCAGCAGGCCCACGCCTTCGCGGTAGTACGGCAGGGTGAACGCCACTTGCTGCGCACGGCTGGCGGTGACGGTGATGAACTGGCAGCTCATGTCGACCTTGTCGGTCAGCAGGTTGGGAATGCGTGCGTCGGAGGACTGCACCACAAACTCGACCTTGCTCGGGTCGTTGAACAAGCCCTTGGCCACAATGCGGCCGATGTCGATATCAAACCCCTGCAACTTGCCATCCGCTCCCTGGAAGTGCCACGGCGCATTGGTACTGCCTGTACCCACGATCAGGTGCCCACGCTTGAGCACATCATCGAGCTTGCTGTCCGCCGCCTGCACGATGCCTGCGAGGGAAGCCGATGCGGCGAAGAGAAAAACACACGCTTTAAACACGGAAGGTCGGTGATGCATGACAAGCACTCCAGGAGTTGTGTATTCCGCTATACCGGAACTTAGTATGTAACAACGGAATATACAGCAGAAAGTGTGCCACACATGCCGGGTGAAACCTATGACCTCGATAAAGTGCTTAGTAATCAGACAGATAAATCGCGACCTGAGATGCGGCGTTGCGCCAGCACTTGCAAGCGGATTGCTACCCAAGGCCTCACAAGGAGGTGACAGCACGATTCAGTGCGTCACCGCCCCGTTACTACGCACATCGGCGGTGCACCCGCCCATGGAAAATCCGCAGTGCTGGACTAGTCTTTGGCACACGCCTCATGACAAGGACCGCACTCCGATGAAGTTCAGTCTCACCCTGGTTTTGCTGTGTTTTCTGGCGGCCGGCAGCGCGCAGGCCAGCAACGACCGCCGCGAATGCAAAGAAGAACTGCGCAAGCTCAAAGCAGCGTTCGACACCAACTACACCAGCCAGAATCACCATGGCTATCGCCGCGCCAAGGCGTCCAGCGACAATGAGGAATACCGCAAATGCGCGAGCCAGGCCCGCAAGGCGCGCGAACGTGCGGAGCGTGATGCCAACCTGTAAAGGTTGACAGTAGACGATGGCGGTCCCCGGGCTTAGCGTTGGCAAAAGCCTGCACGGCTCACAGGGAGATGATCATGGGGATTGCCACCGCAACCATTGCCAATGCCGAAGACTACCGGCGCGTGCTGAGCACTTCACGCCCGGTGTTCATGCTGTTCATCTCAGCTCACTGCCCGGCCTGCGGGGTAGCCGGGCCGCTGTTTGAGCAGATTGCCGGTAAGTACCGATCGGTGATGAGCCTGGTACTCGATTGCGCGGAAACGCCGAGGCACCCAGAGGTTACAGGTACCCCGACGCTACTGATCTTCCAGAACGGCACCTTGATGGAAACATTCAAAGGTTTCGGGCCGGAGGAGCAGCAAGCGCAGTTTGTGGAGGAAACCTTCAGGCGTTATGCACGCCGCAAGGGTGCAAAATCACCTGCGTCACCCGCCGCTCCTCTACCGCCGCCACCGTCAGGCGCCAGCCCTCATGCTCCAGGCCATCACCCACCACTGGCAGGCGGTCGAGCAGGCTCATCACCAGACCGGCCAGCGTCTGGTAGTCCTCGGTCGCAACAGCCTTGAAGCCGGTACGTTGACGAATCTGGGTGAGGTTCAAGGCGCCATTGGCACGGAAGCCAGGGCCCTCCTCGACAATATCCGGCCCTTCGATTTCACTGGCGTCCGGCAATTCACCGGCGATGGATTCCAGAATGTCGGTCATGCTCAATACGCCCATGAAGTCACCGAATTCGTTGATCACGAAGGCGATATGGGTCGACTCCTGGCGCATCTGCTCCAGGGCATTGAGGATCGAAAAGCTCTCCAGCAGGTTGATCGCCCGACGCGCGAGGTGCTCCAGGTTCGGCTCGTTGCCGGCCAGGTACTCCTTGAGCAATTCCTTCTTGTGCACGAAGCCCAGCGGCTCGTCCACGGCACCGTTACGGATCAACGGCAGGCGTGAGTAGGACGAGTGCATCAGTTTCAAGCGAATCGTATCGGGATCGTCTGCCAGGTCGATAAAGTCGACGTTGGCCCGCGGCGTCATCAAGGTGCGAATCGGCCGCTCAGCCAGTTGCAGCACACCACTGATCATCACCCGCTCACGTCGGTCGAACAGCGGACCTTGCGCAGCATCCGTCTCGCCCAACAGGTCAGCCACCTCTTCACCCACTTCTTCCACCGCCAGGCTGCGACCGCCAAGCAAGCGCATCACCGCATGGGCTGTACGCTCACGTACCGGCAACACACCCTGGGCAGACTTCTTGCGACGAGCGCGGGCAATCTGGTTGAACACCTCGATCAGGATCGAGAAACCGATGGCCGCGTACAGGTAGCCCTTCGGAATATGGAAACCCAGTCCTTCGGCGGTCAGGGCGAAACCGATCATCATCAGGAAGCCCAGACACAGCATGATCACCGTCGGGTGGGCGTTGACGAAGCGGGTCAGCGGCTTGCTCGCGACGATCATCAGGCCGATGGAAATGATCACGGCGATCATCATCACCGCCAACTCATCGACCATGCCCACGGCAGTAATGACCGCATCCAGAGAGAACACCGCGTCGAGCACCACGATCTGCGCCACGATTGGCCAGAACATGGCGTACGCCACATTGCCCGAGCGCTGGGCCACATGGCCTTCCAGGCGTTCGTGCAATTCCATGGTGGCCTTGAACAACAGGAACACACCGCCGAACAGCATGATCAGGTCACGGCCGGAGAAGCTCTTGTCGAACACCTCGAACAGCGGCTGGGTCAGGGTCACCAACCAGGAAATACTCGCCAGCAGGCCCAGGCGCATCAGCAACGCCAGGGACAAACCGATCAAGCGCGCACGGTCACGCTGCTCCGGCGGCAGCTTGTCCGCCAGGATCGCGATAAACACCAGGTTGTCGATGCCGAGCACCAGTTCCAGCACAATCAAGGTCAACAGGCCGAGCCAGGCCGTTGGATCCGCTAACCATTCCATTTATATAAGTCTCTCTACGGGTTTCAGAATGCCGGGCACGGCAAAGCGCGGTCAGTGGACCGGGACAAGGTTAGCAGTCGGAATACGGGATGTTTCAGCGGGAACGGCGACAGTGGATGTCTTGGGGAAAGACGACTGGGAGGCTCCGAGAGGATGTTCATGCAGGTCCTGAAATAACAAAAGGACTTGGATCCTACAGTCGAAACACAAACTTCATACAATATAAAAATGTTACCAAACCTGTCTTCGATCCCCACACAAAACGAGGTGGGAGGGGCTTGCCCTAATCCAGTCAGTTAAGGCTTTTTGTAGGAGCGAGCTTGCTCGCGAAAAACTCACAGGCGCCGCGTTCATTCAGGAAGCACGCGTTATCGTTGACGTTTTTCGCGAGCAAGCTCGCTCCTACAGGAGGCGATGTACGCTTAGCTGACTGGCAAGCGCCCGCCCACAGGTATGACCTATACCCCAAAGAGGGTTACCAGAACCGTTGCTGGGTCAGGCGGCTCCACCAGGTCAGCAGCACTCGGTCTACCGAGCCGCTGGCCGCCAGGCCCACCCGCTCCTGCAGGCTTTTACGCTCGGCATAGTGCAGGTGGAAGACCTCGGCGGTCTTGGCCTTGGTGGCCAGGTATTCGTCGCTGGTTTGCAGTTCGTCGACCAGTTGCTTATCCAGCGCTGCAACGCCCAGCCACACCTCTCCGGTCGCTACGTCGTCAATCGCCAGCTGTGGGCGATAACGCGAGACGAAGTTCTTGAACAACTGATGGGTGATGTCCAGGTCTTCCTGGAACTTCTCGCGGCCCTTCTCGGTGTTTTCGCCAAACACCGTGAGGGTGCGTTTGTACTCGCCGGCGGTCAGCACTTCAAAGTCGATGTCGTGTTTTTTCAGCAGGCGGTTGACGTTGGGCAACTGCGCCACTACGCCAATCGAGCCAAGGATGGCAAACGGGGCGCTGATGATCTTCTCGCCGATGCACGCCATCATGTAGCCGCCGCTGGCCGCGACCTTGTCGATGCACACGGTCAACGGCACGCCCGCCTGGCGGATACGCGCCAGTTGCGACGACGCCAGGCCGTAGCTGTGGACCATGCCGCCGCCGCTTTCCAGGCGCAGCACCACTTCGTCCTTGGGCGTGGCCAGGCTCAGCAGGGCGGTGATTTCATGGCGCAGGCTCTCGGTGGCCGAGGCCTTGATATCGCCGTCGAAATCCAGCACGAACACCCGTGGCTTGGTTTCGGGCTTCTTCTTGCTGTTCTTCTTTTCGGCTTTGCTTTCGGACTTGCGCAGGGTCTTGAGCTGCTCTTTGTCGAGCAGGCTCGACTCAAGGCGCTCACGCAGGCCCTTATAGAAGTCATTGAGCTTGCTGACCTGCAGTTGCCCGGCGGCTTTGCGACGCCCTTTGCTGCGCAGTGCCGCGAAGCTGATCAGTACCACCAGAATAGCGATCACCAGGGTGACGGTCTTCGCCAGAAAGCTCGCGTATTCAGCCAAAAAATCCATGTGTCTCCTTAAACAATGCACGGCGCCAGGCGCGGATTGGCCAAGCATACCGACGGGATCGCCGGGCGACCAGTGCTCAAACCGCCAGCAGGTGCGCGCTCTAACGAGGTTTTAAAACAAGCGTATGTTTTTTCATTGACAGCTCCCTGGCATCCTCATAACCTCGCCAGACTTTCAACGTACCGGGAAAACGGACGTGGGCAGCATCTATCTGATTCGACATGGCCAGGCCTCCTTCGGTGCAGACGACTATGACGTCCTGTCGCCCGTCGGCGTGGAACAAGCGCAAGTGCTCGGTCGTCATCTGGCGGACATGGGCCTGGTGTTCGACCGCTGCATAGCCGGCGACCTGCGCCGCCAGCAGCACACGGCCACTGCCGCCTTCGATCAATACAGCACCCTCGGCCTGCCGGTGCCTGCATTGGAAACCGACAGCGCCTTCAACGAATTCGACGCCGACGCAATCATCCGCGCCCTGCTCCCCGACCTGCTCAGCAGCGAACCCGACGCCCTGGACATCCTGCGCAACGCTGCGCAAAACCGCAGCGAATTCCAACGCATTTTCGCCCTGATCATCGAACGCTGGCTGGCCGGCACCTATGACCCGCCGGGGTTGGAAAGCTGGCTGGGCTTCGTCGAGCGCGTCCAAGGAGGCCTGCAACGCATTCTTGAACTGGCGGACAACACACAGAAAATCGCCGTGTTCACTTCCGGCGGCACCATCACCGCCCTGCTCCACCTGATTACCCGGATGCCTGCCGCCCAGGCCTTCGAACTGAACTGGCAAATTGTTAACACCTCGCTCAACCAGCTGAAATTCCGCGGTCGCGAGGTGGCACTGGCTTCCTTCAACAGTCACACCCACTTGCAACTGTTGAAGGCGCCGCAACTCATCACCTTCCGATGAAGTGCGGCCAACCGTGACCCCAAGGTCACTGGACTCACCATAAAAGGATCGAAACCATGACTGACGTAGCTAAAGCCGTAGAAGCAATGAAAGCCAAATTCAACCCAAGCGCTGCTGAAGGCTTGGACCTGGTGTTCGGTTTCCGTATCGACGACACCAAGAACTTTTCCCTGGTGGTCAAAGACAAGACCTGCGAACTGCAAGAAGGCGAAAACCCGGACGCTCAAGTGACTCTGGTCATGGACAGCGAGACCCTGGAAGGCATCGTCGACGGTTCCACCGACGGCATGCAGGCCTTCATGGGCGGCAAGCTGCGCACCGAAGGCGACATGATGCTGGCCATGAAGCTGAGCGAACTGTTCCCTTCCTGATTCACGGGCAACCCTGAATCTCTGTGGGAGGGGGCTTGCTCCCGATGGCGGTTGGTCAGTCGCTTCATCAGTTGACTGACCCACCGCTATCGGGAGCAAGCCCCCTCCCACAGAGATTCAGGGTTGCCCGTGAATCAGGAAGGGAACAGTTCGCTCAGCTTCATGGCCAGCATCATGTCGCCTTCGGTGCGCAGCTTGCCGCCCATGAAGGCCTGCATGCCGTCGGTGGAACCGTCGACGATGCCTTCCAGGGTCTCGCTGTCCATGACCAGAGTCACTTGAGCGTCCGGGTTTTCGCCTTCTTGCAGTTCGCAGGTCTTGTCTTT
Organism: Pseudomonas sp. SH10-3B; assembly: GCF_019891415.1. Taxonomy (NCBI): domain Bacteria; kingdom Pseudomonadati; phylum Pseudomonadota; class Gammaproteobacteria; order Pseudomonadales; family Pseudomonadaceae; genus Pseudomonas; species Pseudomonas sp. SH10-3B. Next base: position 27,052 of record NZ_JAFLXD010000043.1, on the reverse strand, counting down.
GACCACCAGGGAAAAGTTCTTGGTGTCGTCGATACGGAAACCGAACACCAGGTCCAAGCCTTCAGCAGCGCTTGGGTTGAATTTGGCTTTCATTGCTTCTACGGCTTTAGCTACGTCAGTCATGGTTTCGATCCTTTTATGGTGAGTCCAGTGACCTTGGGGTCACGGTTGGCCGCACTTCATCGGAAGGTGATGAGTTGCGGCGCCTTCAACAGTTGCAAGTGGGTGTGACTGTTGAAGGAAGCCAGTGCCACCTCGCGACCGCGGAATTTCAGCTGGTTGAGCGAGGTGTTAACAATTTGCCAGTTCAGTTCGAAGGCCTGGGCGGCAGGCATCCGGGTAATCAGGTGGAGCAGGGCGGTGATGGTGCCGCCGGAAGTGAACACGGCGATTTTCTGTGTGTTGTCCGCCAGTTCAAGAATGCGTTGCAGGCCTCCTTGGACGCGCTCGACGAAGCCCAGCCAGCTTTCCAACCCCGGCGGGTCATAGGTGCCGGCCAGCCAGCGTTCGATGATCAGGGCGAAAATGCGTTGGAATTCGCTGCGGTTTTGCGCAGCGTTGCGCAGGATGTCCAGGGCGTCGGGTTCGCTGCTGAGCAGGTCGGGGAGCAGGGCGCGGATGATTGCGTCGGCGTCGAATTCGTTGAAGGCGCTGTCGGTTTCCAATGCAGGCACCGGCAGGCCGAGGGTGCTGTATTGATCGAAGGCGGCAGTGGCCGTGTGCTGCTGGCGGCGCAGGTCGCCGGCTATGCAGCGGTCGAACACCAGGCCCATGTCCGCCAGATGACGACCGAGCACTTGCGCTTGTTCCACGCCGACGGGCGACAGGACGTCATAGTCGTCTGCACCGAAGGAGGCCTGGCCATGTCGAATCAGATAGATGCTGCCCACGTCCGTTTTCCCGGTACGTTGAAAGTCTGGCGAGGTTATGAGGATGCCAGGGAGCTGTCAATGAAAAAACATACGCTTGTTTTAAAACCTCGTTAGAGCGCGCACCTGCTGGCGGTTTGAGCACTGGTCGCCCGGCGATCCCGTCGGTATGCTTGGCCAATCCGCGCCTGGCGCCGTGCATTGTTTAAGGAGACACATGGATTTTTTGGCTGAATACGCGAGCTTTCTGGCGAAGACCGTCACCCTGGTGATCGCTATTCTGGTGGTACTGATCAGCTTCGCGGCACTGCGCAGCAAAGGGCGTCGCAAAGCCGCCGGGCAACTGCAGGTCAGCAAGCTCAATGACTTCTATAAGGGCCTGCGTGAGCGCCTTGAGTCGAGCCTGCTCGACAAAGAGCAGCTCAAGACCCTGCGCAAGTCCGAAAGCAAAGCCGAAAAGAAGAACAGCAAGAAGAAGCCCGAAACCAAGCCACGGGTGTTCGTGCTGGATTTCGACGGCGATATCAAGGCCTCGGCCACCGAGAGCCTGCGCCATGAAATCACCGCCCTGCTGAGCCTGGCCACGCCCAAGGACGAAGTGGTGCTGCGCCTGGAAAGCGGCGGCGGCATGGTCCACAGCTACGGCCTGGCGTCGTCGCAACTGGCGCGTATCCGCCAGGCGGGCGTGCCGTTGACCGTGTGCATCGACAAGGTCGCGGCCAGCGGCGGCTACATGATGGCGTGCATCGGCGAGAAGATCATCAGCGCCCCGTTTGCCATCCTTGGCTCGATTGGCGTAGTGGCGCAGTTGCCCAACGTCAACCGCCTGCTGAAAAAACACGACATCGACTTTGAAGTGCTGACCGCCGGCGAGTACAAACGCACCCTCACGGTGTTTGGCGAAAACACCGAGAAGGGCCGCGAGAAGTTCCAGGAAGACCTGGACATCACCCATCAGTTGTTCAAGAACTTCGTCTCGCGTTATCGCCCACAGCTGGCGATTGACGACGTAGCGACCGGAGAGGTGTGGCTGGGCGTTGCAGCGCTGGATAAGCAACTGGTCGACGAACTGCAAACCAGCGACGAATACCTGGCCACCAAGGCCAAGACCGCCGAGGTCTTCCACCTGCACTATGCCGAGCGTAAAAGCCTGCAGGAGCGGGTGGGCCTGGCGGCCAGCGGCTCGGTAGACCGAGTGCTGCTGACCTGGTGGAGCCGCCTGACCCAGCAACGGTTCTGGTAACCCTCTTTGGGGTATAGGTCATACCTGTGGGCGGGCGCTTGCCAGTCAGCTAAGCGTACATCGCCTCCTGTAGGAGCGAGCTTGCTCGCGAAAAACGTCAACGATAACGCGTGCTTCCTGAATGAACGCGGCGCCTGTGAGTTTTTCGCGAGCAAGCTCGCTCCTACAAAAAGCCTTAACTGACTGGATTAGGGCAAGCCCCTCCCACCTCGTTTTGTGTGGGGATCGAAGACAGGTTTGGTAACATTTTTATATTGTATGAAGTTTGTGTTTCGACTGTAGGATCCAAGTCCTTTTGTTATTTCAGGACCTGCATGAACATCCTCTCGGAGCCTCCCAGTCGTCTTTCCCCAAGACATCCACTGTCGCCGTTCCCGCTGAAACATCCCGTATTCCGACTGCTAACCTTGTCCCGGTCCACTGACCGCGCTTTGCCGTGCCCGGCATTCTGAAACCCGTAGAGAGACTTATATAAATGGAATGGTTAGCGGATCCAACGGCCTGGCTCGGCCTGTTGACCTTGATTGTGCTGGAACTGGTGCTCGGCATCGACAACCTGGTGTTTATCGCGATCCTGGCGGACAAGCTGCCGCCGGAGCAGCGTGACCGTGCGCGCTTGATCGGTTTGTCCCTGGCGTTGCTGATGCGCCTGGGCCTGCTGGCGAGTATTTCCTGGTTGGTGACCCTGACCCAGCCGCTGTTCGAGGTGTTCGACAAGAGCTTCTCCGGCCGTGACCTGATCATGCTGTTCGGCGGTGTGTTCCTGTTGTTCAAGGCCACCATGGAATTGCACGAACGCCTGGAAGGCCATGTGGCCCAGCGCTCGGGCAATGTGGCGTACGCCATGTTCTGGCCAATCGTGGCGCAGATCGTGGTGCTCGACGCGGTGTTCTCTCTGGATGCGGTCATTACTGCCGTGGGCATGGTCGATGAGTTGGCGGTGATGATGATCGCCGTGATCATTTCCATCGGCCTGATGATCGTCGCGAGCAAGCCGCTGACCCGCTTCGTCAACGCCCACCCGACGGTGATCATGCTGTGTCTGGGCTTCCTGATGATGATCGGTTTCGCCCTGACCGCCGAAGGACTGGGTTTCCATATTCCGAAGGGCTACCTGTACGCGGCCATCGGTTTCTCGATCCTGATCGAGGTGTTCAACCAGATTGCCCGCGCTCGTCGCAAGAAGTCTGCCCAGGGTGTGTTGCCGGTACGTGAGCGTACAGCCCATGCGGTGATGCGCTTGCTTGGCGGTCGCAGCCTGGCGGTGGAAGAAGTGGGTGAAGAGGTGGCTGACCTGTTGGGCGAGACGGATGCTGCGCAAGGTCCGCTGTTCGACCGACGTGAGCGGGTGATGATCAGTGGTGTGCTGCAACTGGCTGAGCGGCCGATTCGCACCTTGATGACGCCGCGGGCCAACGTCGACTTTATCGACCTGGCAGACGATCCCGATACGATTCGCTTGAAACTGATGCACTCGTCCTACTCACGCCTGCCGTTGATCCGTAACGGTGCCGTGGACGAGCCGCTGGGCTTCGTGCACAAGAAGGAATTGCTCAAGGAGTACCTGGCCGGCAACGAGCCGAACCTGGAGCACCTCGCGCGTCGGGCGATCAACCTGCTGGAGAGCTTTTCGATCCTCAATGCCCTGGAGCAGATGCGCCAGGAGTCGACCCATATCGCCTTCGTGATCAACGAATTCGGTGACTTCATGGGCGTATTGAGCATGACCGACATTCTGGAATCCATCGCCGGTGAATTGCCGGACGCCAGTGAAATCGAAGGGCCGGATATTGTCGAGGAGGGCCCTGGCTTCCGTGCCAATGGCGCCTTGAACCTCACCCAGATTCGTCAACGTACCGGCTTCAAGGCTGTTGCGACCGAGGACTACCAGACGCTGGCCGGTCTGGTGATGAGCCTGCTCGACCGCCTGCCAGTGGTGGGTGATGGCCTGGAGCATGAGGGCTGGCGCCTGACGGTGGCGGCGGTAGAGGAGCGGCGGGTGACGCAGGTGATTTTGCACCCTTGCGGCGTGCATAACGCCTGAAGGTTTCCTCCACAAACTGCGCTTGCTGCTCCTCCGGCCCGAAACCTTTGAATGTTTCCATCAAGGTGCCGTTCTGGAAGATCAGTAGCGTCGGGGTACCTGTAACCTCTGGGTGCCTCGGCGTTTCCGCGCAATCGAGTACCAGGCTCATCACCGATCGGTACTTACCGGCAATCTGCTCAAACAGCGGCCCGGCTACCCCGCAGGCCGGGCAGTGAGCTGAGATGAACAGCATGAACACCGGGCGTGAAGTGCTCAGCACGCGCCGGTAGTCTTCGGCATTGGCAATGGTTGCGGTGGCAATCCCCATGATCATCTCCCTGTGAGCCGTGCAGGCTTTTGCCAACGCTAAGCCCGGGGACCGCCATCGTCTACTGTCAACCTTTACAGGTTGGCATCACGCTCCGCACGTTCGCGCGCCTTGCGGGCCTGGCTCGCGCATTTGCGGTATTCCTCATTGTCGCTGGACGCCTTGGCGCGGCGATAGCCATGGTGATTCTGGCTGGTGTAGTTGGTGTCGAACGCTGCTTTGAGCTTGCGCAGTTCTTCTTTGCATTCGCGGCGGTCGTTGCTGGCCTGCGCGCTGCCGGCCGCCAGAAAACACAGCAAAACCAGGGTGAGACTGAACTTCATCGGAGTGCGGTCCTTGTCATGAGGCGTGTGCCAAAGACTAGTCCAGCACTGCGGATTTTCCATGGGCGGGTGCACCGCCGATGTGCGTAGTAACGGGGCGGTGACGCACTGAATCGTGCTGTCACCTCCTTGTGAGGCCTTGGGTAGCAATCCGCTTGCAAGTGCTGGCGCAACGCCGCATCTCAGGTCGCGATTTATCTGTCTGATTACTAAGCACTTTATCGAGGTCATAGGTTTCACCCGGCATGTGTGGCACACTTTCTGCTGTATATTCCGTTGTTACATACTAAGTTCCGGTATAGCGGAATACACAACTCCTGGAGTGCTTGTCATGCATCACCGACCTTCCGTGTTTAAAGCGTGTGTTTTTCTCTTCGCCGCATCGGCTTCCCTCGCAGGCATCGTGCAGGCGGCGGACAGCAAGCTCGATGATGTGCTCAAGCGTGGGCACCTGATCGTGGGTACAGGCAGTACCAATGCGCCGTGGCACTTCCAGGGAGCGGATGGCAAGTTGCAGGGGTTTGATATCGACATCGGCCGCATTGTGGCCAAGGGCTTGTTCAACGACCCGAGCAAGGTCGAGTTTGTGGTGCAGTCCTCCGACGCACGCATTCCCAACCTGCTGACCGACAAGGTCGACATGAGCTGCCAGTTCATCACCGTCACCGCCAGCCGTGCGCAGCAAGTGGCGTTCACCCTGCCGTACTACCGCGAAGGCGTGGGCCTGCTGCTGCCGAACAACAGCAAGTACAAAGAGATTGAAGACCTGCAAGCGGCCGGTGATGGCGTCACCGTGGCTGTACTGCAGAACGTCTACGCCGAGGAATTGGTGCACCAGGCACTGCCCAAGGCCAAGGTCGACCAGTACGACAGCGTCGACCTGATGTACCAGGCGGTGAACTCCGGTCGCGCCGATGCCGCCGCCACCGACCAGTCCTCGGTCAAATACCTGATGGTGCAGAACCCCGGCCGCTATCGCAGCCCTGCCTACGCCTGGAGCCCGCAAACCTACGCGTGCGCGGTCAAGCGTGGCGACCAGGATTGGCTGAACTTCGTCAACACCGCGCTGCATGAAGCCATGACCGGTGTGGAGTTCCCCACCTACAAAGCCTCGTTCAAGCAGTGGTTTGGTGTGGACCTGCCGGAGCCTGCGATTGGTTTCCCCGTCGAGTTCAAGTGATTCGTGAAAACCGGGGCGCCGTCAACGGCGCCCCCATCAGGTACTGCTGACCATGAACTATCAGTTGAACTTTGCCGCCGTGTGGCGTGATTTCGACACCTTGCTGGCGGGGCTCGGTCTGGGCCTGCAACTGGCATTGCTGTCGATCGCCATCGGCTGCGTGATCGGCCTGTTGATGGCGTTTGCCATGTTGTCCAAACACCGCGCGTTGCGCATCTTCGCCTCGGTGTATGTGACGGTGATCCGCAATACGCCGATCCTGGTGCTGATCCTGTTGATCTACTTCGCCTTGCCCAGCCTCGGCATCCGCCTGGACAAGATTCCCTCGTTCATCATCACCTTGTCGCTTTACGCCGGTGCCTACCTGACCGAAGTGTTCCGCGCCGGGCTGTTGAATATTCCCAAGGGCTTGCGCGAAGCAGGGCTGGCCATCGGCCTCGGCGAATGGCGGATCCGCGCCTATATCACCGTGCCGGTGATGCTGCGTAACGTGCTGCCCGCGCTGTCGAACAACTTTATCTCGCTGTTCAAGGACACCTCCCTGGCCGCCGCTATCGCGGTGCCCGAGCTGACCTATTACGCCCGCAAGATCAACGTCGAAAGCTACCGGGTGATTGAAACCTGGCTGGTCACGACCGCGCTCTACGTGGCGGCCTGTTACCTCATTGCCATGCTGCTCCGTTACCTGGAACAGCGTCTGGCGATCCGTCGTTAAGGAGAGTTTCCATGTACGAGTCCCCCAGCTGGCTGCATGAGTTGTGGATCGCCCGGGATACCCTCTGGGCGGGGTTTCAGACCAGCATTTATTGCTCGGCGCTGGCGATTATCTTTGGCACCCTGATTGGCATATTCGCCGGGCTGGTGTTGACCTACGGCAAATTCTGGATGCGTGCGCCGTTTCGCCTGTATGTCGACCTGATCCGTGGCACCCCGGTGTTTGTGCTGGTGTTGGCGTGTTTCTACATGCTGCCGGCCCTGGGCTGGAAGATCACCGCGTTCCAGGCCGGCGCCGTCGGGCTTACGCTGTTCTGCGGCTCCCACGTCTCGGAAATCGTGCGCGGTGCGCTGCAAGCCATTCCCCGGGGGCAACTGGAAGCGGGCAAGGCGATTGGCCTGACGTTCCAGCAGTCCCTGGCCTACGTGTTGTTGCCCCAGGCGTTGCGGCAGATCCTGCCGACCTGGGTCAATTCCTCGACGGAAATCGTCAAGGCCTCGACCTTGCTCTCGGTGATCGGCGTCGCTGAATTGCTGCTGAGTACCCAGCAGGTGATCGCACGTACCTTCATGACCCTGGAGTTCTACCTGTTCGCCGGGTTTCTGTTCTTTGTCATCAACTACGCCATCGAGTTATTCGGGCGCTACATTGAAAAGCGGGTGGCCTTGCCATGAACCAACCTCAAACAACCGAGCCGCTGCTGAATATCCGCGGCCTGCGTAAACAATACGGCGAGGTCGAAGTGCTCAAGGGCGTCGACCTGTCCATGCAGCGCGGCAACGTGGTGACGTTGATCGGCTCCAGCGGCTCGGGCAAGACCACCCTGTTGCGTTGCGTCAACTTGCTGGAAGAATTCCAGGGCGGGCAGATCACCCTGGATGGCGAGTCCATCGGCTACAGCGACATCGGCGGCAAGCGCGTGCGTCACCCCGAGCGCGTGATCGCACAGCACCGAGCGATGACCGGCATGGCGTTCCAGCAGTTCAACCTGTTCCCGCATTTGAGCGCGTTGCAGAACGTGACTCTGGGCTTATTGAAAGTTAAGAAAATGCCTAAGGACGAGGCGGTGGCACTCGCGGAAAAATGGTTGGACCGTGTAGGACTTTTGGAGCGCCGCAATCACTTCCCGGGCCAGTTGTCCGGCGGCCAACAGCAGCGTGTAGCGATTGCCCGCGCCATTGCGATGAACCCCAGCCTGATGCTGTTCGACGAAGTCACCTCGGCCCTCGACCCGGAACTGGTAGGCGAAGTGCTCAGCGTGATCAAGGGCCTGGCAGAGGAGGGCATGACCATGTTGCTGGTCACCCACGAAATGCGCTTTGCCTATGAAGTCTCGGACAAGATCGTCTTTATGAACCAGGGCCGGATTGAAGAGCAGGGCTCGTCGAAGGACATCTTCGAGCGGCCGCAATCGCCGCGCCTGGCGGAATTTCTCAAGAACATTCGTTTTTAATCAGGAGCATATTTTTATGAGCATCACTCGTTACGGTGCCGGCAGTACTGCCGGCGGTGGCCAGCCTCGTCCCTTCGCCCGCGCGGTGGAAGCGGACGGTTGGTTGTACGTCTCGGGCCAAGTGCCTGCGGTGGACGGCGAAATCATCACCGGCGGGATCATCGAGCAAACCCGGCAGACCATGCGCAATGTGGTGGCAATCCTCGAAGAAGCCGGCTACGAGTTGAAAGACGTGGTGCGGGTGGGCGTGTGGCTGGAAGACCCGCGGGACTTCTGGAGTTTCAACAAGGTCTTCGGCGAATACTTCACCCCGGAACACGCCCCGGCGCGGGCCTGTGTGCAGGCCAACATGATGGTGGATTGCAAGGTCGAGATTGATTGCGTGGCCTACAAGAAAAAGGGCTAAATTGCCCGGATCTTGAGACCACAACAGGTTCAATGTGGGAGGGGGCAAGCCCCCTCCCACAGGGGATCTCTGCCAGACCATAGCATTTTGACGGGACCAGACACTGCCATGACCGAAGACACCATCAAACGCCGCGCCAAAGGCCTGGACCGTGCATTCGATATCCTCGATTTTCTCAAGGAAATCGGCCAGCCCCTGCGCCCGAATGATATTGCCAGCGGCATCGGCAGCCCCAAATCCACGGTCTACGAACTGGTTGCGTCCCTGCTTGAGCGGCGCATCCTCGAAACCGTGGGCAAAGACGGTCACGTCTACCTCGGCCGTCAGCTGTACTTCCTCGGCCAGGCGCATCTACGCCATTTCGACCTGACCCGCGAGGCCGACCATGCTTTGCAGGAGATCGTCAGCCAAACCCACGAGACCGCGCAGATGTGCCTGCTTAACGGGCGCAAATACACGGTGGCGCTGATGCGCGAAGGCGAGCGGCATTTCCGTATTTCCTCGGACATCGGTGAAAACGCGCCCATTCCGTGGACAGCCTCCGGGCGCCTGTTGCTGGGGCACTTGAGCGACCAGCAGATCATCGACCTGATCGACCACGACGACTTTATCCTGCCGGATGGCCAGCGCCTGCCGCTGGAGACCTTCCTCGCGCAAATCCGCCAGGCCACCCTCGACGGGTTCTTTTCCTTCGACAGCGTGGCTGACACCTTTACCCACTGCTTTGCCGCCCCGGTCCGGGACGCGCAGGGCGTCAGCATTGCGACGCTGTGCATCGTCGCCCCACGGGCCGATGCGAGCAAAAACTACAACGACTATCGCCGGGTGCTGATCGACAGCGCCAACAACCTGGCCCGTCGCATCAACGAATAGGAGCATTTCATGTCTGCCATCAATGCCGTTGAAAAGGGCGCCGCCGCGGTCGGTGCCTACCTGGTCCGTGACGTCAGCCTGCCTGCCCTGGTGCTGCACCGCGACGCCCTGGAGCACAACATTCGCTGGATGCAGGATTTCGTCAGCAACAGCGGCGCCGAACTCGCGCCCCATGGCAAAACCAGCATGATGCCCGCGCTGTTCCAGCGCCAGATCGCCCAAGGTGCCTGGGGCATCACCCTGGCCAACGCAGTGCAGACCCGCGCCGCGTATGCCGGTGGCGTGCGCCGTGTGCTGATGGCCAACCAACTGGTGGGGGCGCCGAACATGGCGTTGATTGCCGACCTGTTGGCCGACAAGGATTTTGACTTCCACTGCATGGTCGACCATCCGGACAACGTCGCTGACCTGGGGCTGTTCTTCGCCGCTCGTGGCCTGCGCCTCAACGTGATGATCGAGTACGGCGTGGTCGGCGGCCGTTGCGGTTGCCGCAGCGAGCAGGAGGTGCGCGATCTGGCCAAGGCGATCAAGGCCCAGCCGGCCCTGGCGCTCACCGGGATTGAAGGCTACGAAGGAGTGATTCACGGCGAGCACGCCATCAGTGGCATCCGCGACTTCGCCGCGAGCCTGGTGCGCCTGGCCGTGGACCTGCAAAACAATGGCTCCTTCGACCTGCCCAAGCCCATCATCACCGCGTCGGGCTCGGCCTGGTATGACCTGATCGCCGAGTCCTTCGAAACGCAAAACGCCGCCGGCCGTTTCCTCAGCGTATTGCGCCCCGGCAGCTACGTGGCCCACGACCATGGCATCTACAAAGCGGCGCAATGCTGCGTGCTCGACCGCCGCAGCGACCTGCATGAAGGCCTGCGCCCGGCCCTGGAAGTCTGGGCCCATGTGCAGTCGTTGCCTGAGCCGGGTTTTGCGGTGATCGCCCTGGGCAAGCGCGACGTGGCCTACGACGCCGGGTTGCCGGTGCCGCTCAAGCGTTACCGCGCCGGGATCCTGACCGCCGAAGGCGATGACGTGAGCGCCTGCACCGTCACCGCCGTGATGGACCAGCACGCCTTCATGACCATAGCGCCGGGGGTAGAGCTGCGCATCGGCGACATCATTTCCTTTGGCACCTCGCACCCTTGCCTGACCTTCGACAAGTGGCAGGTCGGTTGCCTGGTGGATGAGCAGTTGCAGGTGATTGAGTCCCTGGAAACCCGTTTCTGAGTGTAAAGCCATGACCACCACCCATCCCCGCATCGCCCTGATCGGCGAATGCATGATCGAACTGCAACACCGCGCCGACGGCAGCCTGCAACAGAGCTTCGGTGGCGACACCCTGAACGCGGCGGTGTACCTGCGCCGTGAGCTGGAGGATATCGGCACGGTGGACTATGTCACCGCCCTGGGCGATGACAGCTTCAGCGACGCCATGTGTGCGCACTGGGCCGAAGAAGGTCTGGGGCTGAGTAAGGTCCAGCGCTTGCCCGGACGCTTACCGGGTTTGTACTGCATCCAGACCGATGCCAACGGCGAACGCAAATTCCTCTACTGGCGCAACGAAGCGGCCGTGCGTGACTGCTTTACCACGCCGGCGGCCGTACCGATCCTGGCGGCATTGCCGGACTACAACGTGGTGTATTTCAGCGGCATTACCCTGGCGGTGCTGGGTGAAGTCGGGCGCCAGCGCTTGCTCGAAGTGCTGATCGAAACCCGCCGGCGTGGCGGCGCAGTGGTGTTCGACAACAACTACCGGCCGCGACTGTGGGCCACGGTGGACGTTGCCCGTGAGGCTTATCGCACAGTACTGGCCGAGGTGGATATCGCCTTGCTGACCGAAGATGACGAACGCGCGTTGTTTGGTTATGCCGACAGCGAACAGGTGTTCGCGGCGTACCCGGCGATTGCGGAAGTGGTGCTCAAGCGCGGTGCGGATGCGTGTTTGATTCGTTGCGACGGCGAGCGCTTTGTTGTGCCGGCATTGAAGGTGGAGAAGGTGGTGGACACCACGGCGGCGGGGGATTCATTCAGCGCGGCGTACCTGGCCAGTCGGCTCAAGGGTGGTTCGCCGCAGGAGGCCGCTTTGGCCGGGCATCGGCTGGCGAGCCGGGTTATCCAGGTGCCGGGTGCGCTGATCCCCAGGGAGTAGGTGAATGGCCGCCTGCGGCGGATCGGGGGCAAGTCGAATCGTCGCACAGCCCCTCCCACATTTGAACGCATTTCATCTGGAGGAATGCGATCCCCTGTGGGAGGGGGCTTGCTCCCGATAGCGGTCTTAAGTCAACGCCTCAGTCGCGGTAAAACACCTGCACCAGGTGATACCCAAACTTGCTCTTGATCGGCCCGTGAACCACCTTCACTGGCTTCTTGAAGATCACCGCATCAATCACCCCGACCATCTGTCCCGGCCGCACTTCGCCCAAATCGCCCCCGCGTTTGCCGGACGGGCAGGTGGAGTACTTCTTGGCCAGCACATCAAAGGCTTCGCCCTTGGCAATGCGCTGCTTGAGTTGTTCGGCTTCTTCGCTGGTTTTCACCAGGATATGACGGGCTTGGGCTTTCATTGATCTCTACCAGGTGTGCGACGGCGCGCGATTATGCCTTAACTGCACCATCAACGCTGATCATGCTGCGGATTTTGGTCGCCAGCACGTCGACGGAAAACGGCTTGGCGACCATGTCCATGCCGTCCTCCAGGAAGCCCTGGCGCTCGGCGGCTTTTTCCGCGTAGCCGGTCATGAACAGCACCTTCAGGCCCGGCCGATGCTGGCGGGCGATCTCTGCCAGTTGACGGCCGTTCATACCGGGCAGGCCGACGTCGGTCACCAGCAGGTCTACGCGCAAATCCGACTCCAGCAACGGCAGCGCCGCACGCGCATCCGCTGCCTGGTGCGCGGTGTAGCCCAACTCGTCGAGCACATTGACCACCAGCATGCGCACCGCCGGGTCGTCTTCGACCACCACCACCGCTTCGCCGGCAAGGGCTACCGGGGCTTCGCCCAAATGAGTGGGCAGGCTGCTCTCCAGGGCGGTGCCGTGCAGGCGTGGCAGGTATAGGCGCACGCAGGTGCCCTGGCCCGGTTCGCTTTGGATGGTCACATGGCCACCGGACTGCTGGGCAAACCCATAGATCATCGACAGCCCAAGGCCCGTGCCCTGGCCGATGGGTTTGGTGGTGAAGAACGGGTCGAACGCCTTGGCGAGAATCTTCGGCGCCATGCCGCTGCCGTTGTCACACACGCCAAGCATCACATAGTCGCCGGCCCTGACCGGTTCGAGGGTGGTGATGTCGGTGCCGTCCAGGTAACTGTTGGCGGTTTCGATCAGCAGTTCGCCGCCGTCGGGCATGGCATCGCGGGCGTTGATCACCAGGTTGAGCAGGGCGTTTTCCAATTGGCTGGCGTCGGTGTTGACCGGCCAGATGTCGTGGCCCAGTTGCACCTTGAGCGTGATATGTGCGCCCTTGGTGCGCTGGAACAGTTCCTCCAGGGACGCCACCAGCTGGTTGGGGTCCAGCGGGCGAAGGTCCAGCGACTGGCGCCGCGAGAAGGCCAGCAGGCGGTGGGTGAGGGCGGCTGCGCGATGGGCCGAGGACACGGCGGCGTCGGTGAAACGGCCGATCTCCTCGCTGCGCCCGGCGGCGATGTAGCGCTGCATCAGGTCCAGGCTGCCGATGATGCCGGTGAGCATATTGTTGAAGTCATGGGCGATACCGCCGGTGAGTTGGCCCACGGCTTCCATCTTCTGCGCATGGCGCAGGGCATCTTCGGCGCGCTCACGCTCGAACATCTCGTTTTGCAGGCGTTCGTTGGCTTCGGCCAGCGCCTGGGTGCGCTGGGCCACGCGTTCTTCGAGGTTCTCGTTGAGGTGACGAAGGGCTTCTTCGGTGAGTTTGCGTTCGGTTTCATCGATCACAAAGATGTAGAAGCCGTTTACCGAGCCGTCATTGCTGAAGCGCGGCAGGTATTTCATCAGCGCATGACGCGGGCGACCATCGCGATGGGGGGTGATGGTCATGAAACTGCAGGCCTTGCCCTTGAGCGCGGCGGCGATCTTGTCTTCGCGCCCGGCGTACACCTCGTCGCCGAGTACCTCGCGGATGGTCTTGCCGTACAGCTCCTGGGGCGTCATGCCGTACCAGTCGAGGTAGGCGCTGTTGTTCAGGCGAAAGCGCTGCTCGTGGTCGACGTAGCCGATCAGTACCGGCATGGCGTTGATGATCAACTGCAGCTCGGTCTGGCTTTGGCGCAGGGCTTGCTCGGTATGCTTGCGCTCGGTGAGGTCGAGTGCCGCGCCGAGGAAACGCGCCGGGCGGCCCTGGTGATCCTTGTAGCAACGGCCACGGGCAAACACCCAGCGCACCTGGCCGTCGGCTTGTTGCAGGCGGTATTCCTCGGCGTATTCGGTGCCATGGGTGATGCAATGCTTGATGCTGCGCGTCACCGTGCCCCGGTCTTCGGGATGCACGCCCAGCAGGTAGTCGCTGATCGGCAACTGGCCGGACGCGCTCGGGTCGACGCCGTGCAGGTAGGCGAAGTGCGCGTCGGCGATAAAGCGGTCTTCGCCAATATCCCAATCCCAGGTGCCCACCGCGTCGGTGGCGGCCAGGGCCAGTTGCAGGCGCTGCTCGGTGTTGTGCTGGGCCCGGCGGCGCTCGTTGGTTTCGATGGCCGTGACCAGGATGCCGGCCACGCGGGCGCTTTCGTCGCGGATGGGGCTGTAGGTCAGGTCCAGCCAGATTTCAGTGTCGCGATTATTGCGTTGCAGGACGAAGCGCTGCTCGCTGAAGGTGCGCACCTGGCCGGTCAGCACGGCGTCGTAGATCGGTGCGGTGAAGCTTTCGAGTTCCGGCCAGCTCTGGTGCGCCGGCTTTCCCATGGCCTCGGGGTGTTTATTGCCCGCCAGCAAGGCGAAGCCGTCGTTGTAGAGTTGGGTCAGTTGGCTGCCCCACAGCAGGAGCATCGGCATCGGTGAGTTGACCACGATATCCACGGCTGTGCGCAGGCTTTGCGGCCAATCATTGGCCTCACCGAGGGGGCTTTGGGCCCAGTCCAGCCGCGCAATCAATGCAGCGGCTTCGCTGCCGGTGGTTGTTCCCTTCATAAAAAGCCCTGAGCGTAACGCTTTGAAAAATGACAACACCCATTATCCCGTGGGACACCGATGGATGACTACCCTCGAAAAATAGCATGCATTGGGGGTTTGTCTTCAAATGAGTGCTTCAGGGCTGAAACCTTTCATCCCTCGGCCAGTTCAGGGCGGTCGCGGAACTGCTCCAGCGCCTGCGGATTGGCCAGTGCGTCGGTGTTTTTCACCGGCTCGCCGTGCACCACGTTACGCACCGCCAGTTCGACGATCTTGCCGCTGATGGTGCGGGGGATATCGCTGACAGCGAGGATTTTCGCCGGCACATGGCGCGGCGTGGTGTTGGCGCGGATCACCTGGCGGATGTGTTGCTCCAGGGCGTCGTCCAGCATCACGCCGTCATCCAGGCGCACGAACAGCACCACCCGCACATCGTCCTGCCAGCGTTGGCCGATGGCCAGGCTTTCCAGCACCTGCGGGACTTTTTCCACCTGGCGATAAATCTCCGCAGTGCCGATGCGCACGCCGCCCGGGTTGAGCACTGCGTCGGAGCGGCCGTGAATCAGCAGGCTGCCGTTGGCGCGTTGCTCGGCGTAGTCGCCCTGGGCCCATACGCCGGGGAACTGACTGAAATACGAGGCGCGCAGCTTCTGCTGGTCCGGGTCGTTCCACAAGCCGATGGGCATCGCCGGAAAGTGCCGGGTGCACACCAACTCGCCTTTTTCCCCGACCAACGGCCGGCCTTGGTCGTCCCACACCTCGATGGCCATCGCCAGGCTCTTGCACTGCATTTCCCCGCGCCGCACCGGCAACACCGGGTTACCGATCACAAAGCAGGAGACGATATCGGTGCCCCCAGACATTGAGGACAGGCACAGCTCGGCCTTGATCTCGCGGTACACGTAGTCGTAGCTCTGGGGCGACAGCGGCGAACCGGTGGAAATCAGCCCCTTGAGGCTGCCCAAGTCATGGCTCAGGCGCGGTTGCAGCCCGGCCTTTTCCAGGGTGACGAGGAACTTGGGACTGGTGCCGAACACGCTGATCTTTTCCGCGTCGATCAGGTCGATCAGGCGTTCCGGGCCGGGGTGGAACGGCGAGCCGTCATACAGCACCGCCGTGGCGCCGATTGCCAGCATCGAGACCAGCCAGTTCCACATCATCCAGCCGCAGGTGGTGTAGTAGAACAGACAGTCCTCGCGAGACAGATCCGCGTGCAGGCCGTGTTCCTTGAGGTGGGTAAGCAGCACGCCGCCGGTGCCGTGGATGATGCATTTGGGCACGCCGGTGGTGCCGCTGGAATAGAGGATATACAGCGGGTGATCGAACGGCACCGCGACGAACTCAGGCTCGCCGCCGGGTTGGTAGAAGTCGCTCCACAGCGCGACGCGGGCCTGGGTTTTATAGTCCTCGACGCATGCCTGGGGCCGTGCATACGGGACGATGATCAATTGTTCCAGGGACGGCAGGCGTTCGAGGATCTCATTGAGCTTGGCGCTTTGGTCGATGGTTTTACCGGCGTAGCGGTACCCGGCGCAGGTGATCAGCACCTTGGGTTGGATCTGGCCAAAACGGTCGATGACACCTTGGGTGCCGAAGTCTGGTGAGGAGCACGACCAGATCGCGCCCAGGCTGGTGGTGGCGAGCATGCCGACCAGGGTTTGCCAGGTGTTGGGCATGCAGGCGGCCACCCGGTCACCGCTGCCGACACCGGCCGCCCGCAGGCTGTCTTGCAGGCCGGCGACATGGGCAGCCAGCTCGGCGTAGGTGAGTTGTTCGCGCTGGCCGTCTTCACTGATCGCGACCACGGCCGGGTGATCATCGCGACGGCGCAGCAGGTGCTCGGCAAAGTTCAGGGTCGCGCCGGGGAACCACTGGGCGCTGGGCATCTCGGCATCTTCGATCAGCACCGCGCTGGGCGGGCTGCGAAACTGCACCTCGAAGAACGTGACGATCGCCTGCCAGAAGTCCGGGCGCTGGTCGATGCTCCACTGGTGCAGGGCCGGGTAGTCGGCGAGCTGCACGCCGTGGCGATCATTGATAAAGCGTCGAAACTGGTCCATCCGCGTGTTGCGGATGCGTTCCGGGGAGGGTTGCCAGAGGATCTCGGACATCAGCAAGGTCTCTTGTTCTTGTAAAAATCTACCCGTCAACATAGGTCAAATGTGGGAGAGGGCCCCCTCCCACACTGATTTTCAGTGTCTGGTTTATTGGGCCAGCCAGCCGCCATCAATGTTCCACGCCGCCCCCCGCACCTGCGCACCGGCCTCGCTGCACAAGAACAGCACCAGCTCACCCAGCTGCGACGGCGTCACGAACTCAAGCGACGGCTGTTTCTCCGCCAGCAGATCATGCTGCGCCTGCTGCGGATCGACGCCATTGGCCACGCGATCATCAATCTGCTTCTGCACCAGCGGCGTCAACACCCAGCCGGGGCAGATTGCATTGCAGGTCACGTTGCTGGTGGCGGTCTCCAGACCCACCACTTTGGTCAAGCCGATCACGCCGTGCTTGGCGGCCACATACGCGGCCTTGCCCACCGAGCCGACCTGGCCGTGCACCGAGGCGATGTTGACGATACGCCCCCAACCCTTGGCCTTCATGCCTGGCAGGCTCAAGCGCGTGCTGTGGAACACCGACGACAGGTTGATCGCGATGATCGAGTCCCAGCGCTCCACTGGGAAGTCCTCCACCGCCGCCACGTGCTGGATGCCGGCGTTGTTGACCAGGATGTCGACGCCGCCGAACTCACGCTCGGCGTAGGCGAGCATGTCGGCAATCTGCGCCGGGTCGCTGACGTCCGCCGGGTGATGGCCGACCTTGCCGCCAAACGCTTGCACCTGGGCGACCACCGCGCTGGCGTCGCCGAAGCCGTTGAGGATCAGGTTGGCACCGGCCTTGGCCAGGCTCAGTGCGATACCCAGACCGATGCCGCTGGTGGAGCCGGTAACCAGGGCGGTCTTGCCGTTCAAAGTCGTCATGAAAACCTCACACAATGCCGGTGGCGTAGAAAGTACCGATCACCACGAACACCGCGAGGGTCTTGATAATCGTGATGCCGAAAATGTCCTTGTAGGCTTCGCGGTGGGTCAGGCCGGTCACCGCCAGCAGGGTGATCACCGCGCCGTTGTGGGGCAGGGTGTCCATGCCGCCGCTGGCCATGGCCGCGACCCGGTGCAGCACTTCAAGGGGAATATTGGCCGCATGGGCCGCCGAAATAAAGCTCTCGGACATGGCCGCCAGGGCGATGCTCATGCCGCCGGACGCAGAGCCGGTGATACCGGCCAGCAGGGTCACGGTAATCGCTTCGTTGACCAGCGGGTTGGGGATGCCCTTGAGCCAGTCCGCCAGGACCAGAAAGCCCGGCAGCGAGGCGATCACTGCACCGAAGCCGTATTCGGACGCGGTGTTCATCGCCGCCAGCAAGGCGCCGCTGACCGCACTTTTACTGCCTTCGGCGAGCTTGCTTTTGATCGCTGACCAGCCAAACACCAGCACCATGATGATGCCCACCAGCAACGCCGCCTGCACCGCCCAGATCGCGGTGAGCTTGGCGATTTCAGTGGTTATCGGTGCGCTCATGCCCGGCAGGCTGAGGCTGTGGGTCTTGCCGTACCACTGCGGGATCCAGTGGGTGAACAGCAGGTTCATCACGCCCACCAGAATCAGCGGCGACAGCGCGATCCACGGGTTGGGCAGGGCAATGTTCTCGGCGGTCTCCGGCTCGTTGCGCAGTTCGGTACCGTAGCCTTCACCGGCGCGTTGTGCCTTGTTGCGCTGGCGCGCCAGGTAGAGCATGCCGGTGCAGAACACGAAGATCGTGCCGATCAGCCCCAGCCACGGCGCGGCCCAGGCGGTGGTGTTGAAGAAGGTGCTGGGGATGATGTTCTGGATCTGCGGCGTGCCGGGCAGGGCGTCCATGGTGAACGAGAACGCACCGAGGGCGATGGTCGCCGGGATCAGGCGCTTGGGGATATTGCTCTGGCGGAACATCTCCGCCGCGAACGGGTACACCGCAAACACCACCACAAACAGCGACACGCCGCCGTAGGTGAGCAGGGCGCAGACCAGCACGATCACCAGCATGGCCTGGCGGGTGCCGAGCAGGCGGATCGCTGCCGCCACGATAGAGCGCGAGAAGCCTGACAGCTCGATCAGCTTGCCAAACACCGCACCGAGCAGGAACACCGGGAAATACAGTTTGATAAAGCCGACCATTTTCTCCATGAACACCCCGGTAAAGGCAGGGGCGACGGCGGACGGGTCGGTGAGCAGCACGGCGCCGAGGGCGGCGATGGGGGCAAACAGGATAACGCTATAGCCACGGTAGGCAGCCAGCATCAGCAACGCGAGCGCTGCCAGGGCAATGATCACACTCATGGTGTGTCTCCATCGGATTGTTATTGTTGTGGGTGAAGCGGTGGGGAGGGCTATAGCGAGATGTGTGCCATGTTTTCAAGTTATTGAAATATATAGATATTTTTTAATTTCTTTCGAGTGTTTTTGAATGCTGTCTCAATTTAGAGACAAATGAAGACCAAATGTGGGAGGGGGCTTGCTCCCGATAGCGGTGCATCAGCCAGTAAATATGTTGACTGACCTGATGCTATCGGGAGCAAGCCCCCTCCCACAGGGAGTGTCTTTCTATGGAGAATTTTGTCTCTTTTTGGAGATCAGGCAATCCCCAGTGCCACCATTTTCTTGTACAGCGTCGACCGCCCCAACTCCAATCGCCTGGCCGCCTCGACCACATTGCCGTCACACGCCCTGAGTGCCGCCGCAATCACCTGCCGATCAAACCGCTCCCGCGCCGCGGCAAACGTCTCACCCTCAACCGTGTCCACCGCACCGCGTTCCACCGGGCTGAACGTGCCAATCGCCGTGCGAATCTCCTCAGCGTTCAACACCAAGTCATCGCTCAGCAACGCCGCCCGCTCCAGCACATTACGCAGCTCGCGGATATTCCCCGGCCACGCATGTTGCGCCAACAGCGCCAGGGCTTCGCGGTCCAGTTCATGCTGGCTGCGCAGTTCCTCGAGGATCGCTTCGCTCAACGCCGGAATATCCTCCAGCCGCTCACGCAGCGGCGGCACCTGGATCGGCAACACATTCAGGCGGTAATACAAGTCCGCACGGAACTCACCGCGCTTGATCGCCGCTTCCAGGTCCATGGAGGTGGCCGCGATCACCCGCACATCGCTGTGCAGCATCTCGTTGGAACCCACCGGTTCGAATTCCTTTTCCTGCAACACCCGCAGCAGCTTGCTTTGCAGCGGCAGCGGCATATCGCCGATTTCATCAAGGAACAGCGTTCCGCCCTGGGCAATCTGGAATTTACCCGGACGGCCCTTGCGATCGGCGCCGGTAAAGGCGCCCGGCGCGGTGCCGAAGAATTCGGCTTCCAGCAGGTCATGGGGAATCGCCGCGCTGTTGATGCTGACAAAGGCCTTGTGCGCACGCGGTGAGGCGCCGTGGATCGCCTGGGCGAGCAGTTCCTTGCCGGTGCCGGTCTCACCGAGCAACAGCACCGGCGACTCGGCGCTTGCGCTGCGCCGTGCACGGCGTTTGACTTCCAGGCTGGCGGCGCTGGTGCCGATAAAGTGCGCGAAGTTGTACTTGCTCTGGCGTGAGCGCAGCAACGAGCGGGTGGAGGCCAGTTCCTGCTGCATGCTCAGGTAGCGTTCGATCAGCGGCGACAGGTTGCGCAGTTCATCGAACAAGGCAAAACCAATCGCGCCAATCACGGCACCGGCATCGTTGTGGATCGGCAGGCGCATCACCACCAACGGGCCTTTGGGGGTGTCCTGGATGTCCAGCAGAATCGGCCGGTCAGTGCGCACCACTTGGCGCAACAGGCTGTTGGAAATCACCCGCTCGCACGGCTGGCCGATGGCCTCATCGGCACTGTTGAGGCCGAAGCGCTTGGCGTAGCGCTCGTTCATCCAGACGATATTGGCGTCGCGATCGACAATCACCGTGCCTTCGCTGGACTGCTCGATGATCTCGAACAGCGACTGGATCGCCAGGCCGCGAACCTGTTGGTAGTCCGTCAGGCTGGTACTCATGACGACAGCCCGCCGGCCGCCGCCAGGAGTTCTTTGGTATACGGGTGCTGCGGCGCCTCGAAGACTGCATGGCTCGGCCCGCGCTCCACCACCTTGCCGTCCTTGATCACGATCATGTCATGGGCCATGGCGCGCACCACGGCGAGGTCATGGCTGATAAACAGGTAGGTCAGGCCGTATTTTTCCTGCAACTCGCGCAGCAACGCCACGACCTGCTTCTGCACGGTGCGGTCGAGGGCGGAGGTGGGTTCGTCCAGCAGCATCAGCGCCGGCTTGAGCACCAGCGCACGGGCGATGGCGATGCGTTGGCGCTGGCCGCCGGAGAATTCATGGGGGAAACGATGGCGGCTGGCCGGGTCGAGGCCCACGTCCCTGAGCACCTGGATCACTTGCGCATCGCGGTCGGCCACGCTGCATGGCGCATGCACTTCCAGGCCTTCGCTGATGATCTGCTGCACCGACATGCGCGGGCTGAGGCTGCCGTAGGGGTCCTGGAACACCACCTGCATCTGCTTGCGCCACGGGCGCATTTGCTTGTGGTTGAGCGGGTCGAGGGCCTCGCCCTGGAAACGGATGCTGCCGGTGGAATCCAGCAGGCGCAGGATCGCCTGGCCCAAGGTGGACTTGCCCGAACCGGACTCGCCGACAATCCCTAGGGTCTTGCCGCGCTGCACGCTGAGGCTGATGCCATCCACGGCGCGCAGGTAGGTCTTGCGCCGGAACAGGCCGCCGCCAAGGGGGAATTGCACGCTCAGGTCGTTCACTTCCAGCACGGTCTCCCGTGGGTCGCTGCACAGCACATCGCCGGACGGCTCGGCGTCCAGCAACAGGCGGCTGTAGGGGTGTTGTGGTGCCGTGAACAAGGTCTCGCAGTCAGCCTGCTCGACAATCTCGCCGGCACGCATCACGCATACGCGCTGGGCAATGCTGCGCACCAGGTTGAGGTCATGGCTGATCAGCAGCAGCGACATGCCCAGGCGTTGTTGCAGGGACTTGAGCAGCAGCAGGATCTTGCGCTGCACGGTCACGTCGAGGGCAGTGGTGGGCTCGTCGGCAATCAACAGCTCCGGCTCACAGGCCAGGGCCATGGCGATCATCACCCGTTGGCGTTGGCCCCCGGAGAGTTGGTGCGGATAGGCCTTCAGGCGTTCCTGAGGTTTCTGGATGCCTACCAGTTCGAGCAATTCCAGGATGCGCGCCTGCGCCGCCTTGCCGCCCAGGCCCTTGTGCAGCAGCAGGGTTTCGCCGATCTGTTTTTCGATGCTGTGCAGCGGGTTGAGGGAGGTCATCGGCTCCTGGAAGATCATCGCAATGCGGTTGCCGCGCAGTTTCTGCAAGGTCGACGCCGAGGCGCCGATCAGTTCCTGGCCGCGATATTTCACGGAGCCGCGGGTGTCGGTGCCGGCTTCGGGCAGCAGTTGCAAGATCGAGTGCGCCGTCACCGACTTGCCCGAGCCGGATTCGCCCACCAGCGCCAGGCACTCGCCGGGACGGACGTCCAGGCTCAGGTTGCGCACCACGGTCTGGCCGCTGAACGCGACGCTGAGGTCGCGGATTTCGATCAGGTTCATACGCAGTCACTCATGAGCGTGGGTCGAAGGCATCACGTAATGCCTCGCCGATAAAGACCAGCAGCGACAGGATCAGCGCCAGGGTGAAGAACGCCGTCAAGCCCAGCCACGGCGCTTGCAGGTTCTGCTTGCCCTGGGCAATCAGCTCGCCCAATGACGCACTGCCCGCAGGCATGCCGAAACCGAGGAAATCCAGGGCGCTCAGGGTGGAAATCGCCCCAGTGAGGATAAACGGCAGGTAGCTCAAGGTGGCGGTCATGGCGTTGGGCAGGATGTGCCGGCGAATGATCTTGCCGTCGCCCAGGCCCAGCGCCCGTGCGGCCTTGACGTACTCCAGGTTGCGCCCGCGCAGGAACTCGGCGCGCACCACATCCACCAGGGCCAGCCAGGAAAACAGCGCCATGATCCCCAGCAACCACCAGAAGTTCGGCTCGACAAACCCCGACAGGATGATCAGCAGGTACAGCACCGGCAGCCCGGACCACACTTCAAGGATGCGTTGGCCGAGCAGATCCACCCAGCCGCCGTAATAGCCTTGCAAGGCCCCGGCGGCGATGCCGATGGCGGCGCTGATCGCGGTGAGCGCCAGGGCAAACAGGATCGACACCCGCGCGCCGAAGATCACCCGCGCCAACACATCCCGCGACTGGTCATCGGTGCCCAGCCAGTTCACCGTCGAGGGCGGGCTGGGGGCCGGGCGGGTCAGTTCGTAGTTGGGCGTGTCGTCGCTGAACGGGATCGGCGGGAACAGCATCCAGCCGCCGTCCTGCTTGATCAGCTTTTGCACGTAGTCACTGCGGTAATCGGCCTGGAACGGCAGTTGCCCGCCGAACTGCTGCTCGGTGTAGCGCTTGAAGACGGGGAAATACAGCTCGTTCTTGTAACTGAGCACCAAGGGTTTGTCATTGGCGATCAACTCGCCGCCCAGGGTCAGGATAAACAGGCCGATAAACAACCACAGCGACCACCAGCCGCGACGGTTTTTCTTGAACCGTTCGAAACGTCGACGGGCCACGGGAGACAGGTTAAGCATCAGGCGTTCCTCGCGGCGAAGTCGATACGCGGGTCCACCAGGGTGTAGCAGAGGTCGCCGATCAGTTTTATCAAGAGCCCGAATAACGTAAAGATAAACAGCGAGCCAAACACAACCGGGTAATCCCGGGAGACGGCGGCTTCGTAGCTCATGCGACCGAGGCCATCGAGGGAGAAAATCACTTCGATCAGCAGTGATCCGGCAAAGAACACGCTGATAAACGCCTGGGGAATCCCCGAGATCACCAGCAGCATGGCGTTGCGAAACACATGGCCGTACAGCACCCGTCGTTCGCTCAAGCCCTTGGCGCGGGCGGTCACTACGTACTGGCGCGTGATTTCATTGAGGAACGAGTTTTTGGTCAGGATGGTCAGGGTGGCGAACCCGCCGATCACCAGTGCGCTGACCGGCAGCACCAGGTGCCAGAAGTAGTCGGCGATCTTGCCCACGGTGCTCAGCTCGGCGAAGTTTTCCGAGACCAGCCCGCGCACCGGGAACCAGTTCAATGACGTACCACCGGCGAACACCACGATCAGGAACATCGCGAACAGGAACGCCGGCATCGCGTAGCCAATCACAATGGCGGTGCTGCTCCAGACATCAAAACTGCTGCCATGGCGCACCGCCTTGCGAATGCCCAAGGGGATCGACACCAGGTAGGTGATCAGCGTTGCCCAGAGGCCGAGGGAAATGGTGACCGGCATCTTTTCCAGGATCAGGTCGATCACGGTGGCGCCGCGAAAGAAGCTGTTGCCGAAATCCAGCTGGGCGTAGCTCTTGAGCATCAGCCACAGGCGTTCCGGCGCGGGCTTGTCGAAGCCGTATTGTTTTTCGATGTCCTTGATCAGTTTCGGGTCCAGGCCACGGCTGGCGCGGGAGCCGCTGCTGACAGCGTCGCCGGACGAACCGCCGACTGCGCCGCCGCCGATGCCTTGCAGGTGAGCGATGGCTTGCTCCACCGGCCCGCCGGGTGCGGCCTGGACGATCACGAAGTTGACCAGCAGGATGATCACCAGCGTCGGGATGATCAGCAGCAGGCGCCGCACAATATAGGCAAACATCAGCGAGCTCCTGCGCGTTTTTTCAACTCGGCGTTCATTTGTTCATTTGTTCATTCGTCAGCGGGGTAGGGCTGATTTCCCACCAGGTTTCCAGGGCTTCGTCATTCCTGGCCTCGATGGCCGGGCGGCCGAAGCGGTTCCACCAGGCGGCGGAAGTGCCGGGCGGGTAGTAATTGGGGATCCACAGGTAATTCCATTGCAGCACCCGGTCCAGGGCGTGGGCATAGGTGAGCATCTGCGCTTGGGTGTCGGCCTTGACCAGGCCCTTGATCAGGCTGTCGACGGCCGGGTCCTTGAGCGCCATGTAGTTGTTGGCGCCCGGATCGAATGCGGCGGTCGAGCCGAAGTAGTTGTACAGCTCCATGCCGGGCGACGTGGTCACCGGGAAGCCCGTCACGATCATGTCGTAGTCGCGGGCCATCAAGCGGTTGACGTATTGCGAAGAGTCGATGCGGCGGATGTTCAAGGTGATGCCGATCTGTGCGAGGTTGCGTTTGTACGGCAACAACAGGCGCTCCAGCCCGTTCTGGGCATTGAGGAAGGTGAACTCCAGCGGCTCGCCCTCGGCGTTGACCAGTTTGTCGCCGTCTGGCTTCCAGCCGGCGTCTTCCAGCAGGGCCAGGGCTTGCAGTTGCTTGTCACGGATCATGCCGCTGCCATCGGTGACTGGCGCCTTGAACACTTGGGTGAACACCTCGTCGGGAATCTGCCCGCGCAAGGGTTCGAGAATCGCCAGTTCTTGCGGGGTGGGCAACTGGGTGGCGGCCAGCGGGCTATTGGAGAAGTAGCTTTGCTGGCGGATGTACAGGTTGCGCATCATCTGCCGGTTAGCCCATTCGAAGTCCCACAGCATCGCCAGGGCCTGGCGCACGCGGCGGTCCTTGAACATTGGTTTTTGCACGTTGAACACATAACCCTGGGCCGGTTGCGGCATGTCCTTGGCCAGGTGCGCGCGTTGCAGGCGGCCATCGTCCAGGGCCGGGCCGTTGTAGCCGATGGAATAGCCGGTGGCGGAGAACTCACGGTTGAAGTCGTAGGCGCCCCCGCGCAATACCTGGCGGGCCACTTCGGTGTCGCCGAAGTACTCCAGGCTCAGGTGATCGAAGTTGTACAGGCCGCGGCTGACGGGCAAGTCCTTGCCCCACCAGTCAGGGTCGCGGGTAAAGGTGATGGTGCTGCCCGAGTCGATCTTGCTGACCTTGTACGGGCCGCTGCCCAGGGGGGCTTCGTAGCCGCCGCCGTTGGCGAAGTCGCGGGTTTTCCACCAGTGCTCGGGGAATACCGGCAGGGTCGCTACATCCAGGGGCAGGGTGCGGTTTTCATTGCTGGAAAAATCAAAACGGACCTGGCGCGGGCCTTCGACTTCGACGTGCTTGACGTCGGCGAACAGCGTGCGAAAGCGCAGGCTGCCTTGGGTCATCAGCAGGTCGAAGCTGTAGCGCACGTCTTCGGCAGTGATCGGCTTGCCATCGGCAAAACGCGCCTTGGGGTTGAGGAAGAAGCGCAGGGACAGGCCGTCCTCCGCGCGCTCCATCTTCTCTGCAACCAGGCCATATACCGTATAGGACTCGTCCAGGGAGCGCAGGGCCAGGGGCGCATACAGCCAGCCGTCGACCTGGGAGACGCCGATGCCTTTGTCGATATACGGCAGCACATGGTCGAAACGCCCGATCTCCAGCGCCGAGCGCCGCAGGCTGCCACCTTTGGGGGCGTTGGGGTTGGCGTAGTCGAAATGGCTGAAACCGGCGGGGTACTTGGCCGGCTCGCCGTACACGGTCATGGACGGTTGGGGCGCCGCGATCACGGCGCTGCTGGCCAGTAACAAGGCCAGGGAGGTACTGAGCAGTCTGGAAAAAGCCAATCGCATTGTCAGCCTTGAACGCCGGGTGAAGAAGAATAGGGATTTGTACGCTAACGGCATCAGCGTCGCCAGTCGTCACATGCACAACGGCCCACCAAGAGGCGGGCCGTTGTTTCAAGCAGCAGCGCGGACTGGATCAGTCCTGGCGGCTGGTGACTTCCAGCAGGTGGTAGCCAAACTGGGTTTTCACCGGGCCTTGCACGGTGTTGACCGGGGCGCTGAAGACGACGGTGTCGAATTCCTTGACCATCTGGCCTGGACCGAACGAACCCAAGTCACCGCCTTGGCGGCTGGATGGGCAGCTGGAGTTGGCTTTGGCGATTTCTGCGAAATCGGCGCCGCCTTCGATTTGGGCCTTGAGTTCGTTGCACTTGTCTTCAGTGGCAACGAGGATGTGACGGGCGGTGGCTTTGGCCATGGGGATTAACTCCTTGAGTAAAAACGGTGAGCGTACCGGATTCAGGCGGTTATTTCCTGGCAAAGTTCCGCTGGGGTTCAGGTTGGGGCGTTGGGCTTGGGTATTGGCGTGATGGAGTGAGATCCAGAGCAGACTGGTATCTACCTGATGCATAGAGATCACATGTGGGAGGGGCGGTGCGACGATTCGACTTGCTCCCGATGGCGGCCTGACAGCCGACCAGGATGTTGGATCAGACCGAGTGCATATCGGTTGCTGCGGTAATGGAGTGAGATCCAGAGCAGACTAGTATCTACCTGATGTATGGAGATCAAATGTGGGAGGGGCGGTGCGACGATTCGACTTGCCCCCGATGGCGGCCTGACAGCCGACCAGGATGTTGGATCAGACCGAGTACATATCCGTTGCTGCGGTAACGGCCACCTATGGTTCCGCTCTTACAGCGGCTCACTTTTGGAGGGACCCAAAAGTAAG
The DNA here is from genome assembly GCF_019891415.1 of Pseudomonas sp. SH10-3B. NCBI lineage: Bacteria > Pseudomonadati > Pseudomonadota > Gammaproteobacteria > Pseudomonadales > Pseudomonadaceae > Pseudomonas > Pseudomonas sp. SH10-3B. The sequence continues at coordinate 80 of NZ_JAFLXD010000043.1, read as the reverse complement.
CAAAAGGTCCTCGCCCCAACACTCGGCACCTCGCCTAGGCTCGGTGTGCCCTCACTCCGGCTTTGGAGCGTGGGCCGCCG
>NZ_JAFLXD010000042.1:0-55482 GCF_019891415.1 Pseudomonas sp. SH10-3B | reverse complement strand
TATTAGGGCCGCCCCGGCGTGTCAGGCAAATCGCGGCGTCAGGTTTTGGGGCTGCTGCGCAGCCCAACGCGGGGCAAGCCCGCTCGCCACAATGAAAGCAGTCTGCCCGGTTCTTGTCAGGCTGAACGCGCCATGATCAGCCCATTGTCACTTGCAGCTTCCAAGCGGATCGCCACGAACTTCGACGTCGGTGTATGGCTGCCATCGCCGGTGCTTTCCAGCGGTACCAGCGGGTTCACTTCTGGGTAGTAAGCCGCAGCCTGCCCCGCCGGAATATCAAACGCCAACAAGGTGAAGCCCTTCACCCGACGCTCACGACCGTCTTCCCACAACGACACGATGTCGGCTTTCTGCCCCGGCTTGAAGCCCAGGCGGATGATGTCGGCTTCGTTGACGAACAGCACGTCACGCTGGCCTTTGACCCCGCGATAGCGGTCGTCCAAGCCATAAATGGTGGTGTTGTACTGATCGTGGGAGCGCATCGATTGCATGATCAGATCGGGTATACGGCCGGTGGCGTGGGTACGCTCGTGGATCAGGTCCTTGGGCAGGATGTTCGGGCGGAAGTTGGCACGGCCCGAAGGCGTGTTCCAGCGGCGTGCACCGGCGGAGTTGCCCAGGTAGAAACCACCGGGGTGTTTGAGGCGTTCGTTGAAATCCTTGAAGCCTGGAATGGTGTCGGCGATCAGGTCGCGAATGCGGCTGTAGTCGGCCACCAACCAGTTCCAGTCCACCGGTTTGCTGCCCAGGGTCGCGGCGGCGATGCCGGCGAGGATGGCCGGCTCCGATTTCATCAGCTTCGACAGCGGCTGCAGTTGGCCGTTGGAGTCGTGGACCATGCTGAACGAGTCTTCAACCGTCACCGCTTGCGGGCCTTCGGCCTGGATGTCGATGTCGGTGCGGCCCAGGCACGGCAGGATCAGCGCGTCTTTACCATGCATCAGGTGGCTGCGGTTGAGCTTGGTGCTGATCTGCACGGTCAGGTCGCAATTGCGCAGCGCTTCGAAGGTGCGCGGGCTGTCCGGGGTGGCTTGGGCGAAGTTGCCACCCAGGCCGATAAACACCTTGGAGCGGCCTTCGAGCATGGCGTGGATCGCTTCCACCACGTTGTGCCCGTTGGTACGCGGCACCTGGAACTGGAAACGCCGCTCCAGGGCGTCGAGGAATGCCACCGGTGGGCGTTCGTTGATGCCCATGGTGCGGTCGCCCTGCACGTTGCTGTGGCCACGCACCGGGCACAGGCCGGCGCCGGGGCGGCCGATATTGCCGCGCAGCAGCATCAGGTTGGCGATTTCCTGGATAGTCGGCACCGAGTGGCGGTGCTGGGTGATACCCATCGCCCAGCACATGATCACGTTCTTGCCCTTGGCGTACATGCGCGCCGCTTGCTCGATCTCGACCAGCGGCAGGCCGGACTGGGCGACGATTTCATCCCACGAGGTATCGTCAATCTGGCCCAGGTAATCGAGCACGTTGGCGGTGTGTTCATTGAGGAAATCGTGGTCGAACACGGCTTCCTTGCCTTCGGCCTGAGCCTGGCGCTCCCACAGCAGCAGGAACTTGGCCATGCCGCGCAGGATCGCCATGTCGCCACCCAACGCTGGGCGGAAGTACGCGGTGTTGGTCGGCTTGTCGCCGTTGGTGAGCATTTCCAGCGGGTGCTGCGGATGCTGGAAGCGTTCCAGGCCACGCTCTTTGAGTGGGTTGATACACACCACCTGGGCGCCGCGTTTCACCGCTTCACGTAGCGGTTCGAGCATGCGTGGGTGGTTGGTGCCGGGGTTCTGGCCCCACACGAAAATCGCATCGGCATGTTCGAAGTCATCAAAGGTCACGGTGCCTTTGCCGACGCCCACGCTCTGCGCCAGGGCCACGCCGCTGGCCTCGTGGCACATGTTCGAGCAATCCGGGAAGTTGTTGGTGCCGTAGGCGCGCACGAACAGCTGGTACAGGTACGCCGCTTCGTTACTGGCACGGCCCGAGGTGTAGAACTCGGCCATGTCCGGGCTGGGTAGGGCGTTGAGGTGTTTGCCGACCAGGTCGAAGGCCGCTTCCCAACTGATGGGGGTGTAGCGGTCGGTTTCAGCGTCGTAGCGCATTGGCTCAGTCAGGCGGCCCTGGTATTCCAGCCAATAGTCGCTTTGTTCCAGCAACGCGGTGACGCTGTGCTTGGCGAAGAATGCCGCATCGACACGGCGCTTGGTGGCTTCCCAGTTGACCGCCTTGGCGCCGTTCTCGCAGAACTTGACCATGCCGCTTTCCGGCGAGTCGCCCCAGGCGCAGCCTGGACAGTCGAAGCCGCCGTTCTGGTTGGTCTTGAGCATCATGCGCAGGTTTTTCAGCGCGTTGTCGCTGGTCAACCACGCCTGTGCCACGCTGATCAGCGCACCCCAGCCGCCAGCCGGGCCCTTGTAGGGCTTGTAGCGCGGGGTTGGGGTTTGGTCGGCTTGATGATGATTGCTCACGGCTGGTTCTCCATCGCAGGGCTGTAGACCCGCGGCGCACTTTTCTGCGGCAGGTGGATGAGATTGAGGTTATGCCGGCGGGCCCATTGCAGGGCCAGGCCGGTGGGCGACGACAGGCTGACCAGGGTCTGGATGCCCGCGCGCAGGACTTTCTGGATCAATTCGAGACTGCAACGGCTGGTGACAATCGCCAGCCCGCCGTCGGTTGGGATCTGTTGGCGGATCAGCGCGCCGATCAACTTGTCGAGGGCGTTGTGCCGGCCGATGTCTTCACGGCCCATGAGCAATTCGCCCTGGTTATTCATGAACACGGCCGCATGCACCGCGCCGCTGTACTGGCCCAGGGGCTGGAACGCACTGATGCGCTGGCGCAGGCCGTCAAGCCATTCGGCAGGCGGCAAGGGCGCGCCGGACAGCACTTGAAGGTCCGGCAGGGCCTGTTCCACTGCTTCCACTCCGCACAGGCCGCAGCCGCTGGTGCCCGCCAATTGGCGGCGCTGCTGCTTGAGGTTCCAGAACGCACGGCTGGAGATCTGTACCTGAGCGTATTGGGCCGAACCCGAACCGCTGAGTTTTAGATCATAAATGTCGCTAACGTCGCTGATAATGCCGCTGCCGATGCTGAATCCGACAATGAAGTCTTCAAGGTCGGTCGGCGTGACCAGCATCACCGCCTGGCTGATGTCGTTATAGGCAATCGCCAACGCCACTTCTTCCGCCAAGGCTGTGCTGGCGACTTCAGTGCGTTCAAGGTTGCAAAACTGGTAGCTCTGGCTGGCAACGGGCGCGGACGTTTCCGGAGCGGGCGCCGCGCAGACTGGGCGCTTGGCGTTCATGGGGCAGTACCACCGGCGGATTGATCAGCGTTTAGACTAGGCGCGACAAAGCGTCGCGTCTAATTGCCAGTACTGATCTACCGATAGATGACGTCGATCAAGACTCTGTTTGCGATTTCTGAAACAGCGCGAAACACGCCTCCGCCAGCGCCGAGCGCGGCGCGCTGCGCCGCATGATCAGGCCCAGGCGCGCGAGCGTGTGGGCGTCTTCGATAGGTTGCAGGCGTAAGTGTTCGGTGAGGGCGTCCAGGCCACCGTCCAGCGGCATGACGGCGCAGCACAGTCCGCCATGCACAGCTTGTAACAACTGATGAACGGCGTCGGTTTGTAACAGTGGCTGCGGGTGCAGGCCTCGGCTGTGGAAGTTGTGGTCGATGGACTGACGGAAGTGCATGCCACTGGTGAGCATGCCCAGGGGCAGTTCGATCAATGCCTCCCAGCTCAGCGGTTTGTCGCCAAAGCTGAAATAGCGCTGGTCGTAGAGCAGGCCCATGCGGGTTTCGCCGAGGGCCAGGGAGTCGAAGCGCTCGTTGTCCAGGCGGTCGAGGTAGGACACGCCCAGGTCCAGGCGATTGCTCGCCAACTGTTCGAGAATCTGCTCGGAACTGAGGGCCGAGAGCTCAAAGCGCAGGCTCGGATGTTCCTTGTGCAGTTGTTGCATCAACGCCAGCGGATCAAAACTCGACAGCGGCACCACACCCAGGCGCAGTGTACCGACGAGGTTGCCACGACAGGCGGCGGCTTCGGCCTGCAAGCCGTCATAGGCCGCCAGCACCGTGCGTGCCCAGGCCAGTACTCGTTCGCCAGGGGCGGTAAAACCTTCGAAACGCTGGCCGCGATTGACCAGCGGCAAGTCCAGCTCTTCTTCAAGGCTGCGCAGACGCATCGACAAGGTTGGCTGGGTGATGTGGCAACGCGCCGCGGCCTGGCCGAAGTGACGGGTCTCGTCGAGGGCGATGAGGAATTTCAGCTGCTTGATGTCCATCTTCGCTCCAGGGCTTATTCCAATGGCGGGGGGATTCTAGCGCGTTTGGGTCTTTGGTCGGGCTGGAACCCAAGCGTTTAGGGTTGGTCTAGTCTTGGGCATCTGGAAATCAAACATCAAGGAGAGCGCACCATGAGTCTTTTGAGCTTTGTAAAGGAAGCCGGCGAGAAGTTGATCGATCTGTTGACGCCGGGTAATGCAAACGCCAGTGAGCAGTTGAAGGAACACGTGGCGAAGGTGGGTCTGGGTAATCCGAATGTGCAGACCACGGTGGATGGCGACAAAGTGACCGTAACCGGTGAAGTCGCGACCCAGGAAGAGAAAGAGAAGATTCTGCTGGCCCTGGGCAATATTGCCGGTGTGGCCAGTGTGGATGACCAGATCACCGTATCCGGCCCCGGCCCAGTCGTGGCGGCCGCCGTCTTTTACACAGTGGTCAGTGGCGACACGCTGAGCAAGATCTCTCTCCACTTCTACAAAGATGCCAACAAGTACAACAAGATCTTCGAGGCAAACAAGCCGCTGTTGTCTCATCCAGACAAGATTTACCCAGGGCAGACGCTGCGTATTCCTGAGTAATACACAAAGTAAAAATGTGGGAGGGGGCTTGCTCCCGATAGCGGAGTGTCAGTCGACATCAAGGTGACTGATGCACCGCTATCGGGAGCAAGCCCCCTCCCACATTTGATCAGAGTCCGACAATGAGATCGCGGTAATCACCGACTGCTGCAAATTCAGCCGTGTCCTTCGGCCCTTTTTGGCTGTCCGGTTCTTTCACCGCCAGCAAGTGCCCCACGCCAAACGCCTGGGCACTGCGCAGGATCGGCAGGGTATCGTCGATAAACAGGCTACGGGCCGGGTCGAATTGGATGTCGGCTTGCAAGGCATCCCAGAACTGTGGGTTTTCCTTGGCGAAACCGTAGTCGTGGGAGCTGATCAATCGCTCGAAATACGGCGCCAGTTCAATGCGTTCCAACTTCAATGACAGCGAATCACGATGAGCGTTGGTGATCAGGATCACGCGCTTGCCGGCCTGTTTGATCGCCGCCAGGAAGGTATCGGCATCCGGGCGCAGCGCAATCAGGTGGGCCGTCTCCAATTTGAGCTCGCGCACTGGAATGTTCAGCTCGGCGCTCCAGAAATCCAGGCAATACCATTGCAACTGTCCGGCGTTACGCTCGAACAGAGGCTGCAACTCCATCTCGGCCATGGCTTGGCTCACCCCGTGCAGCTCGGCGTAACGCTGGGGCAGGTGCTCCATCCAGAAGTGGTTGTCGTAATGCAGGTCGAGCAGGGTGCCGTCCATGTCCAGCAGGACAGTGTCGATGGCGTGCCAGGGCAAAGAGGGCATGGTGCGGTCTCATGTAAGTAAAGATATCCGACACAGACAATCGGAAAAGCCACGGTATAGTAACCCGATCACGCCAAGGAGCCGCTCATGCGCCAGAAACCCACCGTCCTCGCCCGCGAAATAGTCGCCAGTAGCCGTTTGTTCCGCGTGGAGGAAGTGCAATTGCGCTTTTCCAATGGCGTTGAACGGACCTACGAGCGCCTGGTGGGCCGTGGTGCCGGTTACGGCGCGGTGATGATCGTGGCGATGATCGACGAAGATCATGCGTTGCTGGTGGAAGAGTACTGCGGCGGCACCGATGAATATGAGCTGTCCTTGCCCAAGGGCCTGATCGAACCCGGCGAAGACGTGCTGGCGGCGGCCGACCGTGAACTCAAGGAAGAAGCTGGCTACGGCGCACGGCAGTTGGAACACATTACCGAGTTGTCGTTGTCCCCTGGCTACATGAGCCAGAAAATTCAGGTGGTGCTCGCCACCGAACTCTACGAAGAGCGCCTGGAAGGCGATGAGCCCGAGCCGATGCGCGTGGAGCGGGTCAACCTGCGCGAGCTGTCGCAGCTTGCGCAAAACGAGCAATTCAGCGAAGGCCGCGCCCTGGCCGCGCTGTATCTGGTACGAGATTTGTTGATTCAACGTGGAGCGTTTACCGCATGAGCGAACTGTTTTTAGGCCACCCGTTTATCGCCCCTGTGATCGAGCTGGCTCGCCAGGCGGGTGAAGTTATCCTCCCTTACTGGCGCGCCGATGTGGCGGTGACCTCCAAGGTCGACGACTCGCCGGTAACGGCCGCCGACCTGGCCGCTCACCACCTGATTCTCGCAGGCCTTACCGCACTGGACCCGAGCATTCCGGTGCTGTCTGAGGAAGATGCTGATATCGACCAGAGCGTGCGCGCCGGCTGGACGCGTTGGTGGTTAGTAGATCCGCTCGATGGCACCAAGGAATTTATCGCCGGCAGCGAAGAATTCACCGTCAATATCGCCCTGATCGAACAGGGCCGCGTGGTGTTTGGCGTGGTGTCCATGCCCACCAGTGGCCGTTGCTACTTCGGTGGCGCGGGGTTGGGCGCGTGGCGTTCGGATGTGAAAGAAGCGCCCCGGCAGATCCAGGTGCGTGAGGCGCCGGCAGTGGGTGAGGCGTTTACCGTGGTCGCCAGCCGTCGGCATACCAGCCCCGAGCAAGAGCGTTTGCTGGACGGTTTGAGCGCAGGGTTGGGGGAGTTGAAGCTGGCGAATATCGGCAGTTCGTTGAAGTTCTGCCTGTTGGCTGAAGGCAGCGCCGATTGCTACCCGCGCCTGGCGCCGACTTCGCAGTGGGATACGGCGGCGGCGCAGGGCGTGCTGGAAGGGGCAGGGGGCGAGGTGCTGGAGCTGAGTGGCGAGCCGTTCAGCTATCCGGCGCGGGCATCGTTGTTGAATCCGTTTTTCCTGGCGTTGCCGGCGAAGGCGGCGTGGCGTGAGCGCTTGCTGACCTTGGCCCGCTCTTAATACCTCAGCCGATCTAAATGTGGGAGGGGCGGTGCCCCTCCCACATTTTTTTGTGTATCGGCTTCTAGCGGTGCAGGACGTATTGGCCGGTAAACGTAACGGCCCGCTCTTCACTGCCCTCATTCACGATCCACGTGTCCAACGTCAACCGCGCCCGGCCATAGCGCTTGTACGTCGCTAAAAAGCGCTTCCACACCTTCTCCTCCGGCGCCGCGCAAATGGCGGTCGCGTCTTGCGTCACCGGCAGCGGATAACTGATCTGCCCTTCCTGAATCACGATATGCCCGTCTTCAATCCCTTCCTCGCGCAGTTGCAGGTGCATCCAGCCCCAACCGGCCAGCACCGCGCCGCAGTAGAGGCTGCCGCCGAACATGGTGCTCTTGTGGTTGATATTGGCTTGCAGGGGCAGGTGCAGCCGCAGTTGCCCGTGTTGCCAGTCGACTACCTTGAGGCCCATTTCGCGGGTCAGGGGGATGTCGTGGTGGAGGATGGATTCCAGGTAACGGCTATCGCGGCTCATGGGGACCTCTGGGTGGGTGGGCAGGGTCATTCGTCGTCAGCACTTTGGTTGGCGAAGTTCAGGCCGTGCTTGCGCAGTTTGTCGTGCAGGGTCTTGCGCGGTACGCCGAGTGCTTCGGCGAGGCTGCGCATGGAGCTGTGGGGGCGGGTCAGTTCGGCGGCGATCAGGCTTTTTTCGAACTGCTCGACCTGCTCGCTCAAGCCGCCCGGCGTAGAAGTCAGCACGCCGCTGGCGGGACTGTCCGGTGTGTTGTCCAGCGCCAACTCCAGGCCCAACGCAAAGCGCTCGGCGGCGTTCTGCAATTCGCGCACATTGCCCGGCCAATTGTGACGTAACAGCAGCGCGCGTTGGCCCGGTTGCAACTCGTGCAACGGCAGGCCGTGGCGGCTGCTGGCTTCATCGGCAAAATGCTGGAACAGCATCAACGCATCTTCACCGCGTTCGCGCAGCGGCGGAATGCGCAGCGGCGCGACGTTGAGGCGGTAGTACAAGTCGGCGCGGAAACGGCCCTGGTCGGCAGACTGGCGCAGGTCTTCCTTGGTGGCGGCGATGATGCGGATATCCAGCGGGATCAACTGATTGCCGCCGAGGCGCTCGACCACGCGCTCCTGCAACAGGCGCAGCAGCTTGACCTGCACATCCAGGCTCATGCTCTCGATTTCATCCAGGAACAACGTGCCGCCATTGGCGAATTCGAATTTGCCGATGCGCCGCTTCTGCGCCCCGGTAAAGGCGCCGGGCTCATGGCCGAACAGCTCGCTTTCGACTACCGACTCGGCGAGGGCACCGGCGTTGATCGCGACGAACGGCCCGCTGCGCCGGCTCGACAGGTCGTGCAGCGCACGGGCCACCACTTCCTTGCCGGCGCCGGTTTCGCCAAGGATCAGCACGTCGGCGCGGGTCGCAGCCAGGGCACCGATCTGCTCGCGCAGGCGCAGCATTTGCGGGGAGTGCCCAACGAGGCGCGTGCTCAACTGCTGGCGGTCACTCAGGGCCAGGCGCAGGCTGCGGTTGTCCAACACCAGGCGGCGCAGGGCCAGGGCACGGCGCACGCTGTCGAGCAGGGCATCGCTGGCGAAGGGTTTTTCGAGGAAGTCATACGCACCCGCGCGCATGGCCTGCACCGCCAACGGTACATCGCCGTGGCCGGTGATCAGCAGCACCGGCAGGTCCGGATCCTGGCCGTGCAGCTCGGCCAGCAGCTCCAGGCCGTCCATGCCGGGCATGCGGATGTCGCTGACCACCACGCCCGGCCAATCCCGCGACAGGCGCGCGGTGAGGCCGGTGGCTTCGCCCAGGGTCAGGACTTTCAGCCCGGCCAGGTCCAGGGTCTGGCACAGGGCCTGACGCAAGTGTGGATCATCGTCGATCAACACCACCTGAATCTGGTTATCGATACTCATACACTGCGGTCCTCGGACGGTTGCAGACTGACGCCCGGCGAGCCGGCGCGCAATTTCAGGGTTAACAGCGCGCCGCCTTCCTTGTGGTTGGCAAACAGCAGTTCGCCGCCAAAGGCACGCATCAGGGTTTCACAGATCGCCAGGCCCAGGCCCAAGCCTTGGGTGCGCGTCTTGGTGGTGTAGAACGGTTCGCTGGCGCGGCCCAACGCTTCCATGCAAAAGCCCGGGCCATTGTCGCGAATGTACAGGTTGACGCCCTGGGCGGTGGTTTCGGCACTGAGCCACAGTTTGCGCGGCGGGCCTTTTTCGGTAAGGGCGTCGAGGGCGTTGGCCAGCAGGTTGCCCAGCACCTGGCGCAAGCGGGTTTCGCCGGCCTGCACCCACAGCGTCGCTTCCGGCAAATCGCGGATCAGCTCGACTTCCATCGACCGCCGCCGCTTGGCCAGCAAGGCCAGCGCATCGTCCAGCGCCGGTTGCAGGGCCACGCTCTCCGGGGCATGGCGATCGCGCCGGGCAAAGGCGCGCAGGTGGGCGATGATCGAGGCCATGCGCCCGGTCAGTTCGCTGATCAGCTTGAGATTGCCCCGGGCATCGCTGGTGCGCTCGTGGTCGAGCAGGATCTCGGCGTTTTCCGCATAGCTGCGGATCGCCGCCAGGGGTTGATTGAGTTCGTGGCTGATACTTGCCGACATGGTGCCCAGCGCTGACAGCTTGCCGGCCTGCACCAAGTCATCCTGGGCGCGCACCAGTTCCTGCTGGGCGTGTTCGCGCTCCAGCACCTCCTGTTTGAGGCGACGGTTGAGGCCTTCCAGGTCACTGGTCCGTTCGACCACGCGCATCTCCAGCTCGCGGCGCGCCTTGGCTTCGAAGGCGATGCGTTCCAGGTAGTGGCGACGGCGCTGCATCAACAGCCCCAACAGCAGCATCAACACCAGCAACGTAGCGCCGCCCACCGCGACCACCGTGCGCACCGGGCGGCTGATCAAGGATTGCGGTGCCAGGATTTCCACATTCCAGCCGGTCTCGGCGATGGCGGTGGATTGGCGCAGCCACGCGCTGTTGCTCAGGGTCAGCGGCTGCGGGTCACGTGTGGGGTAGGGCTGGATGGCAATGATGGCCTGGCGTTCTTCGGCAGTCAGCGGCCGGGTGGCACGGAAGCGCCATTGCGGGCGCGACGTGAGGATCACCACGCCGTTGTGATCGGTGACCAGCAGTTGCTCCGGGGTATTGCCCCATAGGCTTTCGGTGTGGTCCAGGTCGACCTTGACCACCAGGACGCCGATTATTTTGTCGCCATCGCGCACGGCGGCGGCGAAGAAATAGCCACGCTTGGCCGAGGTGGTGCCCAGTCCGAAAAATCGCCCCAGGCGCCCGGCCATGGCTTCGCTGAAATAGGGCCGGAACGAGAAGTTGCGGCCGACGAAACTGTCCTGCTTGTCCCAATTGGACGCGGCGAGGGTCTTGCCGGTGGTGTCCATCAAATACATCACTTCCACCCCGGCCTGGGCGGCGACGTCCTTGAGCAGCATGTTGGCGTTGACCAGGTTGGTGCTGACCTGCGGTGCGCCCAGTGCCGTGCGCAAGGCCGGCAAGTCGCCGAGGATCTGCGGCAGCACTTCATAGCGATGCAGGGTGCCCAGCAGGTTGGCGACGTACAGGTCGAGGGTCTGGCGGTTTTGTCCGGCCAGTTCGCTGCGATAGTAGCGCTCGGCCAAATGCTCCAGCGGCCACAGCAGCGGTGCCAGGCACAAGGCCAACAGGGCGAGGCTGCGCCAGCGGGGTCTTCGCGGAAGGGGTGGAGTCATGGGAGTCTTGCGCCTATGGGTACAGGCGCATTATGCCTAGTGCTGCCCGGCAAGACACTCGCGCAATGCGTCTTGCCACAGCGGCTGACTGACGTGCCATTGCTGGCGCAGGTGGCTGCAGTCGAGGCGTGAGTTCAGCGGGCGCCGGGCGGGCGTCGGATAGGCGCTGGAAGGGATCGCCTCCAGTTCGGCACAGGCGCGGCCGCCGGCGCGCAGATGCTCGCCAATCGCTTGGGCAAAGCCGAACCACGAGGTTTCACCCTCGGCGCTCAGGTGATAGATGCCCCATTCCCCGGCCTTGCCGGCCTGCCAACGCTCGATCAGGGCCCGCGTACTGCCGGCAATGGTCCCGGCCCATGTCGGCGCGCCGATCTGGTCGGCGACGATGCGCAGGTGGGGTTTCTCCTGCAGCAGACGCTGCATGGTCAGCAGGAAGTTCTTGCCGTGGTTGGAGTAGACCCAACTGGTGCGCAGGATCAGGTACTGGCCTCCCACTGCGGCAATCGCCTGCTCGCCGGCCAGCTTGCTCTGACCGTATACACCCAGCGGATTTGGCGCGTCGGCTTCGGTGTAGGGCGCAGGCTTGCTGCCGTCGAACACGTAGTCGGTGGAGTAGTGGATCAACGGGATGCCCAGGGCCTTGGCTTCCTCGGCAAGAATACCGGGGGCGATGGCGTTGATGGCAAAGGCGAGGTCCGGTTCGCTTTCGGCTTGATCGACAGCCGTGTGGGCGGCGGCGTTGATGATCAGGTCGGGAAGGTGCGCACGCACCTGCTGGCGGATGTGCTCGGCGTTGGCCAGGTCGAGTTGCTCGCGGCCGAGCACAATCAGTTCGCCCAGGCCCTGAAGCTGCTGTTGCAGGGCCTGGGAGACTTGGCCATGTTGGCCGGTGATCAGGATCTTTAAAGGGCTCGTCATGGGAACAGATCGGCGTCCATCAGCAGTTTTCCAGCCTGGTCCTTGGCGGACAGTTGCGGCGGTTCGCTCAGTTCCCAGTCGATGGCCAGCGTCGGGTCGTTCCACAGGATGCTGCGTTCCGCGCTTGGCTGGTAGTAGTCGGTGGTCTTGTACAGGAACTCGGCGGAATCGCTCAACACCACAAAACCATGGGCAAAGCCTTCCGGTATCCACAACTGCCGATGATTCTGCGCCGACAGACGCACGCCCACCCATCGGCCGAAGTTCGGCGAACTGCGGCGAATATCCACAGCCACGTCCAACACTTCACCGGCGGTCACCCGCACCAGTTTGCCCTGGGTGTGCTGCAGTTGGTAATGCAGGCCCCGCAGCACGCCTTTTAGTGAGCGCGAATGGTTGTCCTGGACAAACTCGCGCTTGAGCCCGGTGGCCTCTGCAAACGCGCGAGCATTGAAGCTTTCGTAGAAAAAACCACGCTCGTCACCGAACACCTTGGGCTCGATGATCATTACGCCGGGAAGCGAGGTGTCAACGACGTTCACCGGTCTTCTCCAGCCAGGCTGTAGAGGTATTGGCCATAGCCGGTTTTGCCGAAGTATTTGGCGCGTTCGAGCAGATGGTCGCGGTCGATCCAGCCGTTGCCGTAGGCGATTTCTTCGAGGCACGCCACTTTGAGGCCCTGACGGTGTTCGATGGTCTGCACGTACTGTGAGGCTTCCAGCAAGCTGTCGTGGGTGCCGGTGTCCAGCCAGGCGAACCCTCGACCAAAGCGCTCCACCTGCAAGTCACCGCGCTTCAAATAGGCGTTGTTGACGTCGGTGATTTCCAGTTCGCCACGGGCTGAAGGTTTGACGGACTTGGCGATGCTGATCACGTCGTTGTCGTAGAAATACAGGCCGGTGACGGCATAGCTTGATTTGGGCGTGGTCGGTTTTTCTTCGATGGACAGGGCGCGGCCTTCGCTGTCGAAGTCGATCACGCCGAAGCGCTGCGGATCCTTGACCCAATAGCCAAATACCGTGGCGCCTTTGCCGCGCTTGACCGCTGCATGCAACTGCTCGCTGAAACGCTGGCCGTGGAAAATGTTGTCGCCCAGGATCAGGCACACAGGGTTGGTGCCGATGAACTGTTCGCCAATCAGAAAAGCCTGTGCCAAGCCGTCCGGCTGCGGTTGTTCGGCGTAGCTGAAGCTGACGCCAAACTGGCTGCCATCGCCTAGCAGGTTGCGGTATTGGGGCAAGTCCGCGGGGGTGGATATCACCAGGATCTCTCTGATGCCGGCCAGCATCAGCACCGAGATCGGGTAATAGATCATCGGCTTGTCATACACCGGTAGAAGTTGCTTGGACACACCCAGGGTGATGGGGTGCAGGCGCGTGCCGGAGCCACCGGCCAATACGATTCCTTTCATCATGCAATCAGATCCCTCATGTCGGTATTGCCCAATCGTTCACCCTGATAACTGCCGTCCTGGACCCTGCGGCACCATTCCAGGTTATCGAGGTACCACTGCACGGTTTTGCGCAGCCCGGTTGCAAAGGTTTCTTCGGGTACCCAGTGCAGCTCGCGTTCGATCTTGCTGGCATCGATCGCGTAGCGTTGGTCGTGGCCTGGACGGTCTTTAACGAACGTGATCAGGTCGGTGTACTTCTCCACGCCGTGGGGATGCTGCGGTGCCAGTTCCTCCAGCAGCGTGCAGATGCTGCGCACCACGTCGATATTCTTCTGCTCATTGTGGCCGCCGATGTTGTAGGTCTCGCCGACCACGCCTTGTGTCACGACGGTGAGCAGTGCCCGCGCATGGTCTTCGACAAACAACCAGTCGCGCACTTGCAAACCATCACCATAGACCGGCAATGGCTTGCCCGCGAGGGCGTTGAGGATGACCAGCGGGATCAACTTCTCGGGGAAGTGGAAGGGGCCGTAGTTGTTGGAGCAGTTGGTCAGCAGCACGGGCAGGCCGTACGTGCGTTGCCAGGCGCGGACCAGATGGTCGGACGCGGCTTTGCTGGCCGAGTACGGCGAGCTGGGCGCGTAGGGCGTGGTTTCGGTGAACAGGTCGTCCACGCCGTGGAGGTCGCCGTACACTTCGTCGGTAGAAATATGGTGGAAGCGAAACTTACGTTTGTCTGGCTCGGCGAGTGTTTGCCAATAGCCACGGGCGGCCTCCAGCAGGCTGTAGGTGCCGACGATATTGGTCTGGATAAAATCCGACGGACCGTCAATCGAACGGTCGACATGGGACTCTGCGGCCAGGTGCATGATCGCCTGTGGCTCAAAGCGCGCGAGCACGGCGCTGACGGTGGGCTGGTCGATGATGTCGGCCTGGACGAATTCATAGCGGCTGTTGGACGCGATGCTGGTCAGCGATTCCAGGTTGCCGGCGTAGGTGAGTTTGTCCAGGTTGAGCACTTCGTGCTCGGTGTGCTGAATGAGATGACGTATCAAGGCAGAACCGATAAAACCGGCGCCACCGGTAATGAGAATGCGCATGTCGGGGGCCCTTTCCTTAGACTGGCGTTTAGCGAGTGCAGCATAGCCTGTGTTGTGGCGCTGGGCAGCATTACGGCTTTGCGGGCACGTCGCAGTCATTGGGCAGCCAGCAACACCTCAATTACAAAGTCGACAGCACTCGCGGCCAGTTTGTTCTGAACAATCTGCCACGGCGATTACGCTGCGCTAGAGTTGCAGGCCCAGAACGCTGCCGTCGATTGCCCGCGTGGACTTCTTTGTCGACGTGCTGTCGAAGGTGCTGGATGAGCAGTTGTAAATAATCGATTGTTATCGGTTATTGGCTGTAATAATTTTCTTTTATGCTGTTTGTTCGCTTTTAAAGCCGATTTTTATCCGTTATAAAGTCGGCCTTTACCCCCCATTCGGAGTCCTGATCGCCATGACCACCCTGCACAGCACCCCCCGCGCCGATGGCTTCCACATGCCCGCCGAATGGGCGCCACAGACGCAAATCTGGATGGTCTGGCCCGAGCGCCCGGACAACTGGCGCCTGGGCGGCAAGCCGGCGCAGGCGGCTCACGTGGCCGTGGCCAAGGCCATCGCTCGTTTTGAACCGGTAACTGTGGCGGTTTCTGCAGGCCAGTACGAAAACGCCCGCGCCCGTTTGGATGTGCCGAATATTCGTGTGGTGGAAATGTCCAGCGATGACGCCTGGGTGCGCGATACCGGCCCGACTTTCGTGATCAACGACCGTGGCGAAGTGCGCGGCGTGAACTGGGATTTCAACGCTTGGGGCGGCTTTGACGGTGGCCTGTACTCGCCGTGGAACCGTGACTCGCAGGTGGGCGGCAAGATCCTCGAAATCGAACGCGCACCGCGTTACCGCACAGAAGGCTTTGTGTTGGAAGGCGGCTCGATCCACGTCGACGGCGAAGGCACCTTGATCACCACCGAGGAATGCCTGCTCAACCGCAACCGTAATCCGCACCTTGACCGTGCCGAGATCGAAGCGGTGCTCAGCGCCAACCTGGCTGTGGATAAGATCATTTGGCTGCCAGACGGCCTGTTCAACGACGAAACCGACGGCCATGTGGATAACTTCTGCTGCTACGTGCGTCCGGGCGAAGTGTTGCTGGCCTGGACCGACGACCCGCAAGACCCGAACTACCCGCGTTGCCACGCCGCCATGGACGTCCTGCAAAGCAGCACCGACGCTCAGGGGCGCGCGTTCACAGTGCATAAAATGCCGATCCCGGGGCCGTTGTATGCCACTGAGGAAGAGTGCGCAGGGGTCGACCCGGTGGACGGTACACAGGAACGTAATCCGACCGTGCGGTTGGCGGGTTCCTACGTCAACTTCCTGATCGTCAACGGCGGCATTATCGCGCCAAGCTTCGACGACCCGTTGGACAGTGAAGCCAAGGCCATCCTGCAGAACCTGTTCCCGCAGCACGAAGTGGTGATGGTGCCCGGCCGTGAACTGTTACTGGGTGGCGGTAATATCCATTGCCTGACCCAACAACAGCCGGCGCCGCACAAAAACTGAGTGCAGTTGTAACAGCGCCTTTCCTGCGAACGGGCTCTACTCAGTCTGAGCATTCACAGCAAGCCCACGGCCCAGCACGGTCGTGGGCTTTTTTGTGTCTGCACGCGTACAAACACGCGACATTGGCATAGCTCTTGTATCGGTGTTCCCACAGTGGCCCAGGGTGATGACTGCACAGTTCTGTCACAAACCTTGAGTAAGTTAGCCGCTCACGCAGCAGGAGAGAGCGCCGAAATGAATGCCAATATCAACCCGATGTACACGCGCCCCTTCCACCCTTCGCGGGTTGACAGTGACGCGATCCATGCGCTGGGGCTGTGGTTGAAGGAAAACGGCTCGCGACAGGTCAGGCACCAGCCGGATTTGCGCAGTGTGATGAGTGAACGCTACCCGGTGGGATTGTTCAGTGAGGATGAAGTGCACGCGTTGTGCGAGTTGATGAGCAACTGAAAAAATATCGTTGACCCCGTAGCAGTTGCCTCGCTTGCGCTCGACAGCTGTTACGGGATTGGTGTTTTTGTATCGGGTTAGAAGCTGTAGGTGCCTGTCACCACCAGGTTACGCGGCTCGCCCGGCTGAATCTGCGCCACGCTGGTCGCCGATTCGTAGTAGGTCTTGTCGGCGATGTTGTTCAGCGCCGCGCGCACATCCCATTCTTTCTGCCGGAACCCGAGCAATGCGTCCCAACGGCCATAACCCGGCAGCACCACGGTGTTGAGGCTGTCGGCATAACGGTCGCCTACCAGCGTCAAACCGGTTTCCGCGTACCAGCCCATCTCCGGTTTCCAGGTGAGGAACAGGCTGCCGTTGCGCTTGGCCACGTCGCTGACGCGCTTGCCTTCAAAGCCGTTGTTGTCCTTCTCGACCTTGGCGTCCTGCAGGCCGATGCCGCCGCGTACGTACCAGTTGTCGACGATCTTGCCGGTGGCCGTCAGCTCCACGCCGCGCGAGCGCTGCAGGCCGCTGAGCAGGGTAATGGTGCGGTCCAGCGGGTCGCTGGTGCGGCGGTTATAGAGTTCCAGTTCGTACACCGCCAGGGTGGTGCTCAGGCGGTCGTCGAGCCAGTCGCTTTTCACGCCGATCTCTTTTTGCTTGGTCAGCTCGGGGCTCAGGTCGTTGACGCTGCCGGCGGCGTTCGGGGTGATACCGATCAGGCCGCCACCCGCCGGGGAGAAGGTCTTGCTCCACGAGGCATAGAACGAGTGGTGTTCCAGGGGCGTCCACAC
The DNA here is from genome assembly GCF_019891415.1 of Pseudomonas sp. SH10-3B. Lineage (NCBI taxonomy): Bacteria > Pseudomonadati > Pseudomonadota > Gammaproteobacteria > Pseudomonadales > Pseudomonadaceae > Pseudomonas > Pseudomonas sp. SH10-3B. Next base: position 38,486 of record NZ_JAFLXD010000042.1, on the reverse strand, counting down.
CAGGCCAAAGCGCGGGCTGGTGCTGTGGCTTTTGACGTCTTGCCGGGTATTGAGCAGTTTGTTTTTGGTGTCCACTTCGAAACGGTCGTAACGCAAGCCGGCCAGCACTTGCCACTGGTCGTTCAGGCGCAGTTGGTCTTGCACATACAGAGCGCGGCTTTCGACTTCGGTGTGGTTGTTGCTCGATACGCTCATGCGCCCGGTGTGGCTCAGATTACGGTTGGGCTGGTTGAGGTCCAGGGTTGGCACGGCCGAGGCGGGGGCGTTGTACAGCTTTGGATCGCGGCGCTGGCTGCCCAGCTCAAGGCCGGTGAGCAGGCGGTGCTCGAGGCCGAAGGTGCTGAAACCTCCCTCCAACTCGACGTTGTTGAAGACGTTGAGGGTAGTCAGGTCTTGCTGCCAGCGTTGGCGCGTCACCCGATTGGTCGAGGCAACGTAGGCGGTCTGGTAGGTGTTGTCGAAATCGCTGTCGAGCTTGAACACGCCCAGGGTCTGGCGCAGTTGCCAGTTGTCGTTGAGTTCGTAGGCCAGCTTGGAGCGCAGGGACTGGGACTTGTCGTCGATGTAATCGCGGCTGTCGCCGTAGGTGGTGCTGCGACTGACGTCGGCGGGGCGGCCGTTGACGCCGGGGATGCCGCGATCCGGCGTGCGGTTGTAGCGGCTGTATTCGTATTGCACCAGCCAGTTCAGATCCGGTGTGAGCTGCCAGCTCATGGACGGTGCGAACAGTTGGCGGTTGCCGCTCACGCCGTCGCGGAAGCTGTTGTTGTCCTGGTTGCCCATGTTCAGGCGCAGGCTGATGTTATCGCTGGGGTCGGTGCTCAGGTCGGCATACACACTGCGCAAATCGTTGCTGCCGCCCTGGGCTTCGATGCTCGACTTATGTCCGGCCGTTGGCAGTTTGCTCACGCGGTTGACGATCCCTCCCTGGCCGCCTCGCCCGTAAAGCACGGCTGCCGGCCCTTTGAGCACTTCGATGCGTTCGATGTTGTGCAGGTCGCGCACGTACTGGCTGTCGTCGCGAATGCCATCGAGGTAGAAGTCGTTGCTCGCGTCGAAGCCACGGATGCGCAAACTGTCGAAGCGCGTGTCGGCACCGCTGCTGACGTTGGGGATGCCGCTCAAGGCCCGGCCCAGGTCGTTGGTGCCGTAGGCGCGCAGGCTTTCGGTCTTCACTGAGTCGATGGCCTGGGGCACATAACGCACAGGTGTGGCGGTGCGGGTGGCAGTGCTGGTTTCCTTGACGCGCGGGTCGTCTTCGTCAGCTTCGGCGCTGATCGAGGTTTCGGGCAAGGTGGTGGCCGCACAGGCAAAACCGGCAGACAGCAGAACAGAAAGCCCAAGGGTCATGGGCGTCAGGCGAAGGGCAGGCATGGGTGAATGTATCCAAAGTGTTTGGCAGGAAAAAGCGCGCTAATGGTAATGCTTTGCATTTGCGCGCGTTATCTATTACCAAACGTATCGACTTTGAAATATGTTACGAGATGTGTTTTTTTGGTCATTGAAGAACGAAATTAGTCGTTTTCAGAAAGGCCATAGGCCGTTGCTTAGAATTATTTCGCCTAAATACAGACGATTCACGAAATTGACACATAGTTCAACGCGCGACTAGGATTGCGCCCAACGCCTGTGGCTAACAGCCATGACTCATCCAATAAGAAAAGGCCCGCGGCATGTTCAGTCGTCCGCGGGCTTTCTTTTTTCGGAAAAAGTCGACACCAGAAAGCGACATGGAGCCTGGGGTCAGAACGCGTACTCAACCCGTAATAAGGAATACAAAAAAATGTTGAAGCAACGGATGAGTCTGATCGCGCTGGGGATCTTGAGCGCATCGACAGCAATGGCCAACGACCAGGAGCAATCCAAGGGTTTTGTTGAAGACAGCCACCTGAACATCGCAGCACGTAACGCCTACATCAGCCGTGACTATAAGAACGGCAAGCAAGACAAAGCCGAGTGGGGCCAAGGCTTCATCGGCAAGTTCGAGTCCGGCTTCACCCAAGGCACCGTTGGTGTGGGTGTGGATGTGATTGGCCAATATGCGATTCGTCTGGACGGTGGTAAAGGTCGCAGCGGCGCTGGCGGCATTAACTTCTTCAAGCAAGGTGACAGCGGCGCAGCAGCTGACGACTTGGCCAAAGGCGGCGCGGCGGTGAAGTTCCGCGTATCGAACACCGTGCTCAAGTACGGCGAGCAAATGCCTGCCGTTCCTGTATTGCAGTACGACAACTCTCGTCTGTTGTCGGAAACCTACACCGGTACCTCGATCGTTTCCAAAGAGATCGAAGGTCTGCAACTGGATGCAGGTCGCTTCACCAAGGAAGCCCAAAAAGGTGCTGAAGGCACCGACAGCGGTAACCTGAAGAACATCAGCTACCTGGGCGGCAGCTACAAGTTCACCGAAAACCTGTCGGCTGCGCTGTACGCTTCCGACATGGAAGACGTGCTGAAGAAGCAATACGTCAACGTCAACTACGTACTGGCCCTGCCAGAGAAACAGTCGCTGACCTTTGACTTCAACGGCTACAAAACCAAGCTGGACAGGAGCTTCGCCGAGCAACGCGGTAATGGCGACGCGCGCGACAACAAAATCTGGAGCCTGGGCGCTACATGGGCTGTTGGTGCGCACAGCTTCACCTTGGCCCATCAGCGCAGTACCGGCGATACCGGTTACCTGTATGGCGGCTACCGTGACAATACCGCGGACACCGGCATCGGCGACGGCGGCAACACCATCCTGCTGGCCAACTCCTACTGGTCCGACTTCAACGGCAAGGACGAGCGCTCCTGGCAAGCCGGCTACGGTCTGGACTTCAGCACCTTCGGCGTGCCTGGCCTGACCTACAACGTGGCCTACGTGCGCGGCACCAACATTGACGACGGCAGTGGCCGTGGCAATGGCACCGAGCGCGAGATCTTCAACCAGTTCAAATACGTCGTGCAGAGCGGCCCGGCCAAAGACCTGAGCCTGCGTGCTCGTGCCTCGTGGTTGCGCGTTTCCAGCAATGCCGACAAGTACAACGTAGGCGGTAACGAAATCCGTCTGTTCGCCGACTACCCGATCAACGTTTTCTAACTGATCGCAGGTCGCGCCTGATTCCAGGCGATAAAAAACCCCGACTGGTTCGGGGTTTTTTTATGGGCGCGCATCAGTCCTGGCGGCTCTGCAAAATCTTACGCGCCAACGCTGCATTCTTGTAGTCGAGCATCAAGGACAACCCCTCATAGGGTTCGATCTTTTTATTGTCGATACAGAGCTGTGCCATCAGCAGCAACACCTGGCGTTTCTTCTTGTTGATCCGCACGCCGGGTACGCCGAACGCCGTCTTGCGCGTTACGGGTAACGGCGCCTCGGGGGTCAGTTGAACGATGACCCAGATGCCCTGGACACATTGCATCGTGATCTCTTCGATATGTTCGATGGGCAGCGGTTGTGCCAGGTTATTGAACACAAAATGCTCCGGCGTCAGGCGCAACGCGGTCTGCGGCGCACGCTTGAATCGACGGACACCCAGCCACAGCAGGCCCAGCCCGATAATGCCGAGACACGCGCCTGCGCCGACTGCCGACAGGGGTGTGCCTTTCAAACGCTCCGGGGCGAGCCAGACTCGACTCAGGATAAACACTGCAGCCAGCACAAAGGGCAGGCCCGACACGGCCATCAGTACCCCGCGCCACTGGCCGCCTTCATGCACTCTACGCTCACCCTCGGCCGAAGCGGCCAAGGTTTCCAGCAGATGGGTGTGCGCGGTGTTCTCCGACACGGCCACGTCCATCACATCCCGAGACAGCTGCTCGCGCAGTGCCTGGGGTGCGCTGAAATAGGCATCCATCTGCGCATTCGCCACGTCGCGATCCACCACGCGGGTGGCGCCTCGCAGCGTATCGTTCAGGGGAACGTTCAGCGCTTGCAGGCGTTCGCCATTGGAGGGGTGGGAGTCGGTCGGATGCGGTTGGTGAATCTCCAGGGCTTCGGGTGATGGTTGCAATTCACACTCACGCAAGCGCGCGAACACCGCGTCGGGCAGGTCTGTCGTCGACCCTGTTTCACACAACGCCAACAAGGCATCCTCAACGTGCGGCTGCAACACCGACACACGCAACAACGCCGAAGCCGCCGCAGCAGGACCGGCCAATTGCGCGCCGGCAGCGTCCGCCAGCAATTCGCGCTCACGGCTCCAGTGGTTCACCGCGTCATCAAAGCGCTGCATGAAAAACACACCGAACATGAACGACGGCCGCATCAGCCGTCCCTGGATAAAATCGCTGGCCAGCATCGTGTTCAACAGCGCTTCCAGGCTGCGATTGACCCCGTCGTAGATCGGCAAAAAGCGCAGGCTGTATTCCGTGTCCTGCCCCACAAAGTGCGCCAGCTCATGGCCGATCACCGCGCTGATTTCCTCGCTGCTCAGCAGGCCCAGATACAGCAGCGGCACATGCAAGGTGCGCCCGTGCAGCGAAGTGTTCGCCGGTTGCACAGTGGCCGCGCTGGACGTCACGTAAAAGCCCTGGGCCAGGCTCACCACGATGTGGTCCGGTGGCAGCGCGCCGAGCCGACCCGCCAACTCGTCCACATGGCGCCACAACCCTGGAGCCTGCGCGGGCGTCACCACCTGGCCGAACATCTCCAGCGGCTCAGGCTTGAACATCCCCAGCATAGGGCGCAGCTGTTTGAGCAACTGCCAGATCGAATACAGACAAAACGCCGCGATCACCCCCAGCACCGCCATCAGCTTGACCTCGCCACTGCCCAGCCGGCCGATATGCCACATCGCCAAGCCTTCGAAACTCAACGTCAACGCGACGGCCGCCGCCACCGCCACCACATGACCCACCAGCACGTAGGGCAACAGGCGGCTGCCCAGGGAGAACACCTGCAATAACCTCTCCCGTGACTGCCGTGCCCGCCGCCCCGCCCAGTACGTACCCGCCAACGCCGCCACACCAATCAACGCCGCCAACAGACCCAAACCCATCACCCACGGCGCGATGGCGCGCATCGCACGGTTCACGCGGTGGGCGGAGGGTAGTTCGGCTTCGATTTTTTCCAGACGCGAGAGGGCCTCCGCAACGCTGATGACGCCATCAGGCAGGTCGACACTACTCGCGGGCTGTCTGGCTGCCAGCGCTTGCAACGGGTGCTTGGCTTTATCAAGGTTGAGGTGGTAATCCATCAACGCTGTGGTTGCGTCCTCGCCACGCTGACGCTCCCAGCCGCCGAGGGTGGCCAGCAGCAGCGGGAAAATCACCAGCAGACAGATCAGTTTCAGAGCGTTCATGGGAGTCCGTTCACGACGCGGGGGTGTTCAGGGTTATACCGAAAAAAACGCCCCAGGCCGAGGCGCTCTTCTATGGGAGCCGGGCTTGCCCGCGATGGCCATAGGTATCTACACAACTTGGGCTCAACGCTGAACGCCCGGCAGATAGGGCTGTTGTGGCGAGCGGGCTTGTCCCGCGTTGGGCTGCGTAGCAGCCCCAAAACCAGCCTCTACAGAGTTTCTGACACACCCCGTTCTTCTTTACTGGGGCTGCTACGCAGCCCAACGCGGGACAAGCCCGCTCGCCACGGGGAGATTTGTCAGGGTCTGAAAAGTTGTGTAGATACCCATGCCGCGATGGCGCCTGCCCAGCCAGCACAGCCCTTCTTATTGCCCGGTATTCCCAGGCGACTCCAACACCTTCACCACATCATCAATCACCGCCTTGCTCATCTCCTGCAAATAATGCGACGCCCAGGCATAACGGTCCGTCTCCTTGGTCATCGCTGCATCTTCAGCGAGCAGCTTGGCAACGTGGAGCAAGTCGGAAACGTGATGCAAGGCTTCATGCAGGGAAACACCGCTGTTGACGCGGAACAGAGGTTGGTCGGAGTGAAAGGAGAACGGGGTGACGCCGAGGGTGGTTAACGCAGAGGGATTTGGAGCGGTCATCGGTAAAACTCCCATATCGAGTGAGAGCTACCACGTTCGTAATCAAGGCGAATGGGCGGCGTGGTTAGCGCCTGCATCAAGTCGGGTTCTCAGGCCCGGTCGCTGAGTGTGCAGCGACGGCGGGAGGTTAGCGTGGAGGAGCGTGGGGAGCAATCGGGAAAATAGATCGATTGATTTTCAGCTCGTTCTGAAAGGTAGCGACCAGGTGTCGATGCCATTATTTGTTTTATGGATACGCCATAATTATTGGCTACCCATAATTTCGTATAAATGCTCGAGCGGACGTGACACCCGGTGGCTTCTTGGCCCTAGGCCGTATCGATCATGAGTCGTATGAAGAAACTGGGGCGATTAGGGGCGCGACAATTGAGGTCGGAACTCAGTTTACTGGGCCGTCTTTGTCAGATGGGTAGCGCTTGAAGAGCCAGCTCAGGAAATGAGTTTGGACATTTTGTGGACGTTTTGACGAAAACGATCGACCAATTTTCCAATGATTGTTAAACCCCAGAAACCACAAAGCCCCGCATTGCGGGGCTTTGAGATATGGTGCGGCACCAGGAGTCGAACCCGGGAACTACTGATTACAAGCCGTTTGCTCTGAGGCTTCACCCCACTTCATCGAGTATCACTTGTTTCTCTTGGTCTAAGTTTTACTTGGTCTGTAGCCAATTCGGTGTCTTTCTATGTTTCACCTGTTAGCGTACCTTTGCATGAGAAACGGGGAACGGATGGGGAAAACGGGGAAAGAATGGCTAAGCGTACGCGAATGACCGAGATGGAGGCCTATGCGGTAAAGACTCGTCAGTCGGAGCCGGTCGGCTCTCGCGGAAAGGGGACTTTGCTGCTCGAACGTAAAGCTTCCGGAGCTATTCAGGCTTACTACCGGGAACGCACATCGGACAGCGACAAGCGGCTGCCTCTCGGGACGCTCGCGAAGAAGCCGCGTGTGGGTACAGACGAGCAGAGCTTGGATGGTATCCGTGGTGAGGCTTTGCGAATTTCAGTTGAGGCCGCTGCCGCTGGCGGTATTGCCAAGTACTTGGAGCACATCTCGGTGCAACAAGTAGCGGCCGCGGCTAGTCGTGCAGCCACAGCCGCATTGGAAGAAGCGGAACGGCTAGAACGTTTCCGCCTCGACGAAATTGAAGCGGCCCGCGGAAGCTTTCACGATTTGTTCCTGGATTACATTGAGTCGCGCCGCGTGAAGGCGACACCAGGCGTCGTGAAGGAGTTGGAACGGCTGCTCAAGACGAACATGCAAGAGCCCCATCCAGAGGTAATGCGGATGAAGGCCCGAGATATTAGGGCTGACCACATCCTCACCATTCTCAATCCGATCTGGGAGCGCGGCTCCAAAGTGCAGGCGGATCGTATGCGTTCGTTTCTGGTGGCGGCATTCAACCATGGGCTCACGGCTGAGAGTGTGGTCGGTCGCTCCAATGCGAAGACCTATAGCCTTGAGATCAACCCTGCAGCAATGGTGAAGGTCGATAAAGTCTCGGCCCCTGTCGAACGAGCCTTGTCTGATGCAGAGCTGAAGCAATTCTGGGAGACGGTTGAGGATACTGACGGTATCGGTCCGGTTATGGCACTGTTATTCAAGTTCGTCATATCAACGGGCGGCCAGCGGATCAAGAACCTAATCGAAACCACTTGGGCGGACTACGATCTGGACGCGGGTACGGTGCTATTGATTCACCGTAAAGGTAGAGGTGGCCAAACCCTGAGCCGACCGCACCTGGTACCGCTCTCTGATCGAGCCATTGCCATAGTGCGGCAAGTTCGGGAAATCAATGGGGATCATCCATGGCCCTGGACTACACATGGTAAACAACCTTTTGTGATCAGTAGCCCGACCCATGCCGTTGCAGACTGGCTGGATTCCAAGCATGCGCTAATCGCTGGCGGGAAGATCCCGACGTTCTCCCCGAGAGATTTGCGCCGCACCTGTACACAGCTAATGCAGAAACATGGGATTGATGATCGACTGTCGGATCTTCTTCAAGCTCATGGCCAAACAGGTGTCGTTTCTCGACACTACCGAAATAATCCCGAAGCGGCGCTGCCAGAGAAACGTAAAGCTATCGAGCTCTTTGACCGAGCTTTGGCTAAGGCTTTGGGGGAGGTCACTGATACGGGCAACGTGCTTTCCATCTCGCGCCGGAAAAAGAAAAAACCCGATGCAATGTCGTGAATGTCGTGCAACTGATCCGAATCTGAAAAAGAAAATCCCCGGGCCATGCCCGAATCTTGTCGCACATAGGGCACCACCATCAGTCCGCTGCTGAATCCCCGTAGTACGCGCCCTACAGCACATTTCAGTTCCGCAAACTCTGCTCAAAACACGCTGAAACTGCGAATAAGTGGGAATAACAGCGAATAAGCGGGAATAAACAACGTTTAGTAATACGGTACGTTGTTAGTTTGGTAGTTTGAGCTGGCGAGATATGTCGCGACACGGTTTCTTAATTCAAATTTTGTGTCGCGACACTGCGATTACTTAGCGCAGCTGCGATTTCCGCGCCACGTTTTACTTAGCTTGTGTTTCGTGGCGCGCACGACAAAACACTGGGGCAATCATCGTCAAAATATCATCGTCAAATCGATGCATAATCATTGCTTGAACCTACTGAGGCCCTCATAAGTCCCTCTAAAACCCCCGTCCGTAGCGCTTCATGAGCGATCCGACGAACGGTCATTGCGATGATTTTGGGTGCTCAGGGGTGCTCAGGGGTAAGCAAGAGACAGTAAGTTTAGCGTTAGAGATGTACGGGGATAGTTATTGCACACAGGTGATTCAAAAAATCTGGTTGATGTTTTTCTAGCGGCAGTTAACATGCGACCACGGCTAGAGCTTTCTAACAACAAATGAAACGCCATAGAACATCAATGGCTGGAGTTAGAATCGCTGACGGTTGGATTATCAGACAAAGAAAAGCCCCGGACGCTACCAACGCCGGGGCCTGTTCGGGAAAGACGCTACCAACGTCCTCTGCATACCAGCTAGGCCAGTACACAACCCCGAGGGGAGAAGCATTTTGACGGGCTTCTAAGTGATTCAGTTAGGCTAAAAGCGCCTAATTGGTTCACGGGCGGACTGTAGTACCTGCGGGAATATTGCGCAACACTGGTGTCCTATACAGGTGCTGTGTTTCCGATGACTTGCCACCTTTCGACCTTTTTTCAGGCGCTGGTGGCCTACAGAGCGCTCCTCTCGGTTTTTCCAGCCTTTGGAGATTCCGTGAATGGCACAAATAGCAACCCGCAGTACCGATGTACCCAATCTGCCCATACCTGGTGCACGCGCTACCGCTGCCCAGCTCTGCGCCAAATACCAAGTCAGCCGCGCTACTTGGTGGCGCTGGTCCAAGACTCCCGGCTTTCCCGCTCCTATTCGCTTCGGTCGTTCCGTCCGTTGGGAGCCCGAGTCTGTGGAATCCTTCCTGATCAGTCAGGAGGCATAACCAATGATGACCAATCAACTCTGCGCTGATGCGGGGACAGGATCGCTTTGTCTGAAAAAAGCGGCTTTACCCCTTCCTGTACCCTTAAACGCTTTGGTGCTTAATCGTCGTTTAGTTTGCCGCCATCAATTCGTCCATCCCGAAGCTGACTCTGATAGTGGGGTGGCCTGACATGGAAAAGATCCTGCATTCCGAGAAGAGTTGCTCGGCGCAAAGCATTAGCGACACCAGTGGTAGTGCCCAGCGCATGCGCCTTTTGGCTTACCTGCATCTGCATGGTTCGATCAACACCTTCCAAGCCATCATGTTTCTGAACATCCTGCGCCCTGGTGCGCGAATATCTGAGCTGCGTGCGCAGGGGCACGGCATCGTTACCCACCTGGGTACGCTGAAGGATGATCAAGGCCGCGATCACCAGAAGGTTGCGACCTACTACCTGAGTACTGGCCCAGTGCAGAAGGTGGCCTCATGACAACCAAGATCATTGAGCCGATGGGTGAGGGTGATCCGGGAGATCCTCACATTGCCGTGACTGATTACCAGGGCGAACCTCGCGTGGATAGCCGCCAGCTCGCGAAGCAGCTGGGAACCAAGCACAAAAACCCAATGGCGCTGATCGAGCGCTACCTGGCGAAGTTCGAAGAGTTCGGGGTTGTTCCGTTTCAAACGGAGAAACCCTTGGCCGGAACCGCTGGTGGTAGGCCGGAGCGCTTCGCCCTGCTGAACGAAGATCAAGCGTTCTTCCTGCTGTCGTTGTCCCGCAATACCGACCGCGTTGTGGAGCTGAAAGCGAGCCTGATCATGGCGTTCCGCGAAGCACGGTATGGGAACGCCTGCCAGACGCTGGAGGCCCGCAAGAAGGAAGCCAGCAGCAGTGGCCGCCGGTTGGCTCACTGGCGCTATGAAAAGCCGGGTGTGTACGCGCACGTTGCTCATCTGAGGGAGCAACTGAAGCTGCCGCTCGGTTTGGAGGACTTCCGCCCATGACAGCTATGCTCATGATCAGCGATAAACGGTCGATAAGTTTTGTTGCAAGCAGTCGTGGTCGTCGGTATGGTTTGCCCGTCGCTGCAAATTCAGCGATCGGGCTTGGCCGCTCGAGGAACGTTAGGCGCAATAGCGCCCCCATTACGATTGCTGGCGCTTTTTTTGTGCCCGCAGTTACGTGTTATGGCGGGTTGCGTGGGGACACCTTCGGGTGTGCCGGGTTCCTAACGTCCCGGTCGGCCAACCCCGCGCAACCTGCCACCCTAATTCGCTTGGCCGCGAACGGTGGCAGTTCCTCAACGTTAGGAGCTACACCGATGCCTACCCTAAGTCCGTCCGCGATTCGCGCCTTTGCTCATCGCCGCATGACTCTGAGCGCCCTCCGCGCAAACTCATCACTTTCTGTTCGCCTCGCCCGTTACAACTCCCACATGACCATCGTTCGCAAGCTGGAGCATTCCGGAGGTGCGGAATGATCAACGCCAGCGAGGCCCGCAACACGAGCAGCCCGTCATCAGCCTCTCAGCTGCCGTTACCCCACTACCTGCTGGACGAACAAAGCGCCTCGCTGGCCGAGTTCATCGCCGCGGAGCGACGTCACGCAACTCGCTGGTGGACGCACCTCAATGAAATGCGTCGGCGCAATGAGCTTCCTGAATGGGTGGCGGCGGAGATCGGTACGCATGAGGAACACGACCGCATGCTTGATAGCCGGAAAGCCGTCAATCAAGCCCTATTCGGATCGGACGATCTGGGCGGCGATCAGCCGTACCGCGGGGTAGCCCTATGAACCAGCCAGAGCGCTCACCCTCGATCCTATTTATCAGCCTCACTTTTTTCTTTCAGCAGCCGTGTACTGACGCGCAGCGCCGACGCCCTGATCTAAGAGGTTAAGCATGAAAATTCAAAACGGCGCATCTGCGTCGACGGGATCGGCTTGCCCGAAAAAAGCCACAGAGCTTTGGTTCGTCACCCACCCGAAGGTGCCCAAGGCTTTGCTAGGGCCGTTCTTGAGCGAGGCCGACGCAGAGTGCGGGCGCGTAGTTATGCGTAGTGCTGGCGCTCAGGTAACGGCCTGCCTAGTTGACGGGATCGACGACATCACCGACTGGCACGGCGTGAACAACGGTCAAGTTTGCCGGGCTTTTGCTGGCGCTGATCGCCGGGAGGTCAGCCATGGGTAACGTCACCCCCATCAAGCGCAAGGGCAGTGGCGGCCCACCCGCTGCTGGCGCTTATATCGACAGCGCCAGCTATGTGCTGCTGGTGGAAGCCCTGGTTGGCTTCCTGGAGCTGCGCATCTCGGAAGGCGATCAAGGCCGCCACTGCGATGAGCTGGAGCGCCTGACTCAGAAACTGGAGAACTTGGCCAAGCGGTTTACCCCGCCGAAGGGGGCCGCATGACGGACGCAACGATCCAATTCCGTGATGCCCTCCAGGCCATCTATGGCCCTCTCGACTGGCTGCCAGAGCCCGACGGTGCAATCCACCGGTTCCGTGTGCCGGAGGATAAGCCCGGCTCGCTCAACGGGTGGTATGTGCTGTACCTGGACGGCATCGCATCCGGCGCGTTCGGCAGTTGGAAAGCCGGTTGCGCCAGCACCTGGTGTAGTCGCGAACCGGTGGACGCTCGCGAAGCAGCACAAATCCGCGAGCGGGTTGATCTAGCACGGCGCCAGCGCGAAGCCGAACAACACCAGCGCCAGCAGCAGGCCGCCGAGAAGGCCAACCACTGGTGGCGCAATGCGCGCCGCGCCTCACCCGACCACCCGTATCTGGTAGCCAAGGCCGTTCGCTCCTACGGCCTGCGCCAGCGTGGCACTGACCTACTGATCCCGCTGTACCTGGATGGGCGCTTGGTCAATCTGCAACGAATTGCTCCGGACGGCGAGAAGCGCTTCCTGTTCGGCGGCCGGATCAAGGGCACCTATTCACCGCTGGGCATCATCGAGCCAGGTTCTGTGCTTTGCATCTGCGAAGGGTGGGCGACGGCCGCCAGCCTCCACCAGCACGGCGGCTATGTCGTTGCCGCTGCCATGAACGCGGGCAACTTGATCCCAGCGGCGATGGCACTTCGCGCTCGCTACCCGGGCCAGCCAATCGTCATCGCCGGCGACGACGACCGGCTCACCGATGGCAACCCGGGGCGCGCAGCGGCAAACGCCGCGGCGGCGGCCGTGGGTGGCCAAGTGGCTTTCCCTGAATGGCCGGAAAGCGCCCCCGATGACCTCACCGACTTCAACGACCTCGCCAACTGGAAACTCGCCCATGTCCAAGCCTGACACCAACGTGATCAACCTTCGGACGGACGCCGCGACCATTGCGCCAGATCGCCCCTGCTGGGCGGTGTATGAGCATTGGGTAATCAATGAGAAGGGCCGCAAGCTGCGCCCGGGCGTTTACTGGCATAGCTTCAAGCGCGCCGGCGCTGACCAAGAGGACGCCGAGGGCGATTCCGGCGACCGACCTATCACCGATGAGTGGATCTCCAGCCCCGTCACGGTCGTGGCCCGAACCACCAACAGCGACGATGGCAGCGAGGGCCGGTTGCTGCGCCTGGTCACAGAGGGCGGCATCAAGGAGTGGATCATCGCCATGGAAGTGTTCGGCGGCAGCGGCGAGGACGCCAGGCGCGCATTGTTCGGGATGGGCGTCATCATTGCCCTCAAGAAGCGCGGCACATTTATGGAGTACCTGCTCGACCAGCATCCTGCAGAAGTGTTTGCCACCACCAGCCGGCCTGGCTGGCATGAGTCGGGCGCGTTCGTGCTGCCTGGGCGAACCATCGGCAGCGCCAATGTGCGGTACCAGGCCAGCAACAAGGCTCAGGTACTTTTCAGCCGGCGCGGCGAGCTGGCGCTGTGGCAATCGGAGGTGGCCGCCAAGTGCGCGGGCAATCCTGTACTGACATTGGCGATTGGCTGCTCGCTGGCTGGCCCACTGCTGAGTTTGGTAGGCGTGCTGGGCGGCGGTGTGCACCTGGTGGGCGACAGCTCCAGCGGCAAGTCGCTGGCGCAACTGATCGGGTCGTCGGTATGGGGCGACCCGGGCGTGTTCGCCGCCAGTTGGGACATGACCAAAGGCGGCCTGGAGATCGAAGCGTCGAGCCGCAATGACACCATCCTGCCCTTGGATGAGATCAAGCGCGCCGACCCCAAGCGCGTACAGGAAATGGCCTACTCCCTCGCCAACGGCCAGGGCAAAGGCACCATGACCCGCGAGCGCGAAGGCCGCGCCAAATTGAGCTGGCGCCTGCTGACACTCTCAAGCGGCGAGCGCTCTCTATCCGAGCACGCGGCCATATCCGGCAATGCCGCACACGCTGGCGCCGAGTTGCGCATGGTCGACGTGAACGCAGGCACCCGCACACACCGGGCCTTCGACGAGTTACACGGGCTTGAGGGTGCGGACTTCCACCGGCAGCTCACCGTGTCGGTCGGCTCCCACCATGGACACCTCGGACCGGCCTTTGTCGAGAAGCTGCTCGAGAGCGACGACCGGGCCGGCCTGCTGGAAGATTTCGCCGGGGTACGCGCCAGCTTTGTGGAAGACAACGCTCAGGCCGGCCGGGTGGCTGATCGGTTCGCCGTGATCGCGCTTGCCGGCGAGATGGCCATCGCCTATGGCCTGCTGCCATGGGTGCCGGGTACCGCCCTAGCCGACTGCCGTTTGCTTTACGGCGAATGGCTCAGCAGGGTGGGCAGCGGCAACGCCGAGGATCGGCAGATCCTGGCGGGCATCCTGGACTTTATCGACCGCCACGGTAGCAGCCGCTTTTCAGATGTCGACGATCAAACGCCTGACACCAAGGTGTTCAACCGGGCCGGTTACTGGGAGCTGGTGGGCACCAACCGTCTGTACCTATTCAACAAGCCGGCGCTCATCGAGGCGGCTCAAGGCTATGGCCTGTCTCGCATCATCAAAGCCTTGGAGGGGGCTAACGTCCTTGCGCGCCGCGACAACGAACGTAAAACCAAAAACTACCGACTCCCTGGTGGTGGCCAGGCGCGTCTCTACGTGATCGACCCAGACGTCATCGATCGTGAAGGCGGTGGCGTATGAACGTCACTCAAAGACCAGCAATCCAGATTGCCCAAGTTCACAGGAACCTAGAATCACTGGCAACAGTGGCAACACCGGCAACGGCCCTGTGTGGCGTGGCTTACAGCCGTTGCCACCCTATAAAAAAAGTGGCAACAACTGGCAACGCACACCTCATTTTGAACATAAGAGACCCGCACTTTCCCTTCATTTGCTTATCACCGTTGCCGGTAAAAAACCGGTGGCAACAGTTTGGCAGCATCGGCAACGCGTGGAGGTCACGGTTTACGGGGCTGTTGCCATTGTTGCCGCTGTTGCCGGTGTTTTTGAGATCACAGGAACATTGGATCAGCAGTGATCGGGTCGAGGTGACGGCATGAGCCTGCTTTCCGGTCTCCTCGATCACTTGCCGCCAGCTATCGCCGGAGTCGACTCGCCAAAAGTGGATAGCCAGCCTCGCCCGCGCCTAGTGCTGGACAGCTCTGTCGAGCGCACTCCCCGGCTCATCACAAACCCAAACGCAAGCGCCGCCACCGCCACGCCCGAATGGCGACACGCCCGTGACCAGTACCTCAACCACATTATGGTTTGTCGGAGCTGCTACGCGCCCAACGGCCGCCATTGCACGGCTGGCGCCCACCTGCGTGCCAGCTACGACGCCACACCTATGGAGGCGCACCAATGAGGCCCAGCCTTATCACCCGCTTGTGCAACATCGGTATGAAACCCGGCATCAGCGCCGCCACGCAGCTCATCACCACCCGGCGAATATGTCGCGCCATTGCTGACCAGCTCGACGTTATCCGCGGTGAACGGCGAGCCCTACGCCGGCAAGCGGGAAAGCTGAAAGCGTTTCTCCCATTCACCCGGCAGACCATTGCGGAACTGGAGGAGCAGGCCAGCGAACATCAGGAGGCTGCTCGCAGCGGAGCGTGGAGCGCACTAGCAGGGTTTGGCCAATCACTAATGTTGGACCGCGAGGGGCTGGCGCAGACGCTGGGCTTCGACCAGATGTGCGACCTGCTGGGCGTCAACCCAGTACATCGCCATCGGGCCAGCGCAGACGGTGATACCAGCCTCCGCGGAGTGGCGTACCTATCCCAGCTAGAGGACAGCGCCGACCGCAAGAGCGACGAATGGGGCGCCGGTGGCCCGCTGTATCAAGCCTGCCACGCCGCCATGATCCGGTTCATCAGGCAATGTCCAGAAGATCAGCTGCCCGACCCATTCGCCCCTGGTGCGCCGTTCGGCCCGAAGCTGCCGCCAGCCCTCAGCATCGTCGGCAACTGACCATTTTCCGCGCCACGTTTTCGTGATTCGCAAAACGTGGCGCGACACCGAGCAACACCACCGGGCAGCAGCCCATGACCAGCGCCAGCGGCGCACAGAGGAAACATGACTGACCACGACAACAACACAACGGGCCACACGCCCACCTATCAGGAGCGATTCACCGACGCATGCAACACACTTAAATTCAAACCCTACGAGCTGATTCAGGGGCCGGACGCAGGCTACCTGGTTTGGGAGGTCCAGCACGTCCGCAATGGCCAGCAAGTGACCATCGACGGCCCCTACTTCACCGAGGAAGAAGCCCGGGTTTCGGCGGACCTGATGCGGGGCACATTCCGCGGCGCCAGGGCAAGCGAAACGATTTACAACCGGGTGTGGAACTACGACCCGCGCCAGGAACAACTGACCATCGACCAGGCGCATATGTCGCGGGCAGTACTCGCCATTCGCCTTGGGCTACCTGCCCCTTCGATCACCGTATAGGAGGCCACATGGCCGCTACCGCATTCGATAACTCCCCTATGACCACCATCAAACTCTACGGACAACTCCGGCAGTTCGGCAGGTCCTACGACCTTGCCGTGCGCACGCCGGCGGAAGCCTTGAAAGCGCTATGCGTGCAGATTCCTGGCCTTGAGCGATTCATCTCAAACGCCAGGTCGCGCGGACTTGTATTTGCTGTTTTCCGAGGAAAGAAAAACATCGGGGAGAGTGAGCTCAATTATCAAGGCCATGGCGACATCATTATCGCCCCCGTGATCGTCGGCAGTAAGCGGGCAGGTATCTTGCAAACGATCATAGGGGCCGTACTGATCGTTATGAGCCCTTTCACAAATGGCGCAACACTTGCGCCCGGTATCGCACTGGCCGCCGGCGGTGTAATTCAGATGTTGAGCCCGCAAGCCCAGGGCTTGAAGTCTAGCGTCGCGCCCGAGAACACTCCTGGTTATGCTTTTGGTAGTGCAAAAAACACCGTGGCATCAGGCTTGCCCGTGCCTCTTTGCATCGGCCGCCGCCGCTGGGGTGGCGCGATCATCAGCGCCGCCATCTATGCAGAGGACCGGGTATGACCGCGATCAAGTACACCCCAAAAACAACCATCCTACTCAGCGGCTCTTTGGCCAAAAAGTACGGAAGGAGACACACCTATGCGCTTTCCGCTCATGGCGATACGAGGGAGGCATTGAGAGCAATCGATGTAAATCACCCTGGGTTCTTGGGCGACATCGCCCGAGCACGCTCTATCGGCCTGGAGTTCGCAATTTTCCGCAACAGGAAGAACGTAGGCGAATCCGAGTTGACTCTCGGCGGGGCCAGGGAGATACGGGTTGTCCCCGTGATCACCGGCAGCAAGCGTGCAGGGATACTTCAGACCATCATCGGAATTGTGTTGATCGTGGCCAGTCCGTTCACCAACGGCGCTACGCTTGCCCCAGGGATCGCTCTCGCTGCTGGAGGTGTTATCCAAATGCTCAGCCCCCAGGCCGGCGGCCTCAAGACCAGTGCCGCACCAGAGAACACCCCCGGGTACGCCTTCGGCAGCGCCAAGAACACCACTGCATCGGGTAACCCGGTACCGCTCTGCTACGGAAGGCGGCGGGTGGGTGGCGCGATCATCAGCGCTGCAATTTATGCCGAAGACCAGATGTAGGGGGGCTGGTGTAAAGTGATCCATCAACCCCGGAGGAAGAAATATGCACAGGATTTTGCTCGCCACCGTCACCTTCACACTACTGGCGGGATGTTCAAGCACACCAGTAGCGCCTGGCTCTGCAAAGCGGGTGCCTGCCGACCGGGTCTACGCCTATCAGTCAGACGTTCCGGGTGGTGCGACACTGGCAGTTAGTCGAGACAACGGTTTTTGGGCGTCTGGCGGCTGCATGGCCACCGTGCTCATCGACGGAAAAAAGGTCGCCCGCATCGACACCGGCGAAATTGTGAAATTCAAGGTCAAGCCAGGTCGGCATATCGTTGGCATTGCCGGCGATGACGAAGGCAACGGCCTCTGTGCAATGCAGATCGGTCAGCCCGTGAAGGAAACGGCAGCCGAGGTCAGCCCAGGAGAAACCCAAAAATTCCGAATTTCGGGTACTCAGAACGGAACGGACATACGCCCAAGCTCCATTTAACTGACTGATCGAAACAGACGATCTGGTCTCACTCAGACCAAATCGTCTGTTTCGTCACCTCGCTGGTAACCACGCTGGTAACCACCAAAAGTAACCACTCTGCTTAATCGTAATCCCTTAGCAACCACATGCATTCAGAGGCAAAACATGGAAGCTCAAGCCTATCTTCGGGAGCTGAACACCCAGCTCACCTACTTGTTTGAATATGCGCGAAAAATTAACGAGATAGACACTGCTGCTGCCCTGTTCGCTGAGTTTCGTGGCATTCAAGATGCCGGCTGGAATACGATCGCAACCGCTATCGAGGTATTCGATGAGCTGAAAGTGCTTGGATCGAAGGGCGCCCCTCTGACTAGGCCTGAGCTTCGCCAAGTGCTATGCCTCTATGCGCATCTTGCCGAGGCGGGTGGTGTGTACGAGGGGCTGCTGAACACCATGCAGATCCCTCAGTTGAAGGCTTACAACCTCTGGCCGTTTCAAAAGCTCGTCCGAGTGCGTCCTGAACCCAGAGCTATAATCGGCCCAAACGCTAACGCGATGTTTCGGCACCTAGCACGGGTTGCGACTGAAATAGGGATGAGCAGCCTGGCGAGGTTGTTAGAGACCACCTTTCGGGACGACATCAGAAATGCCATAGCGCATGCCGACTACATTCTCGTTCCTGAAGGGTTGCGAGTAAGGCGAAGAAACGGAGGCCAGCCAGTCATTGTCTCCCACGCAGAGATCGGAGAGGCTTTACAGATAGCAATTTTCTTCTTTGAAATGCTCCAATCCTTCCAACAGGAAATTGCAGAGTCATTTCGCCCGGCCCGAACTATTGTTGGAAGGTTCAGCGAGAACCCACCCATGGCCTGGAAAATCGAATTATCCGATGATGGGAGCTTCTCCCTTTCTAGCGATGCGCCTGGCCCACAATACGACGAAGGGTATGAACGACAGAAGCGGATTAATGACCGTTTGGGCGGGCGTATGGTGGCGGCTTACATTGAACCAGGCGCGGACTTGCCACCCGGGCTCATTGCAGAGATCTCAACAATTGGATTTGAGGTTTTAATAGTGGAATTCGAGAGTGACGATCAATTTGCAGATCTTGTAGCTGAAGTAGAGAGGCATCAATTGTGGAGCCCAGGGCTAATTCCGGAAAATGATTTTGGAAGTGTGCTCATGTCGACACCTTTTGGATTTCAAAAAATCTCAAACGGGAAGCAATTCAAAGCCTCGCTGCCCGTTGTTGAAAAAGTTCTAGTGGCATGATCTACAGGAGTTCGGTTACTCGCTTGATGTCAGGCTTTGTCAGGTTCCACGCTGCCCCTATGTCAAGTTTTGACAAGTTTTCGGCGTGGACCAGATCACCTGTCAATTACCAAATGAAACCGCCTCTCCTGGTTACCATCCATCAAAGGAATATCCGGTCAGCACCATTAGATACCTAGGCGACGCCTTTCATCATCTGACAGTGGGTTTCTTAGCGCTTCACGATATGCCGCTTGGCATTTTTCGAAAAAAGGCCGGTGAAACACTTGAAGAGCTAGTCCAGCCAGTGCGCCAAACCTGACCCAAAATATATAGCGAACCGCACCTAGCGTGAGCGAACTGCGAAAGCTGGTAGGAAGCTGTGTTTTTGAATCTACAGGCACAATGAGCCCACCGTGCCCGGCGAATTTATGCTCACCAAACTGCTCATGAAAGGTTTCATATGTAGGGTCTGCATCGATATACAAACATACGGTGTTCCTACCCGCCCGGCCCAAGGCAAATTCGCTTAAAGCTAATGCTCGCGGGCCGCCAGACTCTGCAACGTGACAACAGAGGAGTTTGGCAAAGTAGCGGAATACGTTGAGGTACGGCGTGGAGGACAGATCATATTGCGGCAGGCTGAATACGGTTTCTGGAGCCTTACCTTTCGAAAGCAGCTCAGATACCAAGGCATGAAACCGGTCAAACTCGCGATCAGCAGCTTGGGTTTGAGTGCTATTACATAATGCACATATGCGAGCCGAGAAATGAAAGGCCTGGGACTTTGGACCTTGCGCGTCGCGGGGGACGCTGGTGCCATCAAAGGTGCCGATGACCATAGGCTCTCTGCCAAAGATCTTTCGTAAAGCAGAAGCTTTTACCTTGTGCTCTCCCGTGAGAGATTCAGGGGAGCCACACAGACAGCAGCGGTCAGCTTGATATGGTTCGAAAAAAAATCCCATCGGACGGCTCCTTGCGATCTAGAGATATTTGGAATTGTCGACGATTCAGGCTGGCCACTTGAAAGCGCAATGATAGTCGTAGATGGAGAGACTGAAGCTAGTCTTACCACTTGGGGCACACCTCTCAAGGGACTAACATTTGCTAACAGGCTGCGAGCGCCACCACCGGCTCCAGGCTGGCGTGATGTCAACATCGCGCCTGACCGCGCACTTGATCCGATGCTAGGTTCAGCGGCGCGCTGAATTGGAAGCAGTCAAGGATCAACAAGAAAATTCGGTGAGGGAACCTCCAGCTCAGTAGCCCTCGACCTGTCTGGCTATTAATGTGAAATACTCTCCATTGGAGGCCGATATACCTCGCGATCCGCGCGCGCGCCATTGAGCGCGATAGCCTCTATGCAGGATAGACGCCCTCAATACAACCAGGGCTCATACCAAAATGCAGATTTGAGCAAAGGTTGCGAATTTCGCAATCTGGTAGTACCAATGCCACCACAGAAACGACTATCAAGGACAGCTACGAATGAAGGTTGATGAAAGCAAGCTATCAATAGCAAATCTAAGGGACATGCTGGCTCGCGGAGATCTCGTAGCAAACCACGGATACCAGCGCTCGCCCGGTCTTTGGCCAAACGCGTCCCGAAGCTATTTTATTGATACTATTTTAGAGGGATATCCCTTCCCTAAAATTTACTTCCACGAGTATCTAGACAGGAAAACGAAGAGGGTAAGAACTGAAATTGTCGATGGACAGCAAAGAATTACCACTATTTATGACTTCCTAAATGATAAATTCGCCCTTGGCAAAAACTCCAACAACTACAGCGGAGCCAAGTTTTCCGATCTTGACGAAGACACACAAGACAAATTTATCTTTTATACGGTATCCACCGATGTGATTCGAGATGCGGGATACTCGGAAATACTTCAAATGTTCCGAAGAATGAACGCCTATACGCTTCCGCTTAATGCCGCGGAAAAGCGTCACTCTGAGTTCTTTGGTGAATTCAAAGACTTGATAACTAGAGCTTTAGATCACACCCAACTGCTGTATGAATGGGGGATTTTTACGACTCGTCAGATTGTTAGAATGAACGACGCTGCGTTTATTGCAGACCTCGTACTAGCCTTACAAGAGGGCATTACCAGTACTAGCGATGCAAAACTCCATGCATTGTATAAAAAATACGACCAGGTTTTTCCGGGAAGTGAACAGATAGAGGAGGACATTAGCCGTATTTTTGAAGTCATTGCCCAAGATCTGTCGGGAATTAGAGGGTCGTATCTCACAAAACCTCACGCGATTCACGCGTTATTCTGCGCCATCTACCACAACATGTTTGGTCTGCCTGGATTTGAGCAGGCCACAGGACTTCCCCCAGTTGGCCGAGCTATAACCTGTCCGCCTGACCGAGCGGTCGGAAACCTTCTAGAGTTGGCCGCTGCCCACGAAAGTAAAGACATGTCTCGTTTCCCTGCATACGTTGAGGCAATGAGTAGCGGTACAAACCGCGAAAAACAACGGATGGAAAGAACCCTTTCTATGTGCAAGGCTCTCAGAGACGAGCTTTAATGGTCGGACGTTGAAAAATGGACTTGGAAAGCATTTACTTCCGATTTGAGCTACAGATAAATCGTTCCGAGAAACATTTTAGGGATGCGCTTATAGCAAACAATAAATCGAACAAACATTATCTTCTAGAGGGGATACTTTCCAGTGCGTGGCAAACATATTGTTCCTTCGCAAGGCAAGTCACCATCTATTCATCTCTAGGGTGCAAAACGGCAAATGGTGTAACCCATGCAGCATCAATAACACCTGCTATATGGCAGCGCGCATCGTACATAGCTCTGAGGGCAGCAAAGGGTGCTGCCATTAAGACTACGGATCTCAATGCACTTTTGATAAAAGAACCCACCTGGGGTGATAGCACCAAAATATCAGATATTGTAAATGCGCTAAGCCCGGGTAATGGTGGAACTTTAAAAGGTTATTTGGCAGGTGGTTTAACTGGCCCAAAGCATTGCCAGCAAGTTAGGAATGCCTGTGCCCATCGAAATCATCAAACCAAAGCTGACCTAAAGACCCTGGCACCTTTTTACATTGCATCACCAGTCGTCCATCCGACAGATGTGATGACTTGGAGAGATCCTCAGAGTCAAGAATTCGCTTTTCTATCTTGGACCGATGACATGAAAACCATCGCACAAGGCGCGGTGCGTTAATTTAGATAGGATAATTTGGGAATGGCTAAGCGTCCGCTATGGTCGATTTCTGTTTGTCGACAGCAGTGGTCAAAGGGTCGAATCCTGCCGGTATCCGCCCCGGTATCCACAGATGGATGCTGATCCAAACTGGATACGATGGCGGTGCCAGGCGCGGTGACTGCCATCAGTGACGACTTTCGCGGGGGTCAACTGTTCGTCCAATCCTTCTCGGAGGAGCACACCACGGGAGGAGCCAAATGCTGCCGATCCACGCGGTAAAGCTTTCCCGCCTGTTATATTGCCGGGCATCTGACCAGCCCAACCCAATACAAGGAATGTGAATGTGAAGCTCGTCCCTGTCTTTTTACTCGCCCTACTGGCATCTGGCTGTGCCACCGGTCCCGCCGTCGAATGGGTGACTGTCCGAAACACCGACAAATTCACTGATAAATCGAGCTGCGCGGTCACGGTGGGCACCTATTACACAAGGGGCGGGATATACACAGTCAGCAATCAATACTACCCATACATTGAGGTGGTAAATGGCGACCTACGAGTGGGCGTGAAAAGCGGCGGCCGTTTCCTGATCCCGGTCGGCGACGTCCAGCTCAGAGTCGATCAGAACAAGGCATGGACGATAAGCACCAGCGAAACCCCGCTGGACTATGTGCCAGAGGGTCAGCTCAAAGCGATGCAAGCCTACGCACCGAAAGATCCCCAGCAGCAACAAATAGTGGAAAACGCCTACAAGACGGCGATGGATGCTACAGCACGGTCCATGTCGCCGTTTACCGCGTCAACGGGCGAGAAAGCACAGTCAATTCTCAAAGAAATGCGATCCGGCAAGACGCTTATCTATCGCACTGTAGGCCTGAATCAAGCGGCATCTACGACCGGGGAATATGTACTGGACCAGTCGCTGGAGGTCGCGTTGCGTCAGTGCGGCATCCAATAGGCGCAGGCATCCGCGGTTCTCGCGCATTGTTTCGCGCACGCCCTTCGCGCACCTAGTCAATGCGCGAAACCCTCCCCAGGTAAGGTTTCACGCACCCTTCACGCAGCATATTCACGCACTGGGCCGCGTGATGGCCAGGCGGGATGTAACCGGTTCGGCCTCAGCGACCGCTCACCATCGGAATGCGCAGTAACTGCGCAAATTGCGCACAGGAAGTACGCAGTTCAGTACGCACGGTTGGTGCGCATTCGGGGCGTAGCGGCAGTAGGTTCGCACTGAGGTTCGCAACAGCCAATGCGAACCATGGTAGATCTGCTGGAGACAGAAAACATTAATAAAAATGAACATCAAAAATCAGGATTAGCGCAAAAGCTTTATCATAGTGTCGGGATAATTTGTTACTGCTTCATACTGGTGCTGTTGGATATTAGAGGCTTGAAATGACTCATCGTATGGAACACATACGGCAAGAACGCTGTCATCTCCGCCGAGATATATCGCAGACATAGGCTCGTGGAGTTCAAATGACATATCGAAAAAAATATTTGCTACAAGGCCGTCAAAATAAAATCGATAACTTTGCAAAAACAGCTCTTCCTTTTCCACCTCTAACTTAAACGGGAGCTTCATTTTCAACGGCCCAAGGTTGTGTCTGGGGCCTAGAGAAGTAAGCTGCGTCAGCTGAACAGGCAGGAAGCTGAGTGGGTAGGGATTTTTGTGCAACACCATAAGTCGCAACTGCTCTAGCTCATTAGCCGGAAGTTGAACATGGGCGTTTTGAGGAAGATTTGAAGCTGCTGCCCGCCACAAGATACTCAGGAAAAAAACCCTTAGGTTCAGAACATCCAAGCCTGAAACGGTGCGAAGCCCAAATTTCTCACCTGGATTTGGAGCTACCTCTTCCTGAACATCGCTATCGCCAGACCAACCGCTCCAAACCAACTTCCCCTTTCGTAGTTCAATAGCAGCCGAGCTATCTAGCTCAGAAAGAACATCTTCACCCTTGCGAACTACAAGAGCTCGATCGTACCAACTAGTTGGTCTTCTGGTCGGACGACCTCCTGGTGTGCCATCAATGAAATACTGCCCCTCACTAGGGCCGGAAAAGCACAGCGGAATGAGGTGTGATTTGACGAATGTTCCAGTCTTTAATGTCAGCTTGCAGGTACCTATCGCCACGATCCATCTCCTTGGGGTCTGACTAATCAAGGATGCCTTAAAAACACAGCCAAATAAATGTACGGATCGGCAATTCAGGTGCATCTATCGTTGATAGGCTGGGTATCAAAAGTGGGGTATCAATACCTGGCTTCCACTTTGGTTTCCACCAAAAGCAGGAGTTTTGACTGGCAAACTGCGCGCTCGCCGGAATATTGTCTGGCTGGCCGGTGTAAGGCGTTTACCCTCAGTGGGGAAAAACTCATGATTGAACATCGGAAACTTTAGAGAGAACAAAATGCCGAGTATCGTTTGGGGCCGACATCCTCAAGAGGCCTATGACAACCCGTATGAGCATGAAGCCCAACGGCAATTCCTTAGGGAATGCGATGCCCTGCTTCGAGAAATAATCAAACGCCTCAGGCCGCACACGCTGAAATACCATCGCGACGAGCAGTCGCTGCAGAAGGCGACTTGGCTAATCACCATGGACTTGCTGGCATCACTCCTAGACTGCGTGGCCTTACTGAAGGAGACACGACACCGCCCAGTTGCGCGAGTCTTCCGTGACGCAGTTGAAGCGATCGACGTGATGCGCTATTTGCACGCGGAATCCCCAAAGGCCGAATTGGCTTTGAAGAAGTGGTACGCGAACGATACGATTTCTCATGGCGAAATCCGGAAGCTGATCGAAGCATTAGACGGGGTAGAAGCGGCTACTGAGCGCAGGGTCTTCTATCAGGAACTGTCCAAATTCACCCATCGCACTTATCGGGCACTTCTCCACAGTGTTTCACTCGGCCGGGACGAACTCATGGTTCACGACAGCCATGGTTCCGGTTTTCTAGTTCTGCCACAAACCATTGCCGCCTACATGGCCGTGCTGGGGGACATAACGATCCAGGCGACTGGAAGCGTCAGCTCAACCGGACTGCTCTCCTCTGATGAGGTGGTGGAAGCATGGGGTGTGGCCTTGGAGATTCATACGGTCCCACGGCGCTTCGCAATGCGTGTAAAACCTGGCTCTCCACTTTGACTACGCTTTGACGGAATGCGAGACAGGCATCAGACCAAAACCACGCCGGGTGGGCGTCTGAGGCTTATTGCGTGCCCAGCCCGTCAAACAAGCGCACCGTGGCCGCTGATACCCCTGACAGACCCCAGACGAACGCCGCCCTTTCGTCCCTCCTATCTTTTACCTGACCTTTACCGAATCGCTGCCCAATGTGAGACAGGCATGAGACGGATTCAGCGAATGTGGCCGCCTGAGAGCCAGTAGCGGCCCCTGTGGGCGTGGCTCACGCATTAGGTGCGGGGAAATCCCGTATCACATCGCCAGGCCAATTTGCCGCCGGCAGACGCAAACCATGTAAAGGTGATTCCGGGCATTCACGGCGCCGGTGCTACGCTCTCTCGAAACACGGAGAGTCGCCATGACGGATACCAAGCTGATCGCCAGCCTGTTCGATCGCCTCAATCAAAACAGCTCGCACTGGGCGCCGCAGTGGAGGAGCTTTCCAACTGGGTTGAACAGCGCGGATCGGCAGACATTGCCAACAACGTGCGCGGCGCACTGGAAACGCTCGACGAGAACCTAGAGGTGCCCTACCGGCTCGACGAAGTGGCACCGCCGGTGATATGCCTGGTGTCGCCGAGCATCGTGCTGGAGGCCCAAGGGGCTAAGCAGATGTGGGCGGGCGGCGAGGGTTTCCCCTACGACACGGGGCGTTTTCTGGTGACGTCGCTGGACCTGCCGGCCAACTCCGAAGTCACCCTGGGCAGCCCGGAGCAGCCTTGCCTGGGCCTGAGCGCGACATCATGGCCTTGCGGGAGCGGGCGGTGATGTCCTGACTCCGGGCGAGGGCGCCGCTACCTCACTGAACACCACCCCCATCTCGGTCAGCAACTCGGCGCGGGTGGCGGCCGAAGAGTCGCGGTAACCGCTCAGGTCACGGTATGCCGTCAGCGCCTGGGTTGTGGCCAGATCCCTTGTCCCTTGGTGCCATAGCCAGGGCAGCAACTGCAACCGTGCCTTGATCCGGTCAGAGGGGCGGTCGGCCGGCAGATGGTCGATCATGGCCACCGCTTGGGGCAGCAGTGCTGGCTCGGGCTGTTTCAGGCCCGCTTGCCGGGCCAGGTCCAGAAGCTTGACCAAGGTGCTGATGTCTTCAAGGCTGCGCGGCGTGCCGGCGGCGGGTTCAAGGGCCTGGAATGCCTGCCGGTAGCTGGCGCTGAAGTCCTGGTGGGCTTGCCACTGCAGTTGAGCCACCTGCTGCCAGGCGCTGGCCTGTTCCAGCGCAGATTGCTTGATCGGGCGTTCGGCGAAATAGCGCGCGGTGGGCAGGTCATTACGCTCGCTGGCATCCTTGATGAGCTTTGGCCACAGGCGGGCGCCGTAATGGGTGTTGCCGTCCTGGGGCGCGGCGGCGAGCAGCGCATAGGCTTGGTCCGGGGCGCCAGTGATAGCCAGGCGTGTCATGTTCAGATAGGGCGTCAAGGGCTCTGGCAGCGAGGCTCTGCCGGCCTTGAGCGCCAGCAGGTTGAGCTGGCTGAGGACGTAGCCTTTGCGCGAGTCGCGCAGTTGACCGGTGGCCTCGATCCCTTGGTCGACAAAACCCAGAGCCTGGGTCTTGTCGCCCATTTTCAAGGCCAGCTCGGCCAGGCCGAGCCAGTTGAAGGCGGCATTTTCCCGCTCGCGCGCAAGGGCCTGGGTCACCGGGCCGATCATCCAACTGCGGGTATACTGCGGGCTGCGCTGCATCGCGTAGATCATCCGGTCGTAACTGTCGAGCTTGTGCGCATACTCCAGCGCCAAAGCAAGCAACGCACGGGCCTGAGTCTCGTCGCCCGCGCCGCAGTAGTGCAGTGCCAGCCACATGAAGGCCCCGGTGCTGGCGGTGCTGTCGCGCTCGGCCTGTTGCCGGGCAATGTCCAGCGCCTGACCCAGCAACGCTTCACGGCGCGCCGCGCTTACCTGTGGCAGTTCTGCCACTTCCACCAGCCGATAGGGCTGCGAGCCAGCATAAAGACCGGCGATGGTCTTGAGGGCGTCATCGACAAAACCGGCCCTGGCCTGGACCAGCGGCAGTGATGAATCGATATTTTCCTCCTGGCCGGCCTCAAGCAGGACGGCACGGGCCGCCTGATGCCAGTCGTGGCGGGCGATCAGGGCCTCGGCATTGCTGGCATGGGCAAGCAGTGGCAGGCAGGTGAGCAGCAGGGTGGTCAGCGTCCGTGCGAGGGTGTTCAACAGCGGGTCTCCGAAGGTCTAACGAATAGGGTGGCAGACTAGGTTTTGTACGTAAAGTGCCTGCGCTCGGCCATGCTGCGTTAAAAACCGGCTCGGAATGCTCATTTACTCCAGTAAAGTCGGCCGCGACTCCGACCGTTCCTCGCCTGTTTTTGCCTTGCCTGACCTTCGCTCGCCGACTTTTCGTACAGAACCTAGTGTTCATTCGCCAGGGCCTTGCTGAGCTGACCGTCGCCGGCAGCCTCGGCGAGGTATGACACTCGCCAGAATTCTGGACAGGCATTGGACGGGCTGAGAGGTCACAGATCATCCAGCTCGGCCTAGAAGGCAAAGCCACCAAGGCCTGGCGTCAGATCGGGTAAACAGCCGGATAGCCGCGTCGTCCAGAAACAGGGGCGAGCCGCGAAAGTCACTTGCGGGACAAGTAGCACACGATCGAACCCGGCAAACGCGGCCATAATCCTTGACCAGCCTTGACGAAATTCTTGACAGGTCTTGACGGATTTATCCAGCGCCGTCAGCGGTTGGCGCTCTGAAAGCCACGCAGTTCAAGGCTTTGCGAGCATTCGGGCTGCCTGACCAGCACCAGCCCCGTCTAAAATTCGGGAGGCGGCCGTCAAGGTGGGTGTTCGATCAATATCCTGGCGCGATGGGGTGGTGAAATACCGGGCCAGAAAAATGCTTAGCGCGCCAGGCAATACTAGACAGGCACTAGACGGATTCCCGACGACAGAACAAGGGGCAGTTGCCCGCAGCCCAAGCAATGCGCCGCTTCTAACATCAAAGATGGCGTGCTGGCGCTAGATGCTCGTCTAGTATTTCCCGGGGCTTCCAGCGACCTGACAGCAGGTCGGAGCAGGTGGTGAACGAGTCGTTCACTCTGGAGCGGAAACCGGTCGACTTGCCAGCTTGGCCAGACCCCGGTTTCTAGGTAGTCGTTCGCGTTCCGCTGGTAACATCTACAGGTCATTTGCTGGCCCTGCTTCATTCCAGCGCCAGCATCAGGCGCGCACGGAGGATAGAGCCGTGTCCGTTATTGACTGTGATTATCTACCCGCTGAAAAGGTGGTGTTTCCGCCGGAGCTGGCGCTGCTGATCGTCAGGAAGGCTAGTGCAATGGCGGCAGTATTCGAGGAGCAAGCGCTCGACCAGCTCACGAAGGACGCCCTGCGGGCACTCTCCCAGGGCGTGGAGCCTCGGCGAGTCATCAGGGAAACGCTTGTAGCGGGGCGGCGAAACTACCGGAACTCCGGTGGTCATCATTACCATGCCCTACGGAAATGGAAGGACAGATAGCAATGCCAGAGTGGAAAAGCAGAAAGCTGTCCGGCATTTACTCCGCTTGATGTGCGGACTTCATAACTGATCAAAGCTGTAGTCATTCGCTATAGCGTACGAATGCATGAGCTCGCCCAACTTTTGCCAAGAAAGGGTCTGGTTATCCAAAGCGGCGCTGAGAATATCTAGACGTCTCTCGCTCATCTGCTCAACTGGCGTCAACGCCAACATCTCATCAATCAGATCCTTGGCCTGCTTACAGAGCTCTAGGGCCACAACCACCTGCTGCTTCAAGCTCAACTCTTCATTCATATTCAGATCCATCCAAATTGATCGTCATGACAAGAATAGTATTGTGGAGTACTGCAGGGCATCGAGAAAGCTGAGCATAGCTTCTGGCTTTGAGGTAGAACCAAGCAAAAGCGCCTATAAGCCTTCTTAACTCTTAACAAAGGTAACAGCTCGTGAGCGACCACTACCCTGATCCGGGGGGGTGATGCACGAGGTATAGGTGACTGAGATGGTTTGTCGTGCGAATAACTGACGTAGGGTGAATCACCAGTCCTCAGGCGAAACGGGGAACGAACGGGGAAAATTTCTACTGGAAGAAGCCAAAAACGAAAAAGGCCCACCGTGAGGTGAGCCTAAGTCGTTGTTCTATATGGTGCCGGCACCAGGAGTCGAACCCGGGACCTACTGATTACAAGTCAGTTGCTCTACCAACTGAGCTATACCGGCGTGTTAGGGCGACGATTATAGCGACTGCCAAGGTTCTGTAAACCCCTGAAATCTGACTATTTTTGCGAAAACCCAAGTTTTCGCAAATCTCCCCATATTTCTCTGTGCCATCAGCAAAAAATCAACGCTCGTGCATCGCCTCTGCACGGGATTTGATGATTGGCTTGAGCAGGTAGCTCAGGATGCTCTTCTTGCCTGTGATGATGTCCACGGAGGCGACCATGCCGGGGATGATCAGCAACGGCTTCTCATCGGTGCCCAGGTGGCTGCGGTCGGTGCGCAGTTTGATGATGTAGAAGGTGTTTTTCTTCTCTTCATCCATCACGGTGTCGGCACCGATGGTTTCGAGCTTGCCTTTGAGGCCACCGTAGATGGTGTAGTCGTAGGCGGTGAATTTGATCATGGCTTCCTGGCCAGGGTGCAGGAAGGCGATGTCTTGTGGGCGGATCTTCGCTTCTACCAGCAGGGTGTCGTCCAGAGGGACGACTTCGGCCATGTCGCTGCCGGGCTGGATCACGCCGCCGACGGTGTTGACCAGCATCTGCTTGACGATGCCGCGCACGGGCGAGGTGACCATGGTGCGGCTGACGCGGTCTTCCAGGCCTTTGGAGGTGGCTTGGGCCTTGCTCAGGTTGGTGCGGGCTTCGTTCAGTTGAGCCAGGGCTTCGCTGCGAAACTTGCCGCGGGTTTCGTCGACTTTGCGCTGCACTTCGTTGATGGCGGCCTGGGCGCGGGGGATGGCCAGGGTTGTGCCGTCGAGCATGCCACGGGTTTCGACCTCGGAGCGCTTGAGGCGCAGCACTTCTACCGGCGAGATCGCGCCTTGCTGTACCAGCGGTTCGGACATGCCGATCTCCTGGCGCAGCAGGTTCAGGCTGTTGCGGTATTGCTCCTGCTTGGAGCTGAATTCACGTAGTTCCTGCTGGCGTTGCAGCAGTTGCTGTTGCAGCCCGCCAATTTCATCTGCCAACTGCTGGCGGCGGCTGAGGTACAGGGATTCTTCGTTCGAGGCCTGGTTGGGCACGGCTTTGCGTGCTGCATCGGTGATGTTCAGCGGTCGATTGTCGACCTCGGCGCTGAGGCGTTCCACGCGCAGTTCCATGGCCACGCGGTCGGCTTCGGTTTCGCCGACGTTGGAGGCAAATCGGGTGTCATCCAGGCGGATCAACGGCGCGCCGGCTTCGACGATCTGCCCTTCATGCACGTAGATCTGCGCGACGATGCCGCCTTCCAGGTTCTGGATCTTCTGGATGCGCGACGAGGGGATTGCCTTGCCTTCGCCCTTGGTCACTTCGTCGATGATCGCGAAGTGGGCCCAGAGCAGCAGGAACACAAAGAAGCCGATCACGCCCCAGATGGTCAGGCGCACGATGCGGGGTGCGTCGTCGATCAGCGCTTTTTCGACCTCGGGCAGTGGCTGGTCATCGAGTGAGTCGCGGCCCTTGAAATAGCGGAAGATGACGTCCTTCAAACGGCCTGCGCCGGACTTAAGCAACACTGATCTGCCCCTTTTTCAGCGCTTCCATAACGGCCGCCTTTGGACCGTCTGCGAGTATCTGGCCACGGTCGATCACCAACAGGCGGTCGACCAGGCTCAGCAGCGAAGCGCGGTGGGTGACGAGAATCACCGTCTTGTTTTCGATAACCGACTGCAGACGCTGTTTCAGGCGCTCTTCACCGGTGTTGTCCATGGCGCTGGTGGGTTCATCCAGCAGCAGGATCGGCGGGTTCAGCAGCAACGCGCGCGCCAGGGCGACGTTCTGACGCTGGCCGCCGGAGAGGTTTTGCCCGCGCTCGCCCACTTGCAGTTCGTAACCTTGCGGATGCAGCCTGGCGAATTCGTGCACGCCGGCGAGTTCGGCGGCTTGCAGCACCATCTCATCGTCCACGTAGCGCGCACCCGAGACCAGGTTGTCACGCAAGGTGCCGGCCAGCAGTTGGATGTCCTGGGCGACATAGCCGATGTTGTGGCGCAACTCGCTGACGTCGATCTGGCGGATGTCCACGCCATCGACCAGCAACGAGCCGGAGTCCGGCTGATACAGGCCGACCAGCAGCTTGGCCAGCGAGCTTTTACCCGAGCCGCTGCGGCCGATGATGCCGATTTTCTCGCCGGGACGAACATTCAGGTTAATCCCGCGCAGGGCCAGGGTTTGCTGGTTCGGGTAGGTAAAGTCGACCTCACGGAACGTCATCGCACCTTGCAGCGCCTTGCGGCTGAGCGGGCGCTCGTCGAAGTTGCGTTCCTGCGGGAGCTCCATCATCTGGTCCACCGAGACCATCGTCACCTTGGCTTGCTGGTAGCGTGTCAGCAGGCCCGACAGTTGGGCCAGCGGGCCAAGCGCGCGGCCGCTGAGCATGTAGCACGCCACCAGGCCGCCCATGCTGAGGGTGCCGTCGATGATCTGGTACACGCCGAAGATGATCATCGCCACGCCGGCCACTTGCTGGATCAGCAGCGTGATGTTCATCGCCAGGCCGGACAAGACCTTGACCCGCAGTTCCAGGCGGCTGAGGGTGCCAATGGTCTGTTCCCACTGGTATTGGCGTTCGCTTTCGGCGTTGTTGACCTTCACCGCATCCAGCCCGGCGAGGGTTTCGATCAGGCTCGACTGACGCTCGGCCCCCAGGGCCATGGTGCGCTCAAGTGTCGCGGTCAGCGGTTTTTGCAGGAAATGGCCGATCCCCAGGGCCAACGGGAAGGCCACGATGGGAATCCACACCAGGTGGCCACCCAGCAGCGCGATCACGCCCAGGATAATCAGGGTAAAGGGCAAATCGATCAGGCTGGTGAGGGTCAGGGAGGTGAGGAAGTCGCGCATCCCCTGAAACTCGTGGATGTTGGAGGCGTAGCTGCCGACGCGCGCCGGGCGCATTTTCATCGACATGCCCACGATGCGCTCGAACAGCGTCGCGGAGATGATCAGGTCGGTTTTCTTGCCGGCAAGGTCCAGGCACAGACTGCGCATGCTCTTGAGCAGCAGGTCGAACAGGTAGGCGCCGCAAATACCGATTGCCAGCACCCACAGGGTGGCGGTGGCCTGGTTCGGCACCACACGGTCGTACACGTTCATCACAAACAACGGTGCAGCCAGGGCGATCAGGTTGATCACCAGGCTCGCGGCGATGGCGTCGGCGTACAGCCAGCGCGAGCGTTTGAGGGTGTCTTTGAACCACGAGTGCGCGCGCGGGATCAGCGTGCCGCTGGTGATGTCGAATTTATGTTGCGGTTGGGCGAAGAAAACCCGGCCGCTGTAGTCCTGACTCAACACCTCACGGCTGACCTGGACTTCGCCGCCGTCACTTTCGCTGAGCAACAGGCGGGCGGTATCACCGTCCCATCCCAACAGCACCGCACTGCGTCCTTCCTTTAACAGCAGCAAGGCTGGCAGTGCGATAGATGGGATCTTTTCCAGCGTGCGCTGCAGCAAACGCCCCTGCAAACCCGCCCGAGCTGCTGCGCGCGGCAGCAAGTCTGGGCTCAGGCGCTGCCCCGCCAAGGGCAGGCCGGTGGTCAGCATGGCCCGGCTGGCGGGCTTGTAATGCAGTGAGCAGAGAGCCAACAACCCATCCAGCAACGGGTCGTCATGCTGAGTGCGCGGGTCATGGTTGAGTTGCGCCAAACCTATTTCAGAATCCAAGCTGACTCTCTCTTAAACGGTTGTGTGGTCCAACGCCGTCAAGAATCAGTTCATCCCTGGCAGGTTTACCGACGGTTTAATATCGTTCTGCACAACTGATGCCAGCGGGGCAACCACACCCTGACTTCTCAGCAGTTGGCCCATGTCGGCCTTGATTCGATACTGGGTGTAGATATAGAGGCTTTTGATTTGTGCCAAACGCTGTTGAGCGGTGAACAGTTCGTTCTCGCTGTCGAGCAAGTCGAGCAGTGTACGCTCACCCAGGCTGAACTGCTGCTGGTATGACGTGCGCACTTTGGTGCTGCGGTCGACGTATTGCTGTGCGATCGGCACCTGCTGGCTGGCATTGTTATAGGCGTTCCATGCCAGGCCCAGCTCTTCGTTCAACTGGCGCAGGGCGTTGTTGCGGATGTCCAGCGCCTGAGTGGCCTGGGAGGCCTTGGACTGCAGGCTGGCCTTGTCGCTGCCGCCGTTGTACAGGTTGAACTGCATGTTCAGCATGGCGGAGTAGCCATTGTCATGGCCTTCTTCGCCGCCGATGTTGTTGTTGGCCGAGCGTTGCAGCACCGCGTCAAAGCGCGGGTAGAAGGTCGACTTGGCGGCTTCGTACTGCTTTTCGGCAGCGGCGATGTCCGACTCGGCAGAGCGCAATACCGGGCTGTCCGCGATCATCTCACGGCGTGCTTGATCCAGACTGGCCGGCAGGGCGGTCACAATCCCCATGGGTTTTTCCAGCTGGTCCGGTTCTTTGCCCACCACGCTCAGGAAGTTGGTGTTGGCGTCCGCCAGGTTGGTCTGCTCGGTGATCAGGTTGTTTTGCGCCTGAGCCAGTCGGGCTTCGGCCTGATCCATGTCCGCCATTCTTCCGACGCCACGGCTGGTGCGCAGTTTGATCTGATCAAAAATGCGTTCATGGCTTTTCAGGTTGTCTTCTGCCAATTGCACCATCTCGCGACGGGTCAAGACATCCAGATAAACCTGGGCGACCGTCAGTGCGGTGCGCTCGGAGGTATTGAGCAGTGCATAGCCACGGGAATTGGCGGTGGCTTGTTGGCGGCCGACTTCATTGATGGTGCCAAAGCCTTGGAACAAATTTTGTTGCAGGCGGATGGTCGACTCGCCGCGATTCAAGGTTTTCCAATCATGGCTGTTGCTGGCGGCACGGGTCGAGGTGTTGTCGGAGCTTTCACGGCCATAACCGCCCAGCACGTCGACTTTAGGCAGGTAACCGCCCTGCGCCTCTCTGACCTGATAATCGGCGGCAATGCGCGCATTAATAGCTGCCTGGATCTCCGGGTGGTTTTCCACAGCGCTTTGCATGGCTTCAGGCAAGGTTTGAGCCTGGACGAAACTGGCGGCTAGAGCAAAGGGCACAGCTTTAAAGAGGTGCAAACGCATTCTGATGTTTCCCCGGAGATTGGTTGCCTGAAAACCGCAACAAACTTGGAATATTGCATTGGAGTGGCAACTCGAAATGCCCGTTTTTCTAGGGCGCCAGAGGGCGCAAACAGAAAGTCGCGAGGCCGCATAAATATCAATGTGACATTACCGGGCGGATTGTTTAGGATGACGCCCAATAGGTCAATACCTTGACGGAAAAGTAATTATTCCGACGGAACAACAAAATATTGACGCCAATATTTTATCAAAGAAATTAAGTACTCCAGCTATTGAATCGGCACCAGCGAGAGGGCCGGTCTCCTTGATGGATACCCCCTGAACGGTAATACACGGAGAGTCTTTTATGAGCAGCGTTGCGGTCGTCAAAAGCATTGTCGGTCAAGTGTTCGCAGTTTCCCCGGAAGGGATTCGTCGCCTGCTCGTAGAAGGTGATCGCCTGTTCGCTGGGGAGCAGGTCGATACCGGCCCTGCAGGCGCTGTGTCGCTGGAACTGGCTGATGGCCGCGTGATTGACCTGGGCCGCGACAGTCAGTGGAGCGCAAACGCTCCTGACTCGTCCACCGACCTGAGCGCCGCCACTGCTCAAGCCGCACCGTCCGTCGCCGAACTCCAGCAAGCCATCGCTGCCGGCGCCGACCCGACCCAAGACCTCGAAGCCACCGCAGCCGGCCCAACGGCTGCTGGTTCCGACGGTGCCGTCGGTGGCGGCCACAGCTTTGTCGTGCTGGAGGCCACCGCAGGCGCGGTTGACCCCACCATTGGCTACCCGACGACCGGCTTGAATGCCGGTGATGCAGTGAACAGTACCTTCACCGGCGCCAACAATAACGGCGTCGACCCGCGCAACGTCACCATCACCCTGACCGCCACGCCGAGCATCACCGAAGCCGGTGGCGTTGTTGTCTACACGGTGTTTATCACTCAGGCGCCGACCAGCGACCTCACCGTGACCTTGTCCAACGGCCTCTCTGTCGTGATCGCTGCCGGCCAGACCTCGGGTGCACTCAACGTCACGTTTGCCGGAAACGACACGCCTTACCTGGACGCCTCGTCGATTTCCGCCACCATTGCCGGCACCTCCGGCGGCGGCAACCTGATCATCACCACCGACCCGACGCCGGCGGTGACGCAGGTCAACGACACCATCGACACCACCACCGTCACACTGACCGCGACTGCATCGGTGGATGAGGGTGGCAAGATCGTCTACACCGCGACCGTGACCAACGCGGCGCAGACCGACGTTGTCATCAAGCTGTCCAACGACCAGACCATTACCATCGAAGCCGGTAAAACCACCGGCACGGTCAGTGTCGATACACCTGCCAACCTGGCAGATGGCAAGGACCTGACCGTCAGCGCCACCATTACCAGTGCGACCGGTGGTAACTACGAAAACCTGGCGATCAATCCCGCGCCGGCCACTTCCACTGTTGTTGCTGTGGATGATCCAAGCGTTTTGGTCGCCGATACCAACACTATCGTCGAAGATAACGTCGCTACCGGCAACGTGCTGAGCAACGACAGCGACATTGATAACGTGTTGACCGTCGCGACCTTCAATGTGGGTGGTACCACCTACAGCGCAGGCCAGACCGCCATTATCCAGGGCGTGGGCAGCATCACGATTGGCACCGATGGAGCGTATACCTTCACGCCGGTCAAGGATTACAGCGGTGAAGTGCCGCAGATTGGCTACACCACCAATACCGGGTCGAGCAGCACGCTGACGGTGACGATTACACCGGTCAACGACGCGCCGGTGATCAGCATTGCGCCGCAAACCATCGACGAGAACTCCGCTACAGCCGGTACCGTCGCAGGTACGTTCAGCGCCACCGATGCAGAAACACCGCGCCAGGGCCTGACGATTTCCTTCACCGGCAACAGCAACGCAGACGGCTATTACAGCCTGTCTGGCAATAACGTTGTGCTCACGCAAAAAGGCGCGGATTTTGTTAACGCCGGCAATCAACTACCGAAGATCGACCTGACCGTCAGCGATCCTGAGGGGCTTAGCTCCAATGGCACCGGTCAGCCGACGGTCACGCTGCATAACGACGTGCCGGTCATCAGTGTTTCCCCGGAAACCATCGACGAAAATTCCGCCACAGCGGGCACCGTTGCTGGCCGCTTCACCGCGACTGACGAAGAAACCCCACGCGAAGGTTTGACTGTTTCCTTTACTGGTAACAGCAACGTTGATGGCTACTACGCCATCGTTGATAACAACGTCGTACTGACCCAGAAAGGCGCGGATTTCGTCAACGCCGGCAATCAATTGCCGAAGATCGACCTGACTGTCACCGATCCTGAGGGGCTTAGCTCCAATGGCACTGGCCAACCGACCGTCACCCTGCATAACGATGTGCCGGTCATCAGTGTTTCTCCGGAAACCATCGATGAAAACTCCGCCACAGCGGGTACCGTTGCCGGCCGCTTCACCGCGACTGACGAAGAAACCCCACGCGAAGGCCTGACTGTTTCCTTCACCGGCAACAGCAACGTGGATGGCTACTACGCCATCGTTGATAACAACGTCGTACTGACTCAAAAGGGCGCCGACTTTGTTAACGCCGGCAATCAACTGCCGAAGATCGACCTGACCGTTGCGGATCCTGAGGGCGCCAGCTCCAACGGCACCGGTCAACCAACCGTCACTCTGCACAACGACGTGCCGGTCATCAGCGTCGCGCCAGAAACCATCGATGAAAACTCTGCGACAGCGGGCACCGTCGCCGGCCGCTTTACTGCGACCGACGAAGAAACCCCACGCGAAGGTTTGACTGTTTCCTTCACTGGCAACAGCAACGTAGACGGCTACTACAGCCTGTCCGGCAACAACGTTGTACTGACGCAAAAAGGTGCCGACTTCGTTAACGCTGGCAATCAACTGCCGAAGATCGATCTGACGGTTACCGACCCTGAGGGGCTTAGCTCCAATGGCACCGGCCAGCCGACTGTCACCTTGCATAACGACGTGCCAGTGATCAGCGTCGCCCCAGAAACCATCGACGAAAACTCCGCCACAGCGGGCACCGTCGCCGGCCGCTTCACCGCAACCGACGAAGAAACACCACGCGAAGGCCTGACTGTTTCCTTCACCGGTAACAGCAACGTAGACGGCTACTACAGCCTGTCTGGCAATAACGTTGTACTGACTCAAAAAGGCGCCGACTTCGTTAACGGCGGCAATCAACTGCCGAAGATTGATCTGACGGTTACCGACCCTGAGGGGCTCAGCTCCAATGGCACCGGTCAGCCGACCGTTACGCTGCATAACGATGTGCCGGTGATCAGCGTTGCGCCAGTCACCATTGATGAGAACTCTGCTACTGCGGGCACCGTCGCTGGCCGTTTCACTGCGACTGATGAGGAAACGCCACGCGAAGGTTTGACTGTTTCGTTTACTGGTAATAGCAACGTAGACGGTTACTACAGCCTGTCTGGCAACAACGTTGTACTGACGCAGAAGGGCGCTGACTTCGTTAACGCCGGCAATCAACTGCCGAAGATCGACCTGACCGTTACCGATCCTGAGGG
This sequence comes from Pseudomonas sp. SH10-3B, assembly GCF_019891415.1. Taxonomy (NCBI): domain Bacteria; kingdom Pseudomonadati; phylum Pseudomonadota; class Gammaproteobacteria; order Pseudomonadales; family Pseudomonadaceae; genus Pseudomonas; species Pseudomonas sp. SH10-3B. The sequence goes on along the minus strand of NZ_JAFLXD010000042.1, from coordinate 272 downwards.
GCTCAGCTCCAATGGCACCGGCCAACCAACCGTCACGCTGCATAACGACGTGCCGGTCATCAGCGTCGCGCCAGAAACCATCGATGAAAACTCCGCCGCAGCGGGTACTGTCGCCGGCCGCTTCACTGCGACCGATGAAGAAACCCCTCGCGAAGGTCTGACTGTTTCCTTTACTGGCAACAGCAACGTAGACGGTTACTACAGCCTGTCTGGCAACAACGTTGTACTGACGCAGAAGGGCGCTGACTTCGTTAACGCCGGCAATCAACTGC
>NZ_JAFLXD010000041.1:0-56168 GCF_019891415.1 Pseudomonas sp. SH10-3B | reverse complement strand
GCGGCGAGGTCGCGTTCGGTGCTGGTGAATTCGATGTGATAGGCGAAGGGTTCGCTTAGGCGTTCCTGGCCTTCGAAGGCGAGGACGTCCATCGAGGCAGCAACGTTGCGCACCCATAGGGTGTGTCGGCTGTGATCGAAGAAAGTCAGCATGCTCACACCTCCGAGGCGACGGACTGAACCGTGTCTTGAACGTCATCGAAGTGCAGGCTGATACCGTCATCGGCGCTATAACCGAGGCGCACGCCATAGGTGCGCCGCTGCGCGGCTCGACGCTCCAGCAGTTGTTGGCTGAGTACCGGCAGGATCTGTTCGTTGAGCAGGCTGTCGATGTTGCGTGCGCCCGAATCGGGCAGCAGGCAGGCGGCAACCAGCGCGTCACTCAGGGCGTCGTCGATCTGGCAATCCAGACCGTAATGGCGTTGCAAGCGTTTGGCGACCTGGGCCAGCTTGATGGCCACGATGCGCTTGAGTGCATCGGCTTGCAGCGGGCGATAGATAAGGGTCTGGAAGCGTGCCAGCAGCGCCGGCTGGAAGTGGTCGAGCAGGAGCGGCCGCAGGTGTTCGTGCAGCATGCTGTCCGATGCGTCGGGTTGCGCCTGCAAACAGGTGTGCAGCAGGTCGCTGCCGAGGTTGGAGGTCATCAGAATGACGGTGTTGCGAAAGTCGATCTCGCGGCCTTCACCGTCGCGCATAAAGCCGCGATCAAAGACCTGATAAAACAGATTGAGCACGTCGCGATGGGCCTTTTCCACTTCGTCGAGCAGCACAACGCTGTAAGGCCGCTGCCGCACGGCTTCGGTTAAAACACCGCCTTGGCCGTAACCGACGTAGCCGGGTGGCGAGCCTTTGAGTTGGCTGACGGTATGGGCTTCCTGGTACTCGGAAAAGTTGAGGGTGATCAGCGATTTCTCGCCACCGAACAGGCTGTCGGCCAGTGCCAGGGCTGTTTCGGTCTTGCCTACGCCGCTGGTGCCGACCAGCAGGAACACACCCAGCGGCGCCTTGTCCTCGGTGAGCCCGGTTTTGGCCGCGCGCAGGCGCTGCGCCATGGCGTTCAGTGCCGAAGCCTGTCCGATAACGCGCTCTGCCAATCGCTGTTCCAGCATCAGCAGGTTGGCCTGTTCGTCCTTGAGCAGACTGCCCAGCGGCACACCGGTCCAGTCGGCGATCACTTGCGCCACGCTGCGCGCGTCGACATCCAGCGACAGCAGCGGTTGGTTGCCTTGGATGTCGCTCAACTGCCGTTGCAAGTGCGCACAGGTCTCGCGTTGCGGTGGCTGTGCCTGACGCGCATCTATCAGTTGTTGGGTGAGGTTCAGTTCCTGTCGGTATTGCTGTTCCAGATCGAGGTACTGGCGTTGCAGGTCGGCGTGTTGGGCGGCTATCACCGTCAGGCGCTCATCGGCCTCCTGGCCGCCCAATCGCTGATCCTGTTCCAGCGCTTGGACCTCCAGTTCCAGGGCTACTTGCCGGGCGCTGAGATGGGTCAACGCCTGCGGCTCGCAGTCCAGGCTCATGCGCACGCGGGCACTGGCGGTGTCCAGCAGGTCGACCGCTTTGTCAGGCAGTTGGCGGCCGGTCAGGTAGCGTCGCGACAGGCTGACCGCAGCCTGCACCGCCGTATCCTGGATATGCACGCCGTGATGGTGAGCGTAGCGCGCCTTGAGGCCTCGCAGCATCAGGCATGCATTCGCGTTGTCCGGCTCATCGACCTTGACCCGTTGGAAGCGCCGTTCCAGTGCGGCATCGCGCTCGAAATACTGTTTGTATTCGCTCCAGGTGGTGGCGGCGATGGTGCGCAATTCGCCACGGGCCAGGGCCGGCTTGAGCAGGTTGGCCGCATCGGCACCGCCGGCCTGGTTACCGGCGCCGATCAGGGTATGGGCCTCATCGATAAACAGCAGCACCGGTTTTTCGGACTGTTGTACGGCGTCGATCACGCTTTTCAGGCGTTGTTCAAACTCGCCCTTGACCCCTGCCCCGGCTTGTAACAAGCCCAGGTCAAGGGTACGCACACTGACCGATTTGAGACTGTCCGGCACCTTGCCTTGGGCAATGTTCAGGGCCAGGCCTTCAACCAGTGCGGTTTTGCCGACGCCAGGCTCACCCACCAGGATCGGATTGTTCTTGCGCCGGCGACTGAGGATGTCGATGACCTGGCGAATTTCGTCGTCGCGACCAAATACCGGGTCGATTGTCCCTTGCGCCGCCTGCGAGGTGAGGTCGTGGGTGAATCTGTCCAACACAGCCTGCAACGCATCCTCCTGACTGACGCGGGGCGGGAGCATGGCGAGTTCACTGGAAGGCGCAGCAGTGTTGCCCGATGGGGCAGAGGCTTGCAGCCCTGGACGCTCCTCGGATGTTTGATCCAACAGTGCCGCGAGACGCTGCAACTGCACCTGACTGAGGCTGAGCAGCGGCCACGCGGCTTCACACGCCAGCAGGTCCGGTGTTTCCATCAGCGCGCTCAAAAGATGTACGGAGCGCAGGCTGTCGTTGTTGTCGTCCAGCGAGGCAAGCATCCAGGCATTTTTGATCAGTTGCTGCAGCGGCCCCGACAACTGCGGCTTGCTTTGCACGCTGCGGGGCAACTGATCGATGTGCTCCAGCAACCCGTACCACAGCGTCTCCAGATTCCACTCGTAACGACGCGCGATGATGGTCAGGTCACCGTCCCCCTGCCCCAGCAACTTGAGCAGCCAGTGCTCAATGGTGATCTGCGCATGTGCACGGTTCTGGCACAACGACGCTGCTGCACTTAACGCCTGTGCGCAATAGGGGTTGAGACGGCGAAGCAAGCGGGTGGAATTCGATGCCATACGGTTGCGTCCTTGTTCGGAGTGCCAGGTGAGTGGGTTTTCAACTCGATGTGATTGGCTGAACGCCCGCGAACGGACGCTCAACCCAGCACACCGGGAGCCAGCAGGCGAAAACCTGCCTGCGGCTCCAAGTGCATCAAGCGCTTTGGCGTTCATTCCAGGAGTCGGAGTGGATGATGTTGCCGTCCTTGTAGGTCCAGGTGACCTTCTCGTAGCGCAACTCAATCTGTTCCAGGTGGTTGTGCTTCTCTTTGCTGGAGTCTTTGACGTCGTGCATTTTCGGCGCGACTTTCACCACCTTGACGTTTTCCAGCGTGGTGATGAAGTACTCGACTTCCTGCCCTGCATCGTCGATGCGGTACCACTTGAACTCGGCACTCTTGAGGGTCTGCCCGGTGGTCACCGCCTTGTAGAGGTAGGGACTGGACGCATCGATTTCCTTGGAGAACAGAAATGGGGTGTGAACCCGCGCGCCGGTCAGTTTTCCGGTGTTGTTGTCGGTGGGGATGTACAGGCTGTGGTCCTGGGCGACCACCTCGATACTGCCCACACGCTTATCGACATTCACCGAACCCTTGATTTCGGCACCACCATCGTCTTGCAGCCAGAGGTAAACGGGAATTGCCATGTGAAGCTCCTTTTCTCGGAAATTTAAACGTCGCGGGATGCGACAGGGGGTTGTCTGTCCGGCCCAGGGCGGGAGAGCTCGCAGGCCCCCGTCTCCGGTACCAGACGGATATCGACGCGGCGATTGGCGGCACGTCCCGCCTCGGTGTCATTACTTGCAATCGGGAAGCTGGCGCCGAATCCGTGCACCGCAAAGCAACTGGCGGGGATGCGCCCCATGTGTTGCATCCAGGCATGCACGGCGGCGGCACGGGCGTGGGAGAGCCGTAGGTTTTGTTGGCTATCTCCGGTGGCATCGGTATGCCCCGCGATAACGATCAGCCAGCCTGGCTGGGCCTTGATGTCGACCAGCGCTTTGATCAGGACTTGTGTCGAGCCCGGTTTGAGCTGGGCGCTGCCGGGAGCGAACAGTGACAGGCTATCGAGCTGCACCGCCGTGGCGGGTGGCTCAGGCGTGTCGGTCGATGGCGGCTCACTATGGGCGGCAAGCACAGCCTGGAGCGGCGCGCGCAGGCGTTCGCCGCGATACAGGCCCAAGCCAAAGGCCAGGGGCGCGCCGTGTCGGTAGTAAGCGTCCAGACGCTGGGCATGCTGACGGAGCACGCTCACAGCGTTTTCACGCCAAAGAAACTCACGCTGATTACGCTGGCTCGGCTGGGGGATAGCCGAATAGCGCCGCAGGTCGTCACTGACTTGGCGCACCAATAGGGTGTTCTGCCAGGCAGAGCTGGCGAGCGCGATGACACCTGCGCCGGTGAACAACCAGAGCGCCACGAGGCTTGCGTGTTGCAGTGGGGTACGCCGCGGGCGGAGTGCAAGCAGGTTGAGCAAAGGGTCGGGAAATGGCAACTGCACGTCCGTTGCCACCTGCCGGTTATCAGCCAATGCGACCTTGCTGCGCAACCATTGCTGCCATAGGTTTCCCGGAACCGCTTGAGTAAGCGCCGCCGCCAGCTTGACCGCACAGAGGGTTGCCAAGGGGCTGCGCGCGTTACGAATGACCAGGTGTGGCAGCACCGCTTCATGCAGCCAGGCCACGACACTGTTCAGCTGTATGCTCGCCTGCATCCGCACGGCCTGGAGGGGCAAGTCAGCAGTCTGCCGCTGCCACTCATCCAAACCGACACATGCACCCGCGTCACGGACACGGGTCTCGGCCTGGCCGTTACTCCAACAGAACCAGGGCTCTTCACCGTGCTGGGTTTGCAGGTAGCTCATCAGCAACAGCGGCAGCGCAACGTCGCGCTTGCGCACTACGGCAAGCTGATGGCTGAAGGCACGCACCTGACCGGCGAGGACGGCGCTGTCACTGTGGGCGCCTGGATTGACTATGAACATTACGCCCAGTTGCCCAGCCCAACCCGGCCGCAGTGCCAAAAGCGCCTCGGTGACGGCTGGCAGTTGCGCCACGTTCGGGACACGCACATAGCAACCCGAGGCCGTAACACGTAGGGCCAACCGCTCGGCCGGAATCTCACCGAACAGACCTTGCAGGCTGTCTCCGCAGACCAGCACCACAGGGTGACGAAACGACGCCGCAGGCAATGCCATGTTATCGGCCAACCTGACCGCCCCAAGCAGGCGCTCGGTCCGACGGTTCAGCGATACCCAGGCCCATGCAACACAACACACCGCGATCAACACCCCAACGGCACGCACCCACAGCGCGAGCGGAATGATGACCAGGAGAGCTAAGACCAGGACACCCGCCCACAGGGACAGGATTCGATGCAGGTTGAAGGTCATCGTCCCCTCACCCCTGATCAGGCATGAGCGAGGCAAGCGCATCGCTCAACAGGTGATCCAATCCCCACCCTGTCGCCGCAAGCACCAGGCCCATCGCCAGGATATGGATCAGCGGTGCGCGCAGCCACGACAAGCCGGCAACCCAGTCCCCACCCGCCTGGGTAACAAGGCCATGGCTGACCTTGAACGGTGTGACCCGCGCGTCAAGGGCAACCCGTAATTGCTCACGTTCAGGATCATCCAGATCGCGGTAGCGCCCGCGAAAGCCCAGCATCAATACCCGCTGAAATGCCGTCAGCACATGCCGATCAGGTGCGGGCCCGCGCAGAACTTCGCGGATGTCTTCATACAGAAACTCACCCGCCTGGTGGCGGTTGAAAAACTTGGCCTGTAACGGTTCGCTGGCCCAGGATGCCCGCGCATCATCGCCGGCGTAAGTCAGCACTGTCTCGTCGAGCAACGCGCATTGCGCATGGCTGATGTGATCGATGCTGCGTTGATCCAAGCCCGCCCGCTTGAGCTGCTGGCGCACCTGCTCCACGTGCCCAGTGCAAAGCTGCTCCAGCTCCCGGCTGTTTTGCACCGAGGCGCCCTGGCGCAACTCAACCACCAGCAGGTAGGTGTCCTGCAACAGCGCATCGATATCCGTGTTTGGTTCTTTGGAAGGCGTCAATTTCATGAGCGCAGCACCGCAAACAGTTCAAGCTTGACGTCGGCTAATGTGCTGGGGACGTAGAAAGCGCAAACGCCTTCGTCCAGCATTGCCTGCCCGCTGGCATGACCGAGATCAAGCGCGAAGTATTGATTTTCCAGGCGCAACGGAATCGCCGCTGGCACATGGCTCAGCGCCTGCAACGGCACACCGTCGAGTGCCGCATTGACCAGGTAATTGACAGCGTCGGGCGTGCCGATCTTACACAGGCGCGGGAACTGATCCTGCAACTGCGCCGCCGGGAGTCGGCAGCGCACCGACAGGTAGAAATCGGCACCGTCGCGTTCGCGTAGGCGCGGGTCATTCAGCGTGACCTGCCAGCGGTTGGGCCCCTTTTCCTCCAGCAGCAAAGCAATGACCCGCGACGGCAGACTGGCCTCCAGCAAACGGGAAATGCTGTGCATCAACGGCGGGAATACCGCCTCCAGATGCGTGTGCCGATACGGCGGAATTTCGTCGATATCGTGTTCCAATGAAAACGTCATCAGGCCGCCGGCCAGCGTGATTAGCGCTTGATAGACATGCTCGGGATGCCGTGCGGGAAACGCCCGAACATCCGCCAGTAGGGGCTGAGAGGTGTTCAAGGCATTCAGCAGCCAGAACAGCGAGACATCGGCCACGGCAAAGTCGGCCATGCGCTGATTGCTTTCCCGTCGCATCCCCATGAGCCGTTGCCGCTTGGCGGCCAATTGCGTCAACAGGTTGTCCAGTTGATTCAACAATCCAGGATGGGCGGCGAAGCTGAGCAATGGCGGCACGTAGCCGGGGTCCAGGCTCCACGCACCCTTCCCGTCTCGCACTAGCCGCGCGACCGGACACGTTATGTAATCTGCGTTGTCGTCCGTGTGCAGGCGCAGGCTCAGCGCGTGCTCCAGCACGCCAATCGACTGCATCTCGTCAGCGTAGATATCCTGGACCTGGCGCCAGTCCTGACGATAACGGGTGGGCCGGTCGACTCTGCCGCCTTCAAACACGCAGTTGTTGCCGTTGGCTTGCTCGAGTGGCAGGGCCAATTGCACGGTCACGTCCTGAACCTCATCCGTCAGCAGGCACGCCAGTTCCAACGCGCAGGGAAGCCGATCCATGCATTCGGTGTCGATCCAAGTGCCATCGGGCATCCGCACACACAATTGAGTGGCTTTGAGCTTGCCCAGTCGCAAGGCATCCAGGTCGAAGTCTGCGGCCTCTACACCCCAGGGGTGTACCCACGTCAGTAGCGCGAGCTGGTTATTGGCCCAGGCCTCATAGCGCGTCTGCTGCTGAAATTGCTGTGGCGACAGCAATGCTCCGGCGGCCCATAGAGGGCGATCGATCTTCATGACATCGTTTCCCTACGATTGAGTCAGGCTTTGGCCTTGGGCATCTGCGAAACCAGCGACAGGTTCACGTCCATGCCCTCGACCTGGAAGTGCGGCACGGCGTACAACTTGACGCGGAAGAATCCCGGATTGTCTTCAATGTCTTCGACCGTGACCTTGGCATCGCGTAGCGGGTGCGAGGCCTGCAAGTCATCGCCGGGGTCCGTCATCTCGGTCACCAGCCCGCCAATCCATTTGTTCAGTTCAAGCTCCAGCAGACGACGGTCCTTGGTGGTGCCGATGTTTTCGCGCTGGATCAGCTTCAGGTAGTGGGCGATGCGTGAGAGCAGAAAGATGTAAGGCAGGCGCGCGTTGATTCGGCTGTTGGCGGTGGCATCGGGCGTGTCGTACAACGCCGGTTTCTGCGCGGAGTTGGCCGAGAAGAAACACGCATAATCGCGGTTCTTGTAGTACGAAAGCGGAATGAAGCCGAGGTTGGCGAATTCAAACTCACGGGTTTCCGGAATCATGACTTCGGAGGGAATCTTGACCTGATTGCCGGTGCCCAGGTCATACAAGTGGATGGGTAGCTCAGTCACCGCGCCCCCCGATTGCGGCCCACGAATTTGCACGCACCAACCATTGGCGATGAAGCTCTTGACCATGTTGGCCGCAAAGGCAAACGAGGCATTGGTCCACAGGTATCTGCCGTGATCCGGTCCCTTGACGCTTTCGATGTAATTGAAGTTTCGGACGGGGATGGTATCGGGCCCATAGGGCAGGCGCCCGAGTACGCGTGGCATGGTCAGACCGATGTAACGCGCATCGTCACTGTCGCGGAACGCCTTCCACTTGATGTATTCGGCACGGTCAAAGTAATTGCCAATGTCTTTGATCGCGGCAACCTCCTCCATGGACTCTTTGCCGAAGAAGGCTGGCCCGACGGCGCCCACAAACGGCATATGTGCGGCGGCGGACACTTTCGAAATGTTGCGCAGCAGCGCGATGTCCTGAGGACTCCGGTCGAATTCATAGTTGGAGATTGCTGCCGCAATTGGCTCACCGCCCGGAGTGTCGTACTCCTGGGTGTAAGTGTGCAAATACAAGCCGCTTTGGGCGATCTCCGGTGCATCCTCGAAGTCCTGCACCAGGTGGTCCTTGCTGATATCCAACAGTTCGATGCGCACGTTTTGACGGAAATCCGTCTGATCAATCAACGACTTCACACCGCGCCAGGTCGACTCGACGCGCTGGAAGTCTGGATGGTGCATGACCGCGTCGAGCTGTCGGCTGATCTGCCTATCCAAAGCGGCGATATGTTCGTCCAGCAGGACTTTATCCAAACGTTCGACTTTATACGGCGATTGTTTAAGTAACTTTAAAAATACACTGATTGCTGCTGTCACCCGTTCATCGGCCGAGACCTCAGACAGCGCCTCAGCATTTTGAAAAATTTCGATACCTCCTAACTGTGCAACCGGGTTCAGATTGATCTTGTTAAACAGCGCACCATAAATGCCACCGCACGCTTCAGACAGCACTGTGGCACTGCGCGACTGTTCCCTGGAATTCTCTACAGCCATAACGGAACTTCCCTTTAAAAAATCGAGTTAAATTAATGAGTTTCAGGCGCCAAGTCGGCTAACTCAGCGCGTAGTTCATCACTCAGGGCATCATCTTTGAGGATGCGCTCTAACTCCTGACGGAAGGTCATGTTATCCAGCAGGTTCGATTTGAGATCGCGCAGCAGATTGCGCATAGCTAACAGGGCACGCAGTTGCGGAATCTGCCGCGCTACCTGCTCGGGTTCGAAGTCTTTCATGCGCTGAAAGCTGAGCTCGACAGGGGTGTCGGATGCATCGTCGCTCAAGGTGTCAGGCACTGTGAGCTTGAGGCCTGGGGAGAAGTCAGCCAAGACGCTGTCAACGTTGTTTTTATTGATATTGATCTTGCCTCGCTCCGAAAGCGGGCGTTGTTCTTTGCCATTGCTGTAGTCGCCCATCACCATCAGTTTCAACGGCAGTTCGACTTTTTTCTGCGCACCACCGGTATGCAGGTCGAGTTTGATATTAACCCTGGCCTTGGGTACTTCATTTTGGAAACTGCTTAAAGTCATAACCCCATCCATAGTCTTGCCAACAGCACTTATGCCATCAGAGAAAAGTAAGACTGGAACCTACACCCACATAGATTCCTTTACTGGAGAAGCCAAAGCGCTACGCGTCATGTGGCGATCTCTTCCTAATTAGAATGAAGTACCGCCAGCAATTTCTACCACCCCCTAATTCACACCCAAGAGCTTTCCGAGACGCTTTAGGGAAACGTCCCACAAATCGCCCAGATTACAGCTCTTTCAATTCAGATTTAATGTTTAAATAACAAGGTAAGATTTAACCGTCAGAACTTTCTAAAAAGAACTGTAGGAATCTTATAAAAACAGATAGAAGTTTGAAAACTTCAGGAGCGTACAAAAACACGCTTAAACTTATAACCGTTAAGTTTATAAGTGGGATGAGCTATAGGTGGAATAGATAAACCGGCCATTCAGAGGGAAAAACAGAACGCCCTAAAAGTCTGAATCCCCGGCAGCGTCAGAATACCCTCCTGCCACTGCCGTTTTAAATCGTAAAACTTGAAATCCAGCGACAACCAATCAAACCTCTCGCGCCTTCACCTTCAAATGCCGCGCATACCAAGGCCGCTTCGGCACGCGCTTGAACAAGCCCTGCAGCGCCTCATCTTCGGCACCAAAGGTAATGCGCAATGCGAGCTTCATGGTCTCCGGGTCCATCTCCATCGACCGGCCCATCTGCAACCCCGGGGTGGTGCTGCAACCGTGGGTGTCCGGGCCCAGCCAGGGGTCGCCGACTTCGACCCAGCGTCCCGCAGCGAACCAGGCCACGCCGTTGACTTCCAGGCGGCTGACTTCGCCGGGGTTGAAGCGTTCGTGGGCGCGGTACCAGTCTTCGATGCGGTCGTCGATCCAGCCGTGGAAATGCCAGAACACCGGGTTTACATGGGAGGAGAACGGGTCGCCGAGGAAGTCGTTTTCTGCGGCATACCAGCGTGCGGCGAAGTCGGCTGGATCTCGGGCAAGGGGTACCGGTGCGCCGTTGGACGGGTCCCGGGGCACCGAGGCCCAGCGCATGTGCAGCCAGTCGTGCAGGCCCAACTCCATTTCGGAGCCCAGTTGGCCCAGGGTGCGCTGGGCCAGGTAGCGTGGGTCGCGGTATTGGGACTCCCAGACCTGGAAGTTGCTGTGGTAGGTCTCGGCGGCCTTGATGTCGCTGACCCACTGGGTGTACTCGCTGTCGTCCGCTGCTGACCAAGTGGGCGGCAGCGCGAAGCCGTCGTGGTTGTCGAAGTAGCGCAGGAAGCCCAGGCGATCGCGCTCCAGCGCCGGTTGCGGTTCGGGGAATGCGGGCCACGAGGGCAAGTCCTGCATGGACCGCGCGGTGCCGAGCATATGCCGGTGCATGAAGAAGAAGTCGATGCCCGAGCCGTTGCGGTCTTTGTGTTTGCCACGGGCGTCGCGCTCCTTGCCGCGCGGGCCGGGTTGCCAGCCGATGCCGCGCAGGGCGTCGCGTTTTTCTTCGGAGAGTTTGTGCCACTGGTCACGGGTGGCGTGCCATAGCTGGTGAAACAGGCGGTGCTCGGGGGCAATCAGCCAGGCCAGCAGGGTCGGGTTGAGGCCGATGCGTTGGCGGGCTTCGGGAAACAGCTGTTTGTGGGCGATAAAGCGGTTGTCGCGCTCGGTCAAGGCCAGGGGCCGATCCAGGTCGAGGATTTGCCCACTGAGCGTGCCGCTGCCGGCATTGCCGAAGGCGGCCCAGACTTCATCGAGGGTCATCTTGAACTCATAGGCGGGCCTGCCGTCGGGCGCGTCGCGGTCGATCAGGCGCCAGTAGAGCAAGGCGCCCTCGCCCGTCAGCAGGTCACCGAGCACGCGGTAGCGCGGTTCGCCCTCAGCGCGCAGGTTGGCGGCGGTGTCCAGGTAACCGCGCAGGCCACGGCCACGGGGGGCGATGTCGAGCAGCAGCTCCAGGCCTTGCCGCGGCACCCCCTTGAGAGCGGCATCGCGGCCTTCCAGGCGCAGGCTCCACACCCCGCGCAAGGTGTTGGCCAAATGCTGCCCGGCGGTGTCGGCCAGGTCCACGGTGGCTTCGCCGGGGGTGATGGGGAATTCTTCTTCTCGCGTCAACTCGCGATGGGCATAGAAGGCGGCCGGCACAGCCGCGCCGGTCAGCGCCAGGCCTGCGATGAACCCACGTCGAGAGATGGTCATTGTCTACCTTAGGAAACGGCTTTATCAGAGCTAGAACGTTTGCACGCCGGGGAAATTTACCGCCCTGCCCGCCCCGCCTAAATTTTGCCGCGTATCACTCGTTCTTCCCTGATAGCGAAGGCCTCAACTGACTGAGATGGCAATGACAAAACCACGTTCGAAAAAGGCGCTGTACCTCGGCTTGCCGCTGGCACTGGCCATCGGTGCCGGCGCAGGCTTCCTGGTCTGGAATCACTGGTTCAAGGGCAATGCCGGCTACCCACTGGCAGTGATCAAGCAAGCCAATGAAATGCAGGACCGCCTGCTGTCGTTCGACAGCCATATCACCGTCCCCATGGACTTCGGCACCGCCGGCAACGAGGCGGACAAGGACGGCAGCGGCCAGTTCGACCTGGCCAAGGCGGCACGCGGGCGCTTGTCCGGCGCAGCCCTGACGATCTTCGGCTGGCCGGAAATCTGGAATGGCCCCAACGCGCCGCACAAGCCCACGGACGGTTTTGTCGAGGAAGCACGCCACGAGCAGGAAGTGCGCTACAAGATCATCTCCGGCATGGTGCGTGACTTTCCCAATCAAGTCGGCATTGCCTATACACCGGATGACTTTCGACGCCTGCATGGCGAAGGCAAGTTCGCAATTTTTATCAGCATGCTCAATGCCTACCCACTGGGTAACGACCTGAACCAACTGGACCTGTGGGCCGCACGCGGCATGCGCATGTTCGGTTTTAGTTATATCGGCAATAACGCCTGGTCCGACTCTTCACGCCCGCTGCCATTTTTCAATGACTCCGTCGATGCGCTTGAAGGCCTGTCGGACATCGGCAAGCAGGCCGTGCAGCGCCTCAACGACCTGGGGGTGATCATTGATGTGTCGCAGATGTCGACCAAGGCGCTGGAGCAAGTCGCGCAACTGAGTCGCACGCCGATGGTGGCGTCCCACTCTGCACCGCGCGCGTCGGTCGACATCCCGCGCAACCTCAGCGACAAGGAGTTGCAGCTGATCAAAAACAGCGGCGGCGTGGTGCAGGTGGTGGGCTTCCCGGCCTATATACGCCCCCTGAGCCAGCCGACCCAGGACAAACTCAATACCCTGCGCGCGCGTTTCGACCTGCCACCCTTGCCCAACCTGGCCATGGCCCTGATGCCAGGGGACGCGATCATCGCGGCATGGCCGGAGCAGAAGTTCGGCCAGTACGCCCAGGGGCTGTACGGCATTCTTGAAGAAGAACCCAAGGCCACGCTCAAGGACTGGGGCGACGCTGTCGACTACACCGTGCGCAAGATTGGTATCGATCACGTCGGCATCGCTTCGGACTTCAACGACGGCGGCGGCCTCGACGGCTGGAACAACGTCGGCGAAATCCGCAACGTCACCGCTGAACTGATCCAGCGCGGCTACTCCGAAGCCGATATCGCCAAGCTGTGGGGAGGCAACTTCCTGCGGGTGTGGGACCAGGTACAAAAAGCCGCCAAACCCTTGGCCAACCGCTAATCATCCAGAAGCATGTCCATGACCGACCGCCGTACGTTTCTCAAGCAGGCCGGGGTGTTTGCCGCCAGCCTGCCGCTGGGTGCTGCATACCTCCCGCAAGCCCTGGCCGCCAACGCAACGAATGACCCATGGACGGGGTTCAAGCAGTTATTCAACCAGGACCCGGATTACCTGCACTTCTCCAATTTCCTCGTGGCCTCGCACCCCCGGCCGGTGCGCGAAGCCATTGAGCGCTACCGCACGCAGATTGACCGCAACCCCGGGCTCGCCATGGACTGGGACCTGGAGGAAACCTGGAAACGCGAGGGCCAGGTGCGCGAATGGGCTGGCCGCTACCTCAAGGCCACGCCGCCGCAGATCGCCCTCACCGGCAGCACTTCCGAAGGCTTGGCGATGATCTATGGCGGCATCAAGGTGCGCCCGGACCAGGAAATCCTCACCACCGTGCACGAGCATTACGCGACCCAAAATGTGCTGGATTTCCGTGTGCTCAAGCAAGGCACTCAGGTACGCCGGATCAAACTGTTCGAACGCGCCAGCCAGGTCTCTGCCGATGAGGTGCTGGGCAATATCCAGCGCAATATCCGCCCCAACACCCGCGTACTGGGCATGACCTGGGTGCAGTCCGGCAGCGGCGTGAAACTGCCCATCGGCGAGATCGGCAAGCTGGTGGAGGAGTACAACCGCAACCGCGACGACAAGGACCGCATGCTCTATGTGGTGGATGGCGTGCATGGTTTCGGCGTGGAAAACCTCGACTTCCCCGACATGCGCTGCGACTTCTTTATCGCCGGCACCCATAAATGGATGTTCGGTCCGCGCGGCACCGGGCTGGTCTGTGCGCGCAATCCTGAAAACCCGTACGTCACACCCATGGTGCCGACCTTCTCCGAAGACAAGGACTTCTCCACCACCATGACACCCGGTGGCTATCACGCCTTCGAGCATCGCTGGGCGGCGGATGAGGCCTTCAAGCTGCACTTGCAACTGGGCAAGGCGCCGGTGCAGGCGCGCATCCATGGGCTGAACGCCGAACTCAAGGACCAGTTGCTGGCGCACCCGCAGATCGAACTGGTCACCCCGCGCAGCCGCGAACTGTCCGCAGGCTTTACCTTCTTCCGGGTCAAGGGCCAGGCGAGTGACGCGGTGGCGGCCTATATGCAGAAGAACCGTGTAGTGATCGACGCGGTAGACCGCGATGTCGGCCCGGTGATCCGCACGGCGCCTGGCCTGCTCAACAACTCCAACGAAATCCAGCGCTTCATGACCCTGCTCAGCCAGCGGTTGTGACCCTCCTTTCCCCCTTTGCACGAGAGGCCCACATGACTCCATTTCGACTCAAACCCCTGACGGCCCTGGCGCTGACCGCGCTGTGCGGCGCGCTGCTGCCAGGCCTCGCCCAGGCCGCCACACCGCAACCGGGCAAAGTGTTCAAGGACTGCAAGGACTGCCCGGAGATGGTCGTGCTGCCCGCCGGCACCTTCACCATGGGCACGCCGGAAGATGAAGTCGGCCGCGAGCCGGACGAAGGCCCGATGCATGACGTGACCTTCGCCAAGCCGTTCGCCATGAGCCGCTTCCACATCACCGCCGGCGAATGGGACAGCTATATCCGCCAGACCGGCGTGAAGATCGCCGACGGCGACACCCGCCCTGGCCGCGAATGCATCGCCAGCAAGCCGCGCTACCCCCAGGGCCCGCGCCAGCCGGCGGTGTGCATGGACATGGACGACATCAAGAACTATGTGGCGTGGCTGTCGAAAAAGACCGGCCAGCGGTACCACATGGTCAGCGAAGCTCAGCGCGAATACGCCGCGCGTGCTGGCTCCACCGGGCCATTCCCGTTCCCGTTCGACGAGGGCAAGGGCTACAGCATCGCCAAGCATGCCAACACCTATGGCCCGGCCGATGGCTACAGCTATTCCTCGCCCGTGGGCAGCTACCCGCCTAACGCATTTGGCATGTACGACATGCATGGCAATGTCTATGAGCGGGTTGCCGACTGCGAGCACCCCAACTATATCGGTGCCCCCACCGACGGCAGCGCCTGGATGGAGCCGAACTGCAAGGGCTACCAGATTCGGGGCAATGACTGGGGCGAAGCGCCGGTGTTCTCGCGCTCGGGCAACCGCAATAACATCTATCCGCAGACGCGTGGGGATTGGATTGGCTTCAGGGTAGTGCGCGATCTCTGAAGCTGACGGGATTTGATGTGGGAGGGGGCTTGCTCCCGATGGGGTGCGGCAGTCGACATCGCCATTGACTGATACTCCGCCATCGGGAGCAATCCCCCTCCCACAGTCAAATCGTGCGCGGCTTAGACCCCCTTCTGCGCCAACAGCTCCAGGCCTTCATGCAATGCCGGGAACAGGCTGTTGTTGAAGTTGTTCCAGCGCAGTTCGAGGATAGTGTCGTCCGGGGAGATCTCGGTCTTGAGCACGTCGTGGAACACTTCGCCGGAGTCGATGCCGTTGTCCACGTAGTGGAATGACGCGCCAGTGAGGTACAGCGGTTCACACGGCTGCGTCTGCTTGGTCGCCCAATCCACCACGGCTTGGCCACGGGCACCGTACAAGGCATTCCAGGTGGCGTAGGCACCCCGGCGCTCATAGGGCGATTCGATCCGGGTGATACCGGGGTGAATGTTCATGATCCGACGTGCAAACGGCGCGCCCGGGCGTACCAGTTCATCGAGGATCACCAGCAAGCCGTCCAGCACCACGATATCGGCCTTCAACTCCACCAGCGTGTCATGCAGGCGACGCTCGAAGTCCTGCTTGCCGGCGATATGCTCGGCACTGCCCCGTGGCAGGCGGCGATAGGTGGACGGCACGCTCAGCAGCAGATCATTGACCAGCCTGCCCTGCACCTGCAAATCCGCCGGATAGAGCCACTGGCGCCCCGGCTTGTAGGCAAACCCATAGTCAGCCACCAACTGCTGGTCACGCGGGTTCCGCTCATCGTCGTCATACACCACGCCCACCAGGTTGTAGGCCTCGCCCAAGGGCGTGTCGTTGAGCGACCCCACCAGAAATTCCAGCACCGATTTCATGTAGCGCTCGTGGTCCTTGTAGGCCACTGGCTGGCCGGCCTTGTCGGCAGCGGCATTGCGCAGGGACCACACATACACCAGGTTCTTTTTCGTCATTGCTTCGCTCTCGCTGGATAGATCAGGCACGCGCCCATACGCGTGCGCCTACACCACAAGAACGAACCAGGTGCCGGGCAATTTATCCGCGCACCGCTCCGTCGCGCACACCGAGCTAAATAGTCGCGCCAACACTTCGTTTGTCATGGGTAAGGGTCTGTGTGCCCAGTCCCCCTCTCACTCACTTTCCGGGAAGTATTTATGACCGACCCCAAGCGCGGCGCCTTCAAAGGCCTGCTCGCATTGCTCAGGCCCTTTCGCACCATCATGACGATCTCCGTCGCCCTGGGCATGGCCGGCGGCCTGGCCATCACGTTGCTGCTGGCGACCATCAATAAAGCCCTGCACTCCTCCACCGGCATGACGCAAGGGGTGATTCTGACCTTCGCGGCGCTGTGTGTGCTCGCCCTGATCAGTTCAATCGTCTCGGACATCGGCACCAACTACGTCGGTCAACGCATCATCGCTGCCCTGCGCAAGGAACTCGGTGAGAAAGTGCTGTCAGCCCCCATCGAGCAAATCGAGCGCTACCGCACCCATAAGCTGATTCCGGTGCTGACCCACGACGTCGACACCATCAGTGACTTTTCCTTTTCCTTCACCCCATTGGCCATCGCCTCCACGGTCACGCTGGGCTGCCTGGGCTACCTGGCGTACCTGTCGGTGCCGATGTTCTTGATGATGATCGTGGCGATTGTGATCGGTACCTCGGTGCAGTACGTAGCGCGCTCCGCAGGAATCAAGGGCTTCGAAGCCGCCCGCGACCAGGAAGACGAACTGCAGCGCTACTACAGCGCAATTGCCTCCGGCGCAAAGGAGCTGCGCATCCATCGGCCGCGCCGCTACCGCATGAATACCCATCGCATCCAGGCCACCGCCGACCGTATCAGCGATATCCAGGTGCGCTCGGTGAACATCTTCATCGTCGCCAAGACCTTCGGCTCCATGTTGTTCTTTGTGGTCATCGGTCTGGCGCTGGCGTTCCAGGCCTATAACCCCAACCCCGACCCGGCGGTGATTACCGGTTTCGTGCTGGTGTTGCTGTACATGAAAGGCCCCCTTGAGCATGTGGTGACGGCACTGCCGATCGTCAGCCGCGCGCAGATCGCGTTCTCGCGTATCGCCGAACTGTCCGAACGCTTCTCGTCCCCCGAGCCGCATCTGCTGCTCGAAGACACCGAAGCCCCAAAACCGGTGGTTAGCAGCCTGGAACTACGCAACGTCAGCTACAGCCCACCGCCGGTGGAAGGCAGCGAGCCGTTCCATCTGGGGCCTATCAACCTGACCATCAAGCAAGGCGATATCGTGTTTATCGTGGGCGAGAACGGCTGTGGCAAAACCACGCTGATCAAGCTGCTGCTGGGGCTGTATCAACCGCAATCCGGTGAGATCCACCTCAATGGCGAAGCGGTGACCGCGCCTACCCGCGACGATTATCGCCAGTTGTTCACCACGGTGTTCGCCGACTATTACCTGTTTGACGACCTGGTCCAGAGTGGCGGGCCGCAATCGATGGACAGTGCCGCCCAGTACCTGGAACGCCTGGAAATTGCGCACAAAGTCACGATCAAGGACGGCGCATTCAGCACCACCGACCTGTCCACCGGGCAGCGCAAGCGCCTGGCGTTGGTCAATGCCTGGCTGGAGGAACGCCCGGTGCTGGTGTTCGATGAATGGGCCGCCGACCAGGATCCGGCCTTCCGCCGCATCTTCTACACAGAGCTGCTGCCGGACCTCAAGCGCCTGGGCAAGACCATCATCGTGATCAGCCACGACGACCGCTATTTCGACATCGCCGACCAGTTGGTACGCCTGCGCGCCGGCAAAGTGGTGGAGGAAATGGAGCTGGCGTGAATTTTCTTTTCCGGTTTTTCCGGGCAGCTACGTCTTACTAGTGTTAATGAGAACCAGACTCAAAAACGCTTGTAAACTGCCTGCCTGAAAACACAGAAGAGAACACATCCATGTCAGTACGCCTCGGTCTGCGCCCCTTGAGCAACGCGCTGTTCATGCGGCGGGCCCTGAACGTCAACCTGATGCCTTGTGCGCTGGCCCTGGCGGTGACGCTGCCCATCGCCGGTTACGTACAGGCCCATGAGATCGAGATCACTATCGCGGCCCAGCCGTTGGGGGCCGCACTGCAGGAGTTTGGCCGCCAGACCAATCTGCAGGTGCTGTACAGCCCGATGGATGTGCAAGGCAAAAGCAGCAAGGCGGTGACGGGCACGCTGGAGCCCATCCAGGCCCTCACCGCCCTGCTCAAGGGCACAGGCATCAACTACGGCCTGCAAGGTAATACCGTCACCATCACGGCGAGCGGTTCCGCCGCGCTGGAGCTGGGGACCACTGCGGTGACCGCCAACCAGTTGGGCACGGTGACCGAAGGTTCGGGTTCCTATACCCCGGGCACCATTGCTACCGCCACGCGGATGGTGCTGACCCCGCGTGAAACACCGCAGTCCATCAGTGTGATCACACGCCAGCACATGGATGATTTCGGGCTTGCCTCCATCGACGATGTGATGCGTCATACGCCCGGTATCACCGTGTCCAGACTGGACAGCGAGCGGACCGAATACTTCGCACGCGGCTTCTCCATCGAAAACTTCCAATATGACGGCATCCCCACCTTGCGTAACGCCGCCTATTCGTCGGGCCAGACCCTCACGAACATGGCGATCTACGACCGCGTAGAGGTGCTCAAGGGCGCCAATGGCTTACTGGCCGGCGCCGGTGCCCCTGGGGCAACGCTCAACCTGATCCGTAAAAAACCCACCCGCGACTTCAGGGCGAGTCTTGAGGCAGGCGCGGGCAGCTGGGATAACTACCGTTCCCACATTGATGTCAGCGGTCCGCTCACGGAAAGCGGCAACGTACGCGGCCGCGCGGTAGCCGCGTACCAGGACCAGCACTCGTTCATGGAGCGCTATGAACGCAAGACCAACGTGTATTTCGCCACCGTTGAAGCCGACCTCAGCGAAGATACCCTGCTGACCCTGGGGTTCGATTATCAGGACAGCGATCCCTCCGGCTCGGGCTGGGCGGGCAGCCGTCCGTTGTTTGACCGTAACGGTAACCGCATCAGTGTGAAGCGCTCGTTCAACAGCGGCGCCAACTGGAGCAGTTGGGAGCAGTTCACCCAAAGCGCGTTCGCCACTCTGGAGCACAATTTCGACAACGGTTGGGTGGTCAAGGGCCAATACACCCATCAGTTCAGCGGTTATGACGCTCCGCTGGGGGCGATCCAGCTTGGTCCATTCCCGGCGACCGGCTTGTCGACGGTTTACGCGAACAAACTCACTGGCGATACCCGCGCTGATTCCGGCGACATCTACGCCAGTGGCCCGTTCAGCCTCGGCGGCCGCGAACACGAGCTGGTGGTGGGCGCATCGGCGTCGAACTCCCACTGGCAAGGCAAGAATTGGGAGTCACCGATTCACGCCAATGGCCGTGTCGTCGACTTCTGGAACTTCGACGGCAACTTCGCGGAACCGAACTGGGGCGAGGTGACCAGCCGGTTCGATGAGACCACGCGGCAGACGGCCGGCTACGCAACGGCACGCTTGAACCTCACGGATGACTTGAACGTGTTTCTCGGCAGTCGCGTGGCCAACTACTGGCTGACGGGGGACAGCCACACCACGGAAACCGGCAAGCTGATTCCTTATGTTGGGGTCACTTACGACCTCAACGACACCTTCACCGCATACGCCAACTACACCGAAATTTTTTATCCGCAGACGGCCCGCGACCGCGACAACAAGGTGCTGGAACCGGATGAAGGCAAAAACTACGAAGTCGGTGTGAAAGGCGAGTTCTTCAACGGCGGGCTGAACACCAGCCTGGCCTATTTCGAAGTGCATGAAAGCAACCGTGCGCAATCCGATGCGCAATACAACGCCAACCCGACCAATCCGGCGATGCTTACCGAGGCCTACAAGGGCATCAACGCCAAGACCAAGGGCTTCGAGGCCGAGTTGTCCGGTGAGCTGGCACCCGGCTGGCAAGCCCAGGCCGGTTACACCCACAAGGTCATCCGCGACGAGCATGGCGATAAGGCCTCGACCCTGGAACCCCAGGACCAGGTCAGTTTTTTCACCACCTACAAGCTCTCAGGCCCCCTGGACCGCCTGACCCTCGGTGGCGGCGCGCGCTGGCAAGGCAAAACCTGGCGAGAGGTCTACAACAGCGGCAAATTCCGTTCCGAAGACATTCACCAGCCAGCCTATTGGGTGGTCGACGCCATGGCCAAGTACCAGTTCACCGACAACGTCTGCGCGACGCTTAACGTCAACAACCTGTTCGACAAGTATTACCTCACCAACATCGGCTTCTTCAACACGGCCTACTACGGTGATCCGCGCAACGTCATGCTGAGCACACGCTGGAACTTCTGACCCCGGCAGCCGCCGCCCTGTGGTGAGGGAGGTCCCGCTACCTCTTCGAAGTAGCGCTGCCGCGCAGCAAACCGGGACCTCTGTGGCGAGCGGGCTTGTCCCGCGTTGGGGTGCGAAGCGCCCCTAATCAAGACGAATGCGGTGTATCAGGCACGCCTCTGCGCCGGGCGCCCTTGAGCACGGAGACGAACGAGGCAATGAACTCAGGGTTGTCGACGATTCGGTCGTGGGTCGTATCGATCACCACCGAAACGTCGATCCCGTGACCAATGCCCTCCTCAAGCGCCGTGCTGATGACCTGGCGATCCCGTTCAGACTTGCTTTGCGCGGCCCACCAGCAGCTCACCGGCGCGGCGATGCGCACGTAGTCGGCATCCTGCAAACGCTCATCCAGGGTGAGTTTCAACGCCCACGACACCTCCAGCTCGCCCCCCTGCTGCAACTCATTGCGCAGGCTGGCGAACGTTTCGCCCAGGGCCGAATCGGCCCAGTCACACAGCGCTGTCCAGTGCTGATCAGCAGCCACTGCAGAGTGTTCAATATCCTGCCAGGCCTGGGTGATGGCCTGTGCAGCATCAGGGAACATCACCGTCAGCAACTCCACGCGCCGGTCCACGAGGGTCTCGCCTACGACCGGGGTCAACGGTTTGTCCCTGTCCCAGAACGCCTTGACGTGCAGCGGTGGCGGCGCATCGATGCAGCCCACGAATGCGACTTCGGCGCCCCGCGCTTCCAGGTAAGCGGCAACCTGCAACGCCAGGTTGCCTCCCAGCGACCAGCCCCCGAGGTAATACGGTCCCTGCGGCTGGGCCGCCTGGATCTGCCGGGCATAGTCTTCAACCATCGCATCCCAGGTCGGCACCTCGCCCAGCGGGTCGATCAGTGCTCGGCAGATGACGCCGCGTACGGGCATGTCCACGCGCAACGCCATGGCAATCGCCTTGTAGCAATGCGCCGAGCCGAAGCTGGGGTGAAACAGGAACAAGGACACGTCGCCCTGGCGACCATTGAGGTCCACCAGCAGCGAGTGCCCCTGTTGCTCCGTCGCATTGCTGGCCAGTGCCCTGACAGTGGGGCGCGTCATCAGTTGATTGACCGTCAGCACCAGCCCGCATTGGGCGGCCAGGCGTTCCTTGACCACCAGCAGCAACAACGAATGCCCGCCCAGTTCGAAGAAATTATCGTCAAGGCCGACGCGCTCGACACCCAACACCTGCTGCCACACCTGCGCAACCTGCTGTTCCAGCGCGGTGTGCGGCGGCGCATAGTCGCGCTGCCGTGAGGCCGCCTCAGGACGCGGCAGCGCCTTGCGCTCAAGCTTGCCGTTGGGGCTCAGCGGCATGCTTTCCAGCGCCACCCATTGGGCCGGCACCATAAAGGCCGGCAGGTGTCGCGATAAGTGCGCGGCGAGGGCTTCGCGCCAGTCCGGCACCGCCTCATCGAGCACCACATACCCGACCAGTTGGGTGCCATCGAGGGCCAATACCGCCGCTTCGCGGACCCGTTCATGTTCCAGCAGACGCGCCTCGATTTCGCCCAGTTCGATGCGCAGGCCACGCAGTTTGACTTGATGGTCGATACGCCCGGCGTACTCGATCACCCCGTCCGGCCGATAACGCGCCAGGTCGCCGGTGCGGTACATCCGCTCCCCGGCCCCGAACGGGCTCGCGACAAAACGTTCAGCGGTCAGCAACGGCCGACGGTGATACCCCCGCGCCAACCCCTTGCCCGCCAGGTACAACTCGCCCAGTACCCCGATCGGCACAGGCTCCAGGTTACCGTCGAGAATATGGCAACCCAGGTTCGCGATGGGTTTGCCGATCGGCACGGCGTCCTTGCCTTCGTCGACACAGGTCCAATGGGTCACGTCGATGGCGGCTTCCGTGGGGCCGTAGAGGTTGTACAAACTCGCCTGTGGCAGCTTCGCGAATACCTGGGTCTGCGCGTCCACAGGCAAGGCTTCACCGCTGCAAACGATGCGCCGCACACTGCGGCAACGCCCGACCTGGCCGTCCTGCAGGAAGGCTTGCAGCATCGAGGGGACAAAGTGCAGGGTCGTGACCCCTTCACCGGTGATCAACGCCACCAGCTTCGCCGGATCACGGTGATCGCCAGGCGCAGCCATCACCAGCCGGGCGCCGCTGAGCAGCGGCCAGAAAAACTCCCACACCGACACATCAAAGCTGAAGGGTGTCTTCTGCAGCACCGTGTCATCGGCGCCCAGTGCATAGGCTTGCTGCATCCAACACAGGCGGTTGGTCAGGGCCGCGTGACTGTTGCCCGCGCCTTTGGGTTTCCCGGTCGAACCAGAGGTGTAGATCACATAGGCGAGGTTCTCAGGGCTGAGCGCCACGCCGGGGTTGGCCTCGCTGTACGCTTGCAGCCAGGATTCATCGCGGTCCAGGTCAATGCGCAGCACGTGGTCGGCTGACGGCAGGCTCAAGTGTGACTGGCTCAACAGCAGGTTTACCGCACTGTCCTCCAGCATGTAGGCCTGGCGTTCCTGAGGGTATTCCGGGTCGACGGGGACATAGGCGCCCCCGGCCTTGAGGATCGCCAGCAAGGCGACGACCATCTCCACGGAGCGCTCCATCGCCACGCCCACCAGGCTGTCCGGACCGACACCGCGTTCGATCAGCGCATGGGCCAGGCGGTTGGCGCGGCGGTTCAGGGCGGCGTAGGTCAATTGCGCGGGGCCAAACACCAGGGCGGGCCGATCCGGGGTACGTTCGGCGTGCGCTTCAAAGCCATGGTGCACGGCCTGTTCGAGAGGGTAATCGGTGGTGGTGGCATTCCAGGTGTCGACGATCTGCCGACGCTCTTGCACGTCCAGCATCACCAGCGAATCGATCAACGCCTCGGGCGTCGCGATCATTGCCCTCAACAGACGCTGCCAGTGCTGTGCCATGCGTTCGATGGTGGTCGCTTCGAACAGGTCGGTGGCGTAGCCAAATGAAGCCTGGATACGCGAAGCATCCTCGGAGACATTCAAGCTGAGGTCGAACTGTGCCGTGCGGCTCTCCCAGTCCAACCCTTCCAGCACCAGGCTGGAAGCCTGCGGCTCGCTGCCGCTGCCGGCACCTCGGCCCTGATGGTTGAACATGACCTGAAACAACGGGCTGTAACTCAAGCTGCGCTCCGGGCGCAGCGCTTCCACCAGCTGTTCGAAGGGCAGGTCCTGGTGCGCCTGGGCCTCCAGTACCCGCTGACGCGCCTGGCGCAACAGCGTCAAGACACTGGTGTGCTCGTCCATATCGGCCTTGAGCACCTGGGTATTGACGAAGAACCCGATCAGCCGCTGTGTCTCCACGCGGTTACGGTTGGCGGTCGGCACGCCGACGCGGATGTCCTGCTGCCCGCTGTAGCGATACAGCAGCGCCTGGAAGGACGCCAACAGCAGCATGAAACTGGTCGCCCCTTCGCGCTGTGCCAACGCCTTGATACCGGCAGCCAACTCGCCATCCAGCTCGATGTCCAGTGACGCGCCGCGAAAACTCTGCACGGCCGGGCGCGGCCGGTCCAACGGCAGTTCCAGCACCGGTTGGTCGCCGCCGAGCAGGTCGCGCCAGTATTCCAACTGACGCTCCTTTTCCCCGGCTTCCATCCAGCTGCGCTGCCACAGGGCGTAGTCCGCGTACTGGATCGGCAACGCCGGCAAGTCAATCTCACGGCCCTGACTGAATGCGGTATAGGCCTGCACCACTTCCTCGACCATCACTTGCATCGAGCCGCCGTCAGAGATGATGTGGTGCTGCACCAGCACCAGCACATGATCCTGCTCTGCCACACGCAACAGGCTGATGCGTAACAGCGGGCCTTGTTCCAGGTCGAAGGGCCGCGCAATCTCCTCTTCGACGCGGGCTTTCAAGTGGCGCTCATCGATGTCCTCAGGCAGCAGCTCCACCGGGTAACCGGTCAGGATTTCCTGCTGCGTGCCCTCACCGACCCGCTGGAACCGTGTGCGTAAACTCTCGTGCCGGGCGATCAGGTGCTCAAAGCTCCTGCGTAACGCGGCAATATCCAAGCGGCCCTTGAGTCGCAAGGCGCTGGGAATGTGGTAAGCCGCGCTCTGCGGCTCCAGTTGCCAGAGAAACCACTGGCGCTCCTGGGCATACGAAAGCGGCAGGCTATCGGCCTCAAGCCGCACTTGGGGAATAGGCAGGTTAGCCGGCGAAACGCCCTCCTGCAGCATGCGCTGCAGGTAGACCTTGCGCTGCTCCAGCGGCAGGCCGATAAAGCGCTTCATGATTTTGTGAGCCATCTGGTTATCCATTACACCTCCTCCATTTCGTCGAGGAGCGAATCCAGGAACGACAGCTTCTCGGTGCTGACCCCTGACCCCTGTCCCTGCAGATGGTCCGCCAGTTGCTTGAGCTGGGCATGCTGGAACAGCTCATGCACGCTGATTTTGACGCCCAACTCCAACTGAATGCGCGACATCACATTGATCACCAACAGCGAATGCCCGCCCAACTCGAAGAAGTGGTCATTCAAGCCAACTTGCTCAACGTCCAGCACGTCCTGCCAGATCGCCGCCAGTTGCTTCTCAAGGTTGCTGTGAGGGGCCAGGTACTCGCCTTGCAAGACTTGGCTGCCAGGGTCCGGCAACGCCTTGCGGTCCAACTTGCCGCTCGGGCTCAACGGCATCTCGGGCAGGCGCACGAAGTGTTTGGGCACCATGTAGTCCGGCAGTTGGGCCTGCAACGCAGTGCGCAAAGCCAGGCCATGTTCGACTTCGTCCGGTGCAGTCGGCTGGGCAACGTAGTAGCCGACCAACTGGCCGCCGCCACTGCCTTGGCGCAGGATCACTTGCGCTTGGGCCACCGCGTCCTGGAGCAGCAACAACGCACAGATTTCCTCCAGTTCGACCCGGAAGCCGCGAATCTTGATCTGCTGATCCAGGCGCCCCAGATACTCCAACGCGCCGTCATCCGCCCAACGCACGCGGTCGCCCGTGCGGTACAAACGGGCGCCGGCACTGCCGAACGGGTCGGCGATAAAGCGCTCGGCCGACAGCCCAGGCCGCCCGAGATAACCGCGCGCCAAGCCATCGCCCCCCACGCACAACTCTCCAGCCACGCCGGCAGGTACCGGATTCAGATCACCGTCCAACACCCGGCAGATCACATTGCCCAACGGACGGCCAATCGGCGAACGCGCGCCATCCGCCAGGGAACAGGGCCACCAGGTCGCATTAATCGTCGTTTCAGTCGGCCCGTAACGGTTGTGCAGCACCACGCCGGGAAGCGTGCGCAGGATCTGGTCGCGCAAATCGGCGCTGAGTGCTTCGCCGCCGGAGAACATCCTGCGCACACGGGTGCACTGGGCCACACCCGGTGTATCCATGAACAACTGCAGCAGCGATGGGACGAAGTGCAGCGTGGTCACGCCGAACGCCTGGATCAACTCCATCAGGCGCACCGGGTCGCGGTGTTCGCCCGGCGCCGCGATGACCAGGCGGCTGCCGCTGATCAATGGCCAGAAGCACTCCCACACCGACACGTCAAAACTCATCGGGGCCTTTTGCAACAGCACATCGTCGGCCTGCAGGCGGTAGGTGTCCTGCATCCACGCCAGGCGTTGCGCCAACGCTTCATGGGTCACACCCACGCCTTTGGGGTTGCCGGTGGTGCCAGAGGTGTAGATCACATACATCAGGTTCTCGCCGCTTACGGTCACCTGAGGGTCGGTGTCGTCGCCTGCATTCAACCAGGCCTGCTCCCCATCCAGACTCAGGCAGCGCACCCCCTCGGCCAGCGGCAGGTGCAGGTCCGATTGGGTCAGCAACCACTTCACGCCACTGTCCTTGAGCATGTAGGCCAGGCGTTCCTGTGGGTAGTCCGCATCAAGCGGCACATACGCACCACCGGCCTTGAGAATGGCCAGCAACCCGGCCAGCATGTCGAAGGAGCGCTCCAGGGCGATCGCCACCAGCGAGTCCGGGCCCACACCCTGCGCGATCAAACCGTGCGCGAGGCGGTTGGCACGCCGGTTCAGGGCATCGTAGGTCAACTGTTGATCGCCAAAGATCACCGCTGTTGCCTGTGGCGTGCGGCGTACCTGTTGTTCGAATTGGTGCTGGACCAGAGCACAAGGACCCGCATTGACCCTCGCAGTACCTTGCGCCATCAGCGCCAACTGCTCGGGTTCTGTCAGCAGCGTCAATTGCCCCAGCGCGGCCTGCGGCTTGGCCACCAGTTCCATCAGCAGGTGCAGCAAGTGCTGGTTGAGGCGCATGACCGTGTGGGCATCCACCTCGCCCAGGTCATAGGTGTAGTGCAGGCTCAAGGTTTCACCGACACCGACGGCAATCGACAACGGATAGTGGGTCTGCTCACGGCTGTTCACATTGCCAAAGCGCACGCCCAGTGGGGCGCCCTGCTCCAAGACCTCTGACACCGGGTAGTTCTCGAACACCAGAATGGTGTCGAACAACGCCTCACCGCCCAGCCCGGCCCAACGCTGCATCTCGAACAACGGCGTGTGCTCGTGCTCGCGCAACGCCACGTTCTGCTGCTGGATGTGCTGCAGCCATTGCGCCGCCGGCATATCCGGCCGAGGCGTTGCCACCACCGGCAAGGTATTGATGAACAACCCGACCTGCTGCTCTACACCACGCAGCTCGCCGGGGCGACCCGAGACCGTGGCGCCGAAGGCCACGGTGTCCTGCCCGGTGTAGCGTTGCAACAGCAGTAACCAGGCCGATTGCACCAGGGTGTTGAGGGTGATTTTCTGGCCCTGGGCAAACGCCTTGAGCCTGGTCATCTGCGCGGCATCCAGCTCAAGCGCGTACTCACCCAGGCCCGACGCGGCTTGATCCTGATTGCGCGGCAGCGCCTGGAACAGCCGGGTCGGCTCTTCCAGCTTGGCCAGTTGCGTCTTCCAGAACGCTTCGCGCAGGGTTTTGTCCTGGGCTTGCAACCACGCGATAAAGTCCCGGTAACGCGAGACCTGGGCTTGCGGCGCATGGCCGGCGTAACGCTCAAGGACTTCACCGAGCAATTGGGAACTGCTCCAGCCATCCATCAGGATGTGGTGGCTGGTGTAGATCAGGTGGCAACGCTGCGGTCCAGTGTGGGCCAACGCGATACGGATCAGCGGCGGCTGCTCCAGGTTGAAACCTTGCAGGCGTTGCGAATCGGCCAGACGGTCCAGATGCTGTTGCTGCCCGTCACCCTCCGGGCACTCGGTTTCAATAAACGGCAACCGCGCGTGGCGATGCACCACTTGCAGCGGGTGCTCCAGGCTGCCATGCAAGATGAAGCCGGTGCGCAGAATGTCGTGGTTATCCAGTGCCGCCTGCCAGGCATCGCGGAAACGCGGCACGTCCAGGCCTTCGACATCCACGCGCATCTGGTTGACGTAATCACCCGCCTGGGGCTCATACAGGGCGTGGAACAGCATGCCTTGCTGCAGCGGCGCCAATGGATAGACGTCATCCACAGCGGCGAGCGCGAACTGGTCCAGTTGGGCCTGGGTCAGCGCAGCCAACGGGAAGTCCGACGGGGTCACGCCCTGATGGGGCGCCAGGCAGCAATGCTCGATCAGTTGCTTGAGTTCCTGCGCGTAGGCATCGGCCAGACGTTGTACGGTGGCCTCGCTGAACATTTCACGGCTGAAGCTCCAACTCAAGGTCAGCTCACCGCCATAGACCTGGCCGTTGATCTCCAGCCAGTTGCCCAACAAGGCCTGTTCGCTCTGCTCCGCTCCAGCCTCTTCGCCCGTCGGGGTGAAGAATGCCTGCTCGGCATCATTGTCGAAGTTGCCATCGAACTGCCCCAGGTAGTTGAAGGTGATCCGCGGTTGCGCCAGACCACTCAGTACCTGGCGGGCGTGGTCATCCCCCAGGTAGCGCAGCGCACCGAAACCAATACCTTTGTCCGGTACCGCGCGCAGCTGTTCCTTGATGCCCTTGATCGAATCCGCCAGGCTCGCCGCCGGCGTCAGTGCCAGCGGATAGAGGCTGGTGAACCAGCCGACCGTGCGGGTCAGGTCCACGTCGTCGAACAGGTCTTCGCGACCATGCCCTTCCAGCTTGACCAGCAGCGAATCGCCGCCCGTCCAGCGCGTGATCACCCGGGACAAGGCGGTCAACAGCAGGTCGTTGACCTGGGTGCGATACGCCGCAGGCGCCTCTTGCAGCAAACGACGGGTGAAGGACGCGTCGAGATGGGTGTTCACCGAAATGGCCAATGAGTTGTGCAACCCACCTTGCGGGTTATCACACGGCAAGTCGGCGTCGGCGCCTTGCAATTGCGCCTGCCAGAACCGCAGTTCTTCCTGCAAGGCCGGGCTCTGGGCGTGGGCCTGCAAGCGTTTTGCCCAGGCTTGGGTCGAACTGGTCTTGGCCGGCAATGCCAGCGCCTGCCCGTTCTGCAGCTGGGTGTAGGCGGTCTGCAAGTCCTCCAGCAGAATGCGCCACGACACGCCGTCGACGACCAGGTGGTGGATCACCAGCAACAGCCGTTGGGAGGCATCCGGCAACTCGACCAGCACCGCACGCATCAGTGGCCCTGCTGCCAGGTCCAGGCTGCGCTGTGCCTCCAGGCCCAGGGGCTCAAGCGCCTCGACCGTCTCCAGGGTGGTTTCCCAGAGCAGATTGGCCGGCGATTCAACGCTGCCGTACTCAGCCTGCCAGCCGCCTGAAGACTGGCGAAAGCGCAGGCGCAATGCATCGTGATGCTCCACCAGCGCGGACAAGGCGGCGGTCAATGTGTGGGCCTCCAGCCGAGCGCCTGGGCGCAGGACGACGGATTGGTTCCAGTGGTGACGCTCGGCAATGTCCTCCTGGAAAAAGTACTGATGAATCGGCAACAGCAGCGCTTCGCCGCGAGCCAAGCCCTGATCGATCACCAGCCCATGCCCGCCCATCTGTGCGACCGCCGCCAGACTCTGCACCGTCTGGTGCTGGAACAGATCCTTGGGGGTGAAGCGAATACCGGCCTGCCGTGCACGGCTGACCACCTGGATCGAAATGATCGAGTCGCCGCCCAGCTCAAAGAAATTGTCGTTCAAGCCCACACGCGGCAGGCGCAGCACATCGGCCCAGATCCCGGCAATCTGCTGTTCCAGCGCATTCTTCGGCGCCACATAGGTCTGCTGCAAGTGGCTGGCATCCGGCTGTGGCAGGCCCTTGCGGTCGAGCTTGCCGTTGGGTGTCAGCGGCATGTGTGCCAGGAACATAAAGTGCGCCGGCACCATGTAGTCCGGCAGTCGAGCCTTCAGGGCCTGACGCAAGGCATCACGGAATTCAACCTCGTTGAACTGCGCCGAGGCCGGCACCACATAGGCCACCAATTGCTTGCCACTCGGGCCTTCCTGGGCCACCACCACGGTTTCACCGACGCTGTCCTGTTCGCGCAGGCGCGCTTCGATCTCGCCCAGCTCAATACGGAAGCCACGGATCTTCACCTGATGGTCGACACGGCCGAGGTAATCCACCACCCCATCCGGGCGGCCTCGGGTCAGGTCGCCGCTGCGGTACACACGGCTGCCGGGTTTGCCGAACGGGTCGGGCACAAAGCGCTCGGCGGTCAGTGCCGGACGCTCCAGGTAACCTCGGGCCACGCCCTCGCCGCCCAGGTACAACTCGCCGGCGACGCCGATGGGTTGCAGATTGAGTTGCGCATCCAGCACATAGCCGCTGCGGTTGCCCAGCAACGTGCCGATTGGCGCGTAGACGGCGCCGCAAGGATCGCCTCGGCGGGCTTTCCACAGCAGCGGCGTGACCACAGTTTCAGTCGGGCCGTAGCCGTTGAACAGGTAGGTCGGCTTGAGCGCGCGCCAGGCCAGGTCGTAGCTGGCCTGCGCCACCGCATCGCCGCCAAAGCAGTAGACCCGCACCGCCGGTGGATTGCCGTCACGCTCGGCATGCTCGGCCAGTTGTTGCAGGTACACCGGCGGGAATACCGCCATGGTCACGTTGTGGCGGTGCATCTGTTCGTAGGTGTACTCGGGCAGCCACAGGCTGTCGTCACGGATCAGCACACTGGCGCCGTTGATCAGCGGGTGCATCCAGCCTTCGTGGGAACCGTCGAAGGCGAATGACATGAAGTGCAGTTCGCAATCGGCAGGACTGGTTTCGTAGCGCTCGCCAGTGGCAATGATGTGCGCCACCAACGGCCCATGGGCGACCGCTACGCCTTTAGGCATGCCGGTGGAACCGGAGGTGTAGATCACGTAGGCGAGGTTGTCGCCGTGCAGGTTGACCTGAGGCGCAGTGTCGCTGTAGTCGGCCCAGGCCTCGGTGCTATCGATGGCCAGCGTCTGCATGCCTTCGGGTACCGGCAGTAGCGGCAGCGCGCGGGTGTGGCTCAGCAGCAATTGGGCGCGGCTGTCCTGCATCATGTACAGCAGGCGATCACGCGGGTATTCGATATCCAGCGGTACGTAGACGCCACCGGCCTTGAGCACCGCGAGGAACGCCACCAGACTTTCGGCGCTGCGCGGCATGGCGATGGCCACGCGCACTTCGGGGCCGATGCCACGGGCGATCAAGGTATGGGCCAGGCGGTTGGCCTGGCGGTCCAGCTCGCCATAGCTCAGGGTTTGTGTGTCGAACTTCACCGCCACGGCAGCGGGATTTTCCCGCGCACGGTCGGCCACCCGTTCGTGCACCAGGCGCTCGGCGCTGAAGCCGGCGTTGGTTTGGTTCCACAGCGCAAGGATGTGCTGTTGCTCATCCTCGTCCAGCAGGTTCAACTGGCTGATGGACTGCTGTTGATCGGCAACCATCGCCTGCAACAGGTTCTGCCAATGGCGCGCCATGCGCTCGATGGTGGGGGCTTCAAACAGATCGGTGCTGTAACCCAGGGAGGCCCAGAGTCCCTCACGACTGTCGTGAGCGTCCAGGTCAAGGTCGAAGTGCGCCGTGCGGGTTTCCCAGCTCATGTGCTCGAAGCGCAGCTGCGCGAGTGCCGGCGCATCAACGGCCGGCCCATCGGCCTGGTAGTTGAACATCACCTGGAACAGCGGGTTGAGGCTCAGGCTGCGTTCCGGTTGCAACGCTTCCACCAGTTGCTCAAACGGCAGGTCCTGATGGGCCTGGGCCTCCAAGGCGCGCTGTTTGACCTGCGCCAGCAACTCGCCGACCGTGGTGTGCCCGTCGATCTCGGCCTTGAGCACCTGGGTGTTGACGAAAAAGCCGATCAGGCGCTCGGTCTCGATGCGGTTGCGGTTGGCAATCGGCACGCCGACACGGATGTCCTGCTGCCCGCTGTAGCGGTGCAACAGGGTCTGGAATGACGCCAGCAACAGCATGAACATCGTCACGCCCTGGGCTTGTGCCAAGGCTTTGAGACCGGCGCTCAGCGACGCCGGCAGCAGCACTTCCAGGCGTGCACCGCGATGGCTTTGGTGGGCCGGACGCTGGTGATCGAACGGCAGCTCAAGGACTGGCTGCTCCCCGCCCAGCAGGTCGCGCCAGTAGCTCAGTTGCCGCTGCTTCTCCCCGGCTTCCATCCAGTCGCGTTGCCACAGCGCGTAGTCGGCGTACTGGATCGGCATGCTCGGCAATTGCGGACTCTGACCCTGGCTGTAGGCGGCGTAGAGCTGCACCAGCTCATCGACCATCACCTGCATCGACCAGCCATCGGAGACGATATGGTGCTGCACCAGCACCAGTACATGCTCATCCGCCGCCAGGCGCAGCACAGTGACGCGCAGCAACGGACCCCGCTGCAGATCGAACAGTTGGGCGATTTCGGCTTCGACCCGCGCCTGCACATGGGCCTCGTCGACCTCGGCGAACGTAATAGACAGCGGGGACGGCGCTTGAATGACTTGCACCGCGCCCTCGTCCTCCTGCTGCACCAAGGTGCGCAAGCTTTCATGGCGCGCCACCAGGGTGTCGAAACTGCGCTGCAAGGCGTCGACATCGAGTTGGCCGCGCAGGCGCAAGGCGCTGGGGATATGGTACGCCGCGCTGTCGGGGTCCAGTTGCCAGAGGAACCATTGGCGTTCCTGGGCATACGACAGCCGCAATGGCTGATCACGCCCTACCGCCTGTATCGGCGGTGCCGACGGCACGGCGTGCGCGCCATCCGCCAGCACACTGGCGACAAAGCCTTGCAGGCGTGGCTGCTCGAACAGGCTGCGCAAGGGCACGTCGCGGCCCAGCAACTGACGCAACTGCGAGATGACTTGCATCGCCAGCAACGAGTGCCCGCCCATCTCAAAGAAATGGTCCGTCAAGCCCACTCGCTCAGCCCCGAGGATCTTGGCCCAGACGGCCGCCACCTGCTGCTCAAGCTCAGTCACCGGCGCGACCCAGGCCTGCTGCAACTGGCTGGCTTGGGGTTTCGGCAGGGCCTGGCGGTCGAGCTTGCCGTTGGGGTTGAGCGGCATGCGTTCCAGGAACATCAAGTGCGCGGGCACCATGTAATCCGGCAGTTGCTCGCGCAGCACGCCTTTGAGCGCATCGGCGTCCTGCGGGTCGGCCACCAGGTAGGCGATCAGTTGGTTATCGACAGCCAGTACCAGGGTTTCACGCACGCCTTCCTGGGCCAGCAACAGCGCTTCGATTTCGCCCAGTTCAATGCGGAAACCGCGAATTTTTACCTGATGGTCCACCCGCCCGACGTATTCGATAACCCCGTCAGCGCGGTAACGCGCAAGGTCGCCGCTGCGGTACAGGCGCCCGCCGGTCGCGCCAAAGGGGTCCGGCACAAAGCGCTCGGCGGTCAGCAACGGACGGTTCAGATAAGCGCGGGCCAGGCCGCACCAGCTGCCGATATACAACTCGCCCACCGCGCCCAATGGCGCCAGGTTCAGGTCGCGATCCAGCACATACAGCGCACGCCCCGGCAGCGAGCGGCCAATCGGGCTGGCGGTGGCGCCGATCACCTCGGCACCGTTCGTGCAGTCCAGTACGCTCGACACCACGGTGGCTTCGGTAGGGCCGTAAGTGTTGAGCAAGCGCACATGGCCGAGGCCGGCTTTCAGCCATTGCGCCGGGCCATCGAGCGGCATCGCTTCGCCGCCAATATGCACCTGGCGCAGCGCGCCATAAGCACGCGGTCCCGCTGCCAGGCAATCGAGCAGGAACAGGTTCCAATAGGCCGTCGGCAAGTCGGCCAGGGTAATCCCCTGGCGGATGATTTCGGCGTACAGCCGCCCGCTGTCCCACAACTCGGCACCGCGCAAGACCACGGTGGCGCCATGGGTCAGGGCCGGATAAAGCTGCTCGACGAAGCCGTCGAAGTTCAGGGTCGCAAATTGCAGCACGCGATCATCGGGGCTCAGGCGCGAGTACGCGGCGGCGATGCTGGAGAATTCGGTCAGCGCGCGATGGTTGATCGCCACGCCTTTGGGTTTACCGGTGGAACCGGAGGTGTAGATCACATACGCGAGGTTGTGCGGGTCCACGGCGACGTGCGGATTATCCTGCGCACAGCGCTGCAACGCCTCTTCAGCGCGGTCAATATCCAACCGCGCGACGTCCGCTGACAACGCTAATGCCTGCGCGGAGTGGCACAGCACCAGCCGCACATTGCTGTCCTGCACCATGTGCAACAGGCGTTCGCGCGGGTATTGCGGGTCGAGCGGCACATACGCGCCACCGGCCTTGAGAATCGCCAACAGGCTGACGACCATGGCAAACGAGCGCTCGACCGCGACGCCGACCATCACCTCGGGACCGACGCCCTGGCCGATCAGGTAATGGGCCAGGCGGTTGGCCTGCTGATTCAGTTCGGCATAGGTAAGCGACTGCTCGTCGAGGCACAGCGCGATAGCGTGCGGCCGTTGCTGCGCCTGGGCCTCAAACAGCCCTTGCACGCCGACGATGCTTTCAAACGCCGCCGCGCCGTGGTTCCAGTCGTCCAGCAACTGGCGCTGTTCTGCGTCGGCCAGCATCGCCATTTGCTCGATACGTAGCTGCACATCGCTGGCGACCACGCTGCGCAACACGGCTTGCCAGTGCTGCGCCATGCGCTCGACGGTGGCGGCTTCAAAGAGGTCGGTGGCGTAGGTCCACGAGGCCCAAAGTCCTTGAGCGGTTTCCTCGGTGTCGAGGCTCAAATCGAACTGTGTACTCTGCTCTTCGCTGGTCAATGGCTGCACTGCCAGGCCCGGCAATTGTTGCTCGCCCGCCGATTGGCGCGCCTGCGCCTGGTGATTGAACATCACTTGGAAAAGTGGGTTATGGCTCAGGCTGCGTTCGGGTTGCAGCGCCTCGACCAGTTGTTCGAACGGCAGGTCCTGGTGGCTCTGGGCCTCCAGCGAGCGCTGTTTGACCTGGACCAGCAACTGGCTGAAGGTCATCTGGCCGTCAATCTCAGCCTTGAGTACCTGGGTATTGACGAAGAAGCCGATCAGGCCTTCAGTCTCGGCGCGGTTGCGGTTGGCGTTCGGCACACCGACGCGAATATCGGATTGGCCACTGTAGCGGTACAGCAACGTCTGGAACGAGGCCAGCAACAGCATGAACAAGGTCACGCCTTCGCGCTGCGCAAGGGCCTTGAGGCTGGCGACCAGGGCCGGCTCCAGCGCAACGTCATGGCGCGCTCCACGGTAACTTTGCCGAGCCGGGCGCGGGTGATCCAACGGCAACTCCAATACGGGTTGGGTGCCGCCCAATTGTTCGCGCCAATAGCCGAGCTGGCGCGCTTTCTCTCCGGCCTCCATCCAACTGCGCTGCCACAGGGCATAGTCCGCATACTGAATCGACAGCGGCGCCAACTGACACTCAAGGCCCTGGCTGAAAGCCGCGTAGAACTGCATCAGCTCCTGCACCATGACGCCCATCGACCAGCCGTCCGAGACGATATGGTGTTGCACCAGCACCAGCACATGTTCGTCTTCGCTCAGGCGCAACAGGCTCAAGCGCAACAAAGGACCGTGCAGCAGATCGAACGGCCGCGTGATTTCCGCCTGCACGCGGGCCTGCAACTGCGCCTCGTCCACCGCGCTTTCGAGCAGTTCGATGTGGGCCTGCTCCAGCACCACCTGGGAGCGGTTTTCACCCTCCAGGTTCAGACGTGTGCGCAAGCTTTCATGGCGCGCCAGCAGGCTGTCGAAACTGCGCTGCAACGCGCCCTTATCCAGGCTGCCGGTCAGGCGCAGGACGCCGGGAATATGATAGGCGGCGCTGTCCGGGTCCAGTTGCCAGAGGAACCACTGGCGCTCCTGGGCATACGACAGCGGCACGGCCTGGCCGGCCTCGCGGACCGAGACGATCGGCAACTGGGCGAAGCTCATGCCCCGGCTTTGCAGGCGCTGGTAAAACTGTTGGCGTTGTTCCAGAGGCAGGCGAAGAAAGCGCGAGACCAGATCAGTATTAGGGTTGGAAAGCATGGTTCAAATCGCCTCTAGTTCGCTCAAAAAGTCACGAAGATCATCAAAATCTTCCGCAGTGCCGGCGCGGAAGGTGGCAGCGGCCTGGACATAGGCGCGCAGCGTTTCGGTCTGGAACACTTCCACCAGCGGCACTTCCAGGCCCAGTTCGGCCTGGACCCTGGAGGTGATCTGGATGGCCAGCAGGGAGTGGCCGCCCACCTCGAAGAAGTTGTCGTTCATGCCCACGCGCGGCAGGCGCAGCACGTCGGCCCAGATCGTGGCGACCTGCTGTTCCAGTTCGGTTTCGGGCGCCACATAGGCCTGTTGCATCAGACTCGCATCCGGCTCGGGCAGGCCCTTGCGGTCGAGTTTGCCGTTGGGGGTCAGCGGCATTTGCGCCAGGAATATGAAGTGCGCCGGGACCATGTAATCCGGCAGGCGGGCTTTAAGACCACGCCTGAGGGTGTCGCGAAACCCGGCTTCGTCGGCCAGGCCGGCGTGCGCCGGTACGACGTACGCCACCAGTTGCTTGCCGGTCGGGCCGTCCTGGGCCACCACCACGGTTTCACCAACGCTGTCCTGTTCGCGCAGGCGCGCTTCGATTTCGCCCAGCTCAATACGGAAACCACGGATTTTTACCTGATGGTCGACTCGGCCGAGGTAATCCACCACCCCATCCGGGCGGCCTCGGGTCAGGTCGCCACTGCGGTACACACGGCTGCCGGGTTTGCCGAACGGGTCGGGCACAAAGCGCTCGGCGGTCAGCGCCGGACGTTCCAGGTAACCTCGGGCCACGCCCTCGCCGCCCAGGTACAACTCGCCGGCGACGCCGATGGGTTGCAGATTGAGTTGCGCATCCAGCACATAGCCGCTGCGGTTGCCCAGCAACGTGCCGATTGGCGCGTAGACGGCGCCGCAAGGATCGCCTCGGCGGGCTTTCCACAGCAGCGGCGTGACCACAGTTTCAGTCGGGCCGTAGCCGTTGAACAGGTAGGTCGGCTTGAGCGCGCGCCAGGCCAGGTCGTAGCTGGCCTGCGCCACCGCATCGCCGCCAAAGCAGTAGACCCGCACCGCCGGTGGATTGCCGTCACGCTCGGCATGCTCGGCCAGTTGTTGCAGGTACACCGGCGGGAATACCGCCATGGTCACGTTGTGGCGGTGCATCTGTTCGTAGGTGTACTCGGGCAGCCACAGGCTGTCGTCACGGATCAGCACACTGGCGCCGTTGATCAGCGGGTGCATCCAGCCTTCGTGGGAACCGTCGAAGGCGAATGACATGAAGTGCAGTTCGCAATCGGCAGGACTGGTTTCGTAGCGCTCGCCAGTGGCAATGATGTGCGCCACCAACGGCCCATGGGCGACCGCTACGCCTTTAGGCATGCCGGTGGAACCGGAGGTGTAGATCACGTAGGCGAGGTTGTCGCCGTGCAGGTTGACCTGAGGCGCAGTGTCGCTGTAGTCGGCCCAGGCCTCGGTGCTATCGATGGCCAGCGTCTGCATGCCTTCGGGTACCGGCAGTAGCGGCAGCGCGCGGGTGTGGCTCAGCAGCAATTGGGCGCGGCTGTCCTGCATCATGTACAGCAGGCGATCACGCGGGTATTCGATATCCAGCGGTACGTAGACGCCACCGGCCTTGAGCACCGCGAGGAACGCCACCAGACTTTCGGCGCTGCGCGGCATGGCGATGGCCACGCGCACTTCGGGGCCGATGCCACGGGCGATCAAGGTATGGGCCAGGCGGTTGGCCTGGCGGTCCAGCTCGCCATAGCTCAGGGTTTGTGTGTCGAACTTCACCGCCACGGCAGCGGGATTTTCCCGCGCACGGTCGGCCACCCGTTCGTGCACCAGGCGCTCGGCGCTGAAGCCGGCGTTGGTTTGGTTCCACAGCGCAAGGATGTGCTGCTGCTCGTCCTGGTCCAGCAGGTTCAACTGGCTGATGGACTGCTGTTGATCGGCAACCATCGCCTGCAACAGGTTCTGCCAATGGCGCGCCATGCGCTCGATGGTGGGGGTCTCGAACAGGTCGGTGGCATAGCTCAACGACGCGCGCAACCGGTCCTGGGACTCCTCTATATCGAGGGTCAAGTCGAACTGCGCGACCGTCTCATCCCAACTGACCGGGCTGAGCTGCACGTGTTCAAGGCGCTGAAGATGCTCACCGGCCAGGCTCACATGGTGGTTGAACGCGACCTGGAACAACGGGCTCAGGCTCAGGCTGCGCTCGGGCTGCAACGCCTCGACCAATTGCTCGAACGGCAGGTCCTGATGGGCCTGGGCCTCCAGCGCACGCTGCTTAACCTGGGCGAGTAACTCGCGCACGCTGGTATGCCCGTCGATCTCGGCCTTGAGCACCTGGGTGTTGACGAAAAAGCCGATCAGGCGCTCGGTCTCGATGCGGTTGCGGTTGGCGATGGGCACGCCGACACGAATGTCCTGCTGCCCGCTGTAGCGGTGCAACAACACCTGGTAAGACGCCAGCAGCAGCATGAACAACGTCACGCCCTCACGCTGGGCCAGCGTCTTGAGTTGCTCCAGCAACGGTGCCGCCAGTGGGACGCTCAAGCGTGCACCGCGATGGGTTGGCACCGCCGGGCGCTGGTGATCGAACGGCAGTTCCAGTACCGGTTGCTCACCGCCAAGCTGACCGCGCCAGTAATCCAGCTGCCGCGCCTTCTCCCCCGCTTCCATCCAGCTACGTTGCCAGAGGGCGTAGTCGACATACTGGATGGGCAAGTCCGGCAATTGCAGCGCTTGCCCCTGTCTGTAGGCCGCGTAGAGCTGAACCAGTTCATCGACCATCACCTGCATCGACCAGCCATCGGAAATGATGTGATGCTGCACCAGCACCAGTACGTGTTCATCCTCGGCCAGCCGCAACAGGCTGACGCGCATCAGCGGCCCCTGGCGCAAATCAAACGGCTGGGTGATCAGGGTTTCGACCAGCGCCTGCAAACCGCCCTCGTGGGTATCAAGCGAGGCGATCTCGATGTGCCCTTGTGGGTTGATCACCTGCACGGTGCGCTCGCCATCCTGTTGCAGATGTGCGCGCAGGCTTTCGTGGCGTGCCACCAGCGTGTCGAAGGCGCGCTGCAATGAAGGTTTGTCCAGGGCGCCTTTCAGGCGCAATGCACTCGGCACGTGGTAGGCCGCGCTATGCGGGTCCAACTGCCAGAGGAACCACTGACGCTCCTGGGCGTAAGACAGCAACAACGGCTGGTCACGCTTGGCTTTCACCAGCGCCGGCGTCGCATCACGCTCGGTGCCCAGCGCCCGGACAAAATCCGCCAGCAGTGGCTGCTCGAACAGCACCTTGAGGCTGACTTCAACCCCCAGGCCATGCCGTACGCGGGACACCATTTGCGTGGCGAGCAACGAATGCCCGCCCATTTCGAAGAAGTGATCGTTGAGCCCGACCCGCTCGGCGCCAAGCACCTGGGCCCAGATGCCCGCGACCTGTTGCTCCACCGTAGTAACCGGTGCGATCCAGTCAACCAGGGACTGGCGGGCATCGGGCTTAGGCAGTGCGGCACGGTCCAGCTTGCCGTTGGGGCTCAGTGGCAGGCGGTCCAACAGCAGCAGGTGCGCCGGCACCATGTAGTCCGGCAGTTCCTCGCGCAGCGTGGCCTTGAGCTGGGTGCGCAATTCGGTTTGTTGCGCTTCGGACAGCGCCCGGTTGGCGACGATGTAGCCGACCAGTTGGTTGTCGGCCGCAATCACCAACGCCTCGCGCACACTGGCCTGGGCCAGCAGGCGTGCTTCGATTTCGCCCAGTTCGATGCGGAAACCGCGGACTTTGACCTGATGGTCGATGCGCCCCACGTACTCGATCATGCCGTCGGCACGATAGCGCGCCAGGTCACCCGTGCGGTACAGGCGGCCAGCGCCGTCGGTGCAGAACGGGTCAGGCACGAAGCGCTCGGCGGTCAGCTCAGGGCGATTGAAATACCCCCGCGCCAACAGCGGCCCGCCGATCACCAGTTCACCCGCTACACCCACCGGCACCGGGTTGAGGTTGGCGTCCAGCAGGTAAATGGCGCGGCCGTCCAGCACGCGACCGATCGGCATCATCGACGGCAACGCGTCACGGCCGTCGACGTACGCGGCGCAGTCCAGGGCGGTGGCGGTGACCGTGGCCTCGGTGGGGCCGTAGGTGTTGAGCAGGCGAACGTGTTGCAGGCCCGCTTCACGCCAGGCGCTCAGGCCTTCGGGCGGCATGGCTTCGCCGCCGATATGCAACTGGCGCAAACGCCCGTAATCACGCGGGCCACGCTCGGCGAAATCACGCACCAGCGCCAGCCAGTAGGCGGTTGTCAGGTCGACCACGGAAATATCGTGGTCGCGCAATTGCCGGTAGAAGGTGTCGCTGTCCCACAGCTCGCCGCCACGCACCACCACCGCCGCGCCGCAGCACAGGGCCGGGTACAACTGCTCGACAAAACCGTCGAAGTTGAAGGTGCCAAATTGCAGCACGCGATCCTGGGGTTGCAACGCGAACAGCTCGGTGAAAACCTCCACATGCCGCGCCAGGGATGCCTGGTCGATGCCCACGCCCTTCGGACGGCCAGTGGAGCCGGAAGTGAACATCACGTAGGCCAGGTTGGCAGGCAGCGCCCGCGGCGCCGGGTTTGTCCCGCTGTAGTCGGCCAGCCAGTCGGCGCGATCTTCCAGGCAGACCCGCACCAGGTTGTCGGTGAGCGGCAGTTGCTCCAGCAGCGCCTGCTGGGTCAGCAGCAGTTGCAGGCCGCTGTCCTCAATCATGCATTGCAGGCGCTCAGCGGGGTATTTCGGGTCCAGCGGCACATAGGCGCCACCGGCCTTGAGCACCGCCAGCAGGCCGACGATCATCTCCAGGGAACGGTCCACCGCGACGCCCACCAGGGTGTCGGCGCAGACGCCCTGCTCGATCAGGTGATGGGCCAGGCGGTTCGCGCGCAGGTTGAGTTCGGCGTAGCTCATGCGCTGTTCATCGAGGATCAGCGCGATGTTGTGCGGACACAGCGCTGCCTGCTGTTCGAAGCGCTGCAATACGCTGGCCTGGGCCGGCCGTGCGACATCACGCGGGTTCCACTCCTGCAGCACGCGCCGGTGTTCATCGGGCAGCAACAACGGCACGGCGCCCAGCGCTTGCCCAGGCGCAGCGACAAACTGCTGCAGCAATCCCTGCAGGTACGCGCCAATCTGGCGTACGGCCTCATCATCGAAGTCCGCGCGTGGGTATTCCAAGTGCAGGCTCAAGTGTTGGCCGCCGTGCACGGTGAGGGTCAGCGGGTAGTTGGTGCGTTCCTGATGGCTGACGCCACTGAAGCGCAGGCCACCCTCGCCCGACTGCTCCAGGCTCTTGGCCACCGGGAAGTTTTCGAATACCACCAGGGTGTCGAACAGTGCCTCGCCGGCCGAACCGCCCCAGCGCTGGATATCGAACAGCGGCGTGTGCTCGTGCTCGCGCATTTCCACGTTCAACGCCTGCACGCTACGCACCCAGTCGCCGACGCTTTGCGATGGATTCACCGCCGCGATCAGTGGCAGGGTGTTGATGAACAAGCCGACTTGTTGCTCGACATTCGCCAACTGCGCCGGGCGCCCCGACACGGTGACGCCGCAGGCGACGCTGGCTTGGCCGGTGTAGCGCTGCAGCAGCAGCAACCACGCCGATTGCACAAGCGTATTGAGGGTGACTTGATGGGCACGGGCGAAGGTGGCCAGGTCGCGTGTCTGGGTTTGATCCAATTCCCAGCGCATCTGCCCATAGCCATCGCGGCTGGAGGGCGCGGTCCTGGCCACGCTGCGAGCCAGATGCGTCGGTTCGTCCAACTGCGCCAGACGCTCGCGCCAGAAAGCTTCGCCCAGCGCCGGGTCCTGCTGTTGCAGCCAGGCAATATGCGCGCAGAACGCTGCACCGGCCGGCGGCAATGCCTGGCCTTTGCAGGCTTGCAGCACCTCGTTGAGCACCAGGGCGTTGCTCCAGCCATCCATCAGGATGTGATGGCTGGTGTAGATCAAGTGCCAGCGCTCGTCGCTGACCCGCACCAGCGCCACCCGCAGCAGTGGCGGACGGGCCAATTCGAAACCCTGGCGTTGGTGTTCGCCAGCCAGGCCGTCGAGTGCCGTGTCGAGGTCTGGCTGCTCGCGCCAATCCAATGTGTCGAATGGCAGGCTGACGTGGCGATGCACCACCTGCAGGGCCTGGCCCTGGTCGTCCTGCCAGACAAACCCGGTGCGCAGCATGTCATGGCGCGCCAGCACCTGTGCCCAGGCGCGCTGGAACTGCTCGACGTCAACGCCCTGCACATCAGCGCGTAACTGGCTGACGTAGACATCGTCCTCACCCTGTTGATAGAGGCTATGGAACAGCATGCCCTGCTGCATCGGCGACAACGGGTACACATCCTGGACGTCGCGGGCGGGCAGCGCGAGGTCGTCCAGTTGTGCCTGGGTCAACTGCGCCAGGGTCACATCGGCCGGGGTCAGGCCACCCTGTTGCGGATCGCTGCAATGTGCGATCAGCGCCAACAGTTCCTGGCGATAGTCATCCACCAGGCGCTGCACAGTCGACACCTCGAACATCTCGCGACTGAAGCCCCATTGCAGGGACAGCTCACCGCCGTACACCTGCCCTTCCACGGTCAGCCAGTTGGCCAACGGCGCGTCCGCATCCTGGGCCTGGCCGCTGCCCTGGGTGGCCGGCGCAAACAGCGCCGACTCGTTGAACTGACGGTCGAACTGGCCCAGGTAGTTGAAGGTAATGCGCGGCGCGGCCAGGTCGGCCAAGGCTTCGCGGGCCTGGGGCGAACCCAGGTAGCGCAACAGACCGTAGCCGATGCCTTTGTGCGGCACGGCGCGCAGTTGCTCCTTGAC
The DNA here is from genome assembly GCF_019891415.1 of Pseudomonas sp. SH10-3B. Classification (NCBI taxonomy): domain Bacteria; kingdom Pseudomonadati; phylum Pseudomonadota; class Gammaproteobacteria; order Pseudomonadales; family Pseudomonadaceae; genus Pseudomonas; species Pseudomonas sp. SH10-3B. The sequence continues at coordinate 13,511 of NZ_JAFLXD010000041.1, read as the reverse complement.
CGACTTGATCGCCGCCGACAGCTCGCCGTCGGCGTGCAGGCGTACCGGGAACAGGCTGGTGAACCAGCCCACGGTGCGGGTCAGGTCGACGTCGTCGAACAGGTCTTCGCGACCATGGCCTTCCAGTTGGATCAATGTGGCGGGCTGGCCGCTCCAACGGCTGATCACCCGCGCCAGGGCCGTGAGCAACAGGTCGTTGACCTGGGTGCGGTAGGCCGCCGGTGCGTCCTGGAGCAATTGCCGGGTGTGTTCGGCATCCAGGCGGAGCTCGAGCTTGCTGCCCAAGCGGTTTTGCAGGCCACCCTGGGGGTTGTCGCACGGCAAGTCCGCGTCGGCCGACTGGGCCTGCCAGTACGGCAGCTGGTCGTCCAGCGTGCAGGCATGGGCTTGCAACTGCTCAGCCCAGCGCTGGTAGGCGCTGGTTTTGGCCGGCAGTGAGGCAGCGCGGTAAGCCTGTTGCAGGTCTTCAAGGACGATGCGCCACGACACGCCATCGACCACCAGGTGATGAATTACCAGCAGCAGGCGCTGGCTGCCATCGGCCATGCTCACCAACGCGGCGCGCAACAGCGGGCCTTGCGCCAGGTCGAGACTGCGCTGGGCTTCATCGCACAGCGCCGCCAGCTCATCGTCGCTGCTGGCGTGGGTTTGCCACAGGCCCGACTCGGTGACTGGCGCGGCATAGGCTTGCTGCCAAGCCTCGGCCTGTTGCACAAAACGCAGGCGCAAGGCGTCGTGATGGTTGATCACCTGGGTCAGCGCGGCTTCCAGGCGTGCCGGTTCCAACAGCTCGCGGGGGGTCAACAGCAACGATTGGTTCCAATGCTGACGCACGGGTATCGCCTGGGCGAAAAAGCCCTGTTGCACCGGGGTCAGGATCACTTCGCCACTGGCAGGGCCTTGGTCGATAACGCTGGTGTGCTCGAAGCTTGCCACCAACGCCAGGCTGCGCACGCTCTGGTACTGGAACAGGTCGCGCGGACTGAGGCGAATCCCCGCCTGGCGCGCGCGGCTGACCACTTGGATGGAGATGATCGAATCGCCGCCCAGTTCGAAAAAGTTGTCGTCCAGGCTGACCTGCTCGACGCCGAGCACATCGCTCCAGATCGCCGCCAGGGCTTTTTGCACGGCGTTTTCCGGCGCGGTGTAGGCCTGCTGCGCGGCGACGTCCGGCAGTGGCAGGGCCTTGCGGTCGAGCTTGCCGTTGGCGGTCACCGGCAGCTTGGCCAGGGGCACCATATGGGTCGGCACCATGTATTCCGGCAAGCTGCCGAGCAGCCAGGCCTTGAGGTCGGTGGGCGCCTCGCCTTGCGGCACCAGGTAGGCCACCAGGTGCTTGCCGCCCTGCACCAGCACGACCGCCTCGCGCACCGACGGGTGTTGCATCAGGCGCGTCTCGATTTCCCCCAGTTCGATGCGCAGTCCGCGCAGCTTGACCTGGTGGTCGAGACGACCAAGGTATTCGATCACACCGTCGGCACGCTGGCGCACACGGTCGCCGGTGCGGTACAGGCGCGCACCGTCGGCGAATGGGCTGGGCACAAAGCGCTCGGCAGTCAATGCCGGGCGACGGTGGTAACTGCGCGCCAGGCCGGTGCCGCCCAGGTACAACTCGCCAGCCACGCCGGCAGGCACCGGATTGAGTTGCGCGTCGAGCACGTAGGTGCCGAGGTTGGCGATGGGTTGACCGATGGGCACGCTGTCGGCGCCTTCGTCGATGCAGGTCCAGTGGGTCACGTCGATGGCCGCTTCGGTCGGGCCGTAGAGGTTGAATAATCCGGCCTGGGGCAGCTTGGCGAACACTTGCAGTTGCGCGTCCAGGGGCAAGGCTTCGCCACTGCACACGATACGCTTGAGGCTTGTGCACGCCTGCACGCCCGGCTCATGGATAAACGCCTGGAGCATCGATGGCACGAAGTGCAAGGTGGTGATGCCTTGCTCGCCGATGGTCTCGATCAGCCGCGCCGGCTCGCGGTGTTCGCCAGGCGCGGCGACCACCAGGCGGGCGCCGGTCATCAGCGGCCAGAAGAACTCCCACACCGACACGTCAAAGCTGAACGGGGTTTTCTGCAGCACTGCGTCGCTGGCGTCGAGGCCGTAGGCCTGTTGCATCCAGCACAGGCGGTTGACCAATGCGCGATGGCTGTTGCCGGCGCCCTTGGGCTTGCCGGTGGAGCCAGAGGTGTAGATCACGTAGGCGAGGTTCAGCGCGTGGATCGCCACGGCGGGCGATTCGCTGCTGTAGCCGTCGAGCCACAGCGCAGGCTGGTCCAGGGCAATCACGCGGATGCCGGCGGTCGGCAGCGATGGCAACAGGCGCTGCTGGCTGAGCAGCAGCTGGATGCCGCTGTCTTCGATCATGTAGGCCAGGCGTTCCTGGGGGTATTCAGGGTCGAGCGGGACGTAGGCGCCGCCGGCCTTGAGGATCGCCAGCAGGCCGACGACCATCTCGACGGAACGCTCGATGCAGATCCCCACCAGCGCGTCCGGGCCAACCCCCTGCTCGCGCAAGGCATGGGCCAACTGGTTGGCCCGGGCGTCGAGTTGCGCATAGGTCAGGGTGGTCGAACCGAATACCAGCGCCGGCGCGTGCGGCGTGCGCTGTACCTGGTCTTCGATCAGGTGATGAATGCCCCGCTCGCTCGGATACGTTTGCGCGGTCTGGTTCCAGGCGTGCACCAGCACCTGCTGCTCATCGGCGGCCAGCATCGGCAGTTCGCCAATGCGCTGCTCGCCATCGGCAACCATGGCCTGCAACAGGCGGATCCAGTGCCGGGCCATGCGCGCGATGGACGGCGCGTCGAACAGGTCATTGGCGTAGGTCAGCGCGGCATGCAGGGTGCCGGATTTTTCATAGGTGTCGAGGGTCAGGTCGAACTGGGTGGTACGGCTTTGCCACTCCACCAAGGCCAGCTCCAGGCCGGAGGCGGTGCTGACCGAGGCGATGTCGGCCACCACCGGCTGATGGTTGTACATCACCTGGAACAGCGGCGTATGGCTGAGGCTGCGCTCGACGTTCAGGGCTTCCACCAGGCGCTCGAAGGGCAATTCCTGATGGGCCTGGGCACCGAGCGCATGCTCCTTGATGCCCTGCAGCAACTCGGCAACCTGGGTTTGCCCGCTCAGCTCAGTACGCAAGACTTGGGTGTTGACGAAGAAGCCGATCAGCCCCTCGACTTCGGTACGGTTGCGGTTGGCGATCGGCACCCCGACGCGGATATCGCCCTGACCGGTGTAGCGATGCAGCAGCACATTGAACGCGCCGAGCAACAGCATGAACAGGGTGACGTTGTGCTGTTGCGCGCAGGTGCGCAACTGCGCGGCCAGCGCTGGCTCAATCGCGAAGGTGTGGCGCGTGCCCTGGTAGCTGGGCATGGCCGGGCGTGGGTGGTCGGTGGGCAGCTCGAGCACCGGGTGCTCATCGCCCAGGCGCGCCTGCCAGTACGCCAATTGACGAGCCTGCTCCCCCGCTTCCAGCCAGCGGCGCTGCCACAAGGCGTAGTCGCTGTACTGGATCGGCAGCGCCGGCAGTTGCGGCGCTTCGTTGCGCTCGTGGGCGTCGTAAAAACGGATGAACTCGTCGATCAGCACGTTCATCGACCAGCCATCGGAGACGATATGGTGCAGGGTCAGCAGCAACACGTGTTCCTGGGCATCGAGCCTGAGCAGTTGCACACGCAGCAGCGGGCCGTGCTCCAGGTCGAACGGCAGCAGCGATTGGCGGGTGGCCGCGTCGTTGACGGCGTGTTCACGTTCGGCCGGGGCCAACGCCGTTAGATCGAGCTGTTCAATGGCCAGCGACGGCTGTACGGCGACCTGCATCAAGCGTTCATCGGCCTGGCGCTGGAACACCGTGCGCAGGGTTTCGTGGCGGGCCACCAGACTGGCGAACGCTTGCTCCATTGCGCCCAGGTTCAGCGCGCCTTTGAGCCGCACGGCGCCCGGCAGGTTGTAGGCGCCGCTGTTCGGGTCCAGTTGCCAGAGAAACCACATGCGCTGTTGCGCGTAGGACAGCGCCTGGCGGTCCTCAGCCTCCACGCCGGCCGGAATCGGAAACCGCGAAAAATCCACCCCTTCTTTCTGCAATGCCTGCAGGAACAGCTGGCGTTTTTCCAGGGGCAACCCGATAAACCGGCGAGCAAGTTTCAAGGAGTCTTCAGCATTCATTTGTTGGAGTCCGGAGCAATAGGCAGGAAGCACAAAGGCACGTCGTCCCTATAAAACGAACCGGACAGGGAAAAATTAGCGGGGGGGGTGGGCGGCGTAGAGCGAGCGGTCATCAAGGGTTACATCAATCCCAGGAAAGACACACGAACCCTAGCTAGCATTGACGAATACCACTTTCTGCAACTACATTTAGTTACACGCAAGGAACGCCGTGTCCAAAAATGAAAAGCTGCTCGCCAAACTGCTCAACGAGCACATGGCATTTACCTGGCCCGAGCTCGTCACGCTGCTGCGTCGTCTTGGCTACACACAGATTGAGGGGGCCGGAAGCCGCGTCAAGTTCGACATCGGCGACCCGAGTGCAATGATCACCTTGCACAAGCCTCATCCCGGCAACGAACTGAAACACTACATTCGGCGCCAGATCATCGAACAATTGAAATCAGGAGAACTGATTCAGTGAACAACCAACTGAAACACAATGGCTACATCGGCTCTATCGAAGCCAGCCTCGAAGACAACTGCCTGTTCGGCAAGATCCTGTTCATCAAGGCTCTGGTGAGCTACGAAGGCAAAACCGTCGCCGAACTGGACGCCGCATTTCGCGAAGCCGTGGACGACTACCTCACTACCTGCCAAGCCCTTGGGCAAACACCGGAGAAGCCGTGCAAAGGCTCTTTCAACGTGCGGGTCGGCCACGACCTTCACCTTGCCGCCGCCCTTGAAGCGACACGTAAAAAGGTGACCCTGAATGACCTGACGCGCCAGGCGCTGAACGAATTCCTGCAACACCACCGAGCGGACTCCTGCCCCGTGACTGGCTGACGTTTCGACGTTTCATTGCCAGTGTGGCGCTCAGTCCAAGCGCCGATACCCCAGCACCGCTGAGCCCATCACCACCGCCCCCGCCGCCAGCGCGACCCAGAACCCGCTGGCTGCCCCGAAGTGATCGATCATCCAGCCGGAGCTGGCGGCGCCGATGGCCACGCCGATGCTCAGGCCGGTGATCAGCCAGGTCATGCCTTCGGTCAGGCGGCTCGACGGGACGATACGTTCCACCAGGGCCATGGACACGATCAGGGTCGGAGCGAAGAACAAGCCGGAGACAAAGATGGCCACTGCCAAACCCGGAATTTTGGTGACCAGCAGCAACGGCAAGGTGGTCAACGCCGTAGCCACGCCGCAGAACAGGAACTGCCGGGGCAACGACGCCTTCAGCTTGAGGGTGCCAAAGGCCAATCCCGCCAGGCACGAACCGATGGCGTACACCGAGAGCACGATGCTTGCCGCCGCCGGCTGCCCCTGCTGCTGAGCAAAGGCCAAGCTGACCACATCCACCACGCCGACGATCACGCCCATGGCCAGCAGCAGGATCATCAGGATCAGTACCGACGGTGACGCGATCAGCCAGCCCCGATGGTGAGCGTGGTGCTCGTGCACCGGGGGTTCGGTCGCGCGTTGCAGCACAAACGTGGTCACGCCAACCGCCAGCAGCAGCGCGGCCACCAGAGGCCCGGCTTCGGGGAACAGCACCACGCTCAAGCCCACCGAAATCGGCGGGCCGATGATGAAGCACACCTCATCCAGCACCGATTCCAGGGCAAAGGCGGTTTGCAGCTTGGGCTGGCCCCGGTACAGCTCGGTCCAGCGCGCCCGCACCATGGCGGACATATTCGGCATGCAGCCCGCCAGGGCAGCAAACAGGAACAGCGTCCAAGTCGGTGCCTGCAACCGCGTGCACAGCAACAGCAGCAACAGCGCCCCGCCGCCGATCACGGCGGCAATCGGCAGCACCCGGCCTTGGCTGTAGCGGTCCACCAAGCGTGACACCTGCGGCGCGCAAAACGCCGTGGCCAGGGCGAACACTGCCGCCACCGATCCGGCCAGGCCATAGCCGCCGTGCACCTGGGAGAGCATGGTGATCAGGCCAATACCGGCCATGGACACCGGCATGCGCGCCAGCATGCCGGCCAATACAAAGGCGCGGGCGCCGGGGACCTGGAACAACTCGGCGTAAGGGTTTGCCATGACTTAAACGCCTTCTGTCCTTAAATTGCGCATCCTTTTATCACACCAGCCGCTTGATCTGCTTATGCCGCCACACCAGCCGGTAATACGCGGTCTGCAAGCCCAGCATCGCCAGGTACGTCACCGGGAATGCCATCCAGACGCCTTCGAGGCCGAAGTGTGCATTCAGCAGGTACGCCATCGGCAGCTCCACGCACAGCACGCAAAAGATCGAGATCGCCACCGGCATGAGCACCACGCCGCTGGCGCGCATGATTCCGCCGATCACGGCCTGGAAGCCGAACACGAGGATGCTCCACAACATGATGTGCAGCAGGTGCTCGGCATTCACGCGTGCGGCGTCATCGGTGATGAACAGCCCGAGCAACCAGTGGGATAACACGTAGCCCAGCACGATCAGGCCACCGGTCAGGCAGGTGTTGATCAGCAACCCCGTGCGCAGGATCGGCCCGATACGCTCCAGGCGCCCCGCGCCAATCGCCTGGGCGCCGAGGATCGACGCGGTGATGGCAATCGACAGGGCCGGGAATTGCACATAGTTGACGATCTGCGTCACCGCCCCATACGCCGCCGTGGCTTGGGAACCGTGACCGTTGACCAGGGCGAGGATGACCAGTTCAGACAGCGACAGCACCACCATCTGTAGGCCAGTAGGTAAGCCGATGCGTAGGACCTTTCCCAAAATCACGCGATCCAGGCGCAAGGCCGCGAGCAACTCGCGATCTGGCGCCATCACATGGTTTTTATGGCGCAGGCGCAGGATCAAAAACAGCATCGCCGCAGCGTTGCCCACCAAGCCGGCGTACACCGCGCTCTGGATGCCCATCGGCGGCAGGCCGATCCAGCCGCGAATCAGCGCCGGGGTCAGCAGCACGCCGACCAGGGTCGACACCATCAGCGCCAGCAGCGGCGAAATCGTATCGCTGACGCCGCGCAACAGCTGGGTGTAGAGGATAAACACCAGCAGCAGCGGCATGATCAACATCATCATCTGGGCATAGCCCACGGCATCGTCGAGCACATCCGCAGGCGTGCCCAATGCCTGCAACGCGGGGCGCGCAAACAGACTGCCGAGCACCGCCGCCAGCAAGCCCACCAATGCGCCGAGGGTCAGGGTGGCACCGGTAATCGCCTTGACCATCGCGGTTTCCTGCGCCCCCCAGGCCTGGCCGATCAACACCGAAGCGCCCGCCCCCAGGCCGATCACCAGGGCAATAAAGAAAAACACAATGGGGAACATCCCCGACACAGCCGCCAGTGCCTGGGTGCCGAGCAGTTGCCCGACATAAATACCGTTGAGCGTGCCGGAAAAGCTCTGCAGGAAATTGGACAGCACCATCGGTGCCAGAAAGATCAGGTAGACCTGCCACAGCGGTCGTTGCAAAGGGCTTTGCATGAAAAACGGGGCCTCGGAGAACTAAAGCGTCCGAGGGTTATACCGTAATTGGATCCGATCTTCCTGTGCTTTGCATGATCTACGGATCGCCATCAGGCGCGGGTTCCGAGGCCCGCATTGGATCTTCAGCATCACCGCGACTCAGGTCGCCACCCAGAAACGGCTCGGCGTGCCGATGGAATATGCACAGCCCAAGGAAGGCGCGGTGAGTCGGTCGATTGAGCCGTATAGCCTTATAACCGCGCCTAGCGCCGGAATCGTTGGCGCTGGGTGCGGATTATTCTGCCGATGCGCTGGCGTTTTTCGCGCAGTTTTACCCACTCATTGCGGGCTTCGCGGTGGAGTTTGCTGTTGAGCAGTAGTAGGGCAAGCAATGGAAACAGAATGCCTGACACATAGAAAACTTTATGAGGACGATAGGCGATGGTGGGTAGAACACCAACCAAGCACAAGAACATCAAGATAACTGGGACCCATATCCATCCTGGATAGCCACGGACAACCATGAAGTTGCAGTGGGCGATAAGAAAAGACGCACCGAGTACCGAAAAATAGGAATACCTGAGGTTCTCACCGGCGGGTAGCACTTCAAAGTAACTGCCAATCATCAGCGGTATACCGATGGCGATCGTAAAACCTTGAGCAAAAAGTGCCCCCATAGATACAGGAAAATAGCGCTTCAAATAACGCAGGAGTTCCTTATAAGTCATCAGAAATATCATTCTTCAAACGCCTCATATAACCCCACGGCAATCGTTCGAAAATTGCCATTTACAATGCTACCTCCCACAGTCATTGAAGCGCCTACGACATCCTTGATCTGAGTAACCGTGGCATGGCGAAGCTTCGCAGGGGTCAGTCGCTTGGGTAAATCACCTGCCAGCTGTTTCAACTTGATCATTTTCGAAGTCAACTGCGGATGTTGAATACTCAACAACTCCTTCGTCAATTTTGCTCTTTCCTGTCGAGTAAGCCCCTTGAGTACTGGGTACCAACCTTTGCCGGTGGTTGCCTTCGTCAAACTGACTAGCTTTACAGTCGTTAGGAAGGAGGTGCTGGCCCCCACAAGCGCAACAGCGTCCAGAGCAGCGGTTGCATGTTGATACCAAGGATCACTGTCCAGCGCTTGATTTTTCAAGGGATCGGTCAATTCGTTGTACACGCGATACCCGCCAACAATGCATTGGACGAAACTGGCCGTAGCAGACGTATAGCCAACAACTGCAACTACTGAGCTGATACCACCAGTAAATGGGATTGCAGCGGTACCACTGACTGCCACAAGCCAACCTAAAATCGCACTGCCGCATGCAAGCCCCATCCCGAGCGCCTCAAACACGAGTTGCGATTCCACCGGCTCATGCTCCAACCGCCGCACAAAATCCAAGCGCGCCATCGAACTCGGCATCTCCCGCAAAATCACGCGTTTGGGCAACACACTGCAAATCGGCTGAAACTCACGCAACGTCACCGGCCACAACTGGGCGTCGAGGTAAACCACCCCTGCCCCGGCAATCGCAGGATCAGCGTCGATCACAGCAAACAGTCGACGCAGATCAATGCTGCTTTCTACCCGCTCACGGGTGGTGAGGTGAGCCTTAGGGAAACCGTCCTTCAACAAGCTGGTAGCCATTCCTTTACTCCTGAACCCACAAGAGCGCAGAGCGTAAAGAATCAATATCCGTGAGGAATGTAGGAAGGTTTCCTTTTTTAAGACAGCCACTTCCCGATCTGGCCTCAGCGTCTTGTAGTCAATCCTGGGAATGGGAAAAGTACGCCCCGCGCCACTACCGGCGAACGATCAAACAAGGAGCGAACATGGCAACCGATATGTTTTTGAAGCTGGGAGACATCAAGGGCGAGTCCAGGGACCAGGCACATCGTGATGAAATCGATATAACCCGCTGGGGCTGGAGCCTGTCCCAATCCGGCTCCATGCACGGCGGCACGGGTGGCGGGGCCGGCAAGGTCAATATGGCGAATATCGCGATTGAGAAGACCCTGGATAAATCCACGCCAAACCTGATGATGGCCTGCGCAACCGGCAAGCATTACCCCGAAGCCCGTATCGTGGTGCGCAAGGCTGGCGGCGACAGCAGCGTGGAGTATCTGCTGATCACGTTGAAGGAAGTCATGGTTGCCACTTACGACACGCGTGCAGCGGCAACCAATGACGTACTCACGGAGGAAATCAGCCTTAACTTCGCCAAGGTTGAAGTCAGTTACCAGCCGCAGAAAGCCGATGGTGGAAAAGATGGCGGGCCAATCAGGTTCGGCTGGAACATTCGCGAAAATATCAAGGTGTAGGCACGACAGGCAGCGCCCGCTTGTGCGCTGTCTTGCTGTACGCCCCCTCGACAATCGCCCTCACCCGCTCACTCACCGGCTCGCCCATCAGGTACGCATCGATCTCTTCGTACGTGCAGCCGTAGGCCTGTTCATCCAGCTTGCCCGGTGCGAGTTCTTCCAAGTCGGCAGTGGGCTGCTTGTGAACCAGGTTCGTCGGGGCCCAAAGGGCACTGGCGAGCAGGCGCACCTGGGTCTTGGTCAGGCCGGCCAGCGGGGCCAGGTCGCAGGCGCCGTCGCCGAATTTGGTGAAAAAACCCATCAGCGCTTCGGCGCCATGGTCGGTGCCGACGACCAGGCCGTTGTGCAGGTTGGCCACGGCGTACTGGGCGATCATGCGGGTGCGGGCCTTGACATTGCCTTTGATGAAGTCGACCTGGGCGGCGCTGGCCTCGGAGGCGCTGAGGCTGGCCATCAGGCCGTCGACGCTGGCGGCGATGTTCAGGGTGTCGATATGGTCCGGGGTGATGAAATCCAGCGAGGCCTGGGCGTCGCGCTCATCGGCTTGGGTCTTGTAGGGCAGGCGCATGGCGATAAAGCGCGCGGCGTAGTCCTCGGCCCGCAGTTGCTCCACCGCCAGTTGGCACAGGCGCCCGGCAGTGAGGGAATCGACGCCGCCGCTGATGCCCAGGACCAGGGCCTTGCAGCCGGAATGACGCAAGGTGTGCTTGATGAAGTCGATGCGCCGTTGGATTTCCCGAGGCTCGCCACCTTTACCCAGCGCACGGTTGATATTCAGTTCCTGCGCGATACGTTCTTGCATGTCACACCTCCACGTTGCCGACATTGAATACCTTCGCTGCGTACTGCAAAAACGAGGCGTCTTCGCAGACGTTCTTCACCGGGTCATCGGAGAACTTCACCACCGGTTCGCCGTGCACCCGCACCAGCTTCATGACGATGCTCAGCGGCTCCACGCCGTCCACATCACAGGCCAGGCTGGTGCCCATGCCGAAACCGAACTTGGCCTTGCCACGGATGTGCCGCAGGATCGGCAGGCATTTTTCGAAGTTCAGGCCGTCGGAGAACATCAGGTCCTTGGTCATCGGGTCGATACCCAGCTGTTTGTAGCGGGCCAGCACCTTGTCGGCCCAGGCGATGGGATCACCGGAGTCCTGGCGCAGGCCGTCGTAGAGCTTGGCGAAGTACAGGTCGAAATCCTTGAGGAAAAAATCGGTGCTGATGGTGTCAGTCAAGGCAACGCCCAGCCGGCCACGGTATTCACGCACCCAGTTTTCCAGGCCGGCGTTCTGGCTTTCACGCAACCGCCCCAGTTGCTGGTGCACCATCATCCACTGGTGAGCCATGGTGCCGATCAGCGGCAAGTCGAATTCATAGGCCAGGTGCGCATTGCTGGTGCCGACGAACTGGCCGGGGAAGTCGCGACGCATGATATCCACCACTTCGCGCTGGGCCTTGAACGACAGGCGCCGGCGCGTGGAGAAGTCAGAGACACGCAGGTCGGCCAACTCGTCTCGGCTGAGGTTTTTTTCCAGCCAGTCGAACTTCTGGTAGAGCTTGCGGGTGACATCTTCCAGGGTCACGTCGGGGTATTTGGCGCGGTTGCGCAGTTCGCTGACCAACGCCAGTACCGGCTGCTCGAACATGATGCAGTGCAGCATCGGGCCGATGACGCGGATGTTGAGTTGGCCGTCCACCTCACTGACGTGGATATAGCGCAGGTTGAAGCGGAACAGACCGAGGAAGCGTTCGTAGTCGGGGGTCAGGTATTCGCGAAAGCGCGGGTTGAACAGAAAGCGCAGCTCGCCCTCGCGCATCTGCAGGCCGGCCATTTTTTCAAGCTCGGCGCGCAACTCGGGGATCAGGTGGCCGAGTTTTTCCTTGGCACGCACGATGAAGTTGTATTCCACATCGACATTCGGATGCTGGTGCAACACCGCCTGCATCATGGTGAAGGTGTAGTAGTCGGTGTCGAGCAAGCCCTGGATCACCGGGGCTTCGTAGTCGTAGGCACTTTCCATGGTGTATCTCCTTAACGCGTGGCCATCGCGGCCAGTTCTTCGCGGGTGCTGCTGATGACAGCACCGGCCTTGAGCAACTCATTGACGGCCTGTACGCCGCCCTCCTCGCTGATTCCACGGCACGCCGGCAGGTGCAGGACCACCTCCAGGCCGGCCTTGAGCAGTTGCAAGGCGGTGGTCTTGACGCAGTAGTCCAGGGCCAGGCCGCCGACGATCACGCGGCTGACGCCCTGGGCCTTGAGGTACTCGATCACGCCGGTGGAGAGTTTGTCGTGCAGGTCGTGGTAGCAGGCGCCATAGGGGTGCAGGTCGGGTTCGACGCCCTTCCAGATGAAGTAGTCGTAGTCATAGGGGGTGGGCAGTTCGTCGAGCAGAGTGAAGCCCTCGGTACCCGGCACGCAGTGGCTGACCCAGGTCACGTCGGCGTGGGCCAGGCCGGTGGGCTTGAGCATCTCGCTGTGTTGCGTGACCACCCAAGGTGCGTGCGGGGTGTGGGCGTCCTTGCTGCCGACGCGGTGGCCGGCGAGGCTGGCCATATAATTGAGTTCGGCACCGATCTGGTCACCGCCGGCCACCGGCAACTCGTTGGGGCACAGCGGCGTGAAGCTCTTCTGGGCATCGACGTCGAATGAAGCAAGGGCAGTTTTCGCAAGGGTCATGGCGGTTCTCCTGTGGCCTGGAAACAAAAGTACACGTCATGTACTTACATTGCAAGAAACATTTATTTATCTATCCTGACGCAGGTACATGACATATCTGTTCGATCCGTTAGACTGTGCCCCACCGCTGTTCAGAAGGACGTCACATGCCCCTTAGCCCCTACCTCCATACCGTCGACCTGTGCGTGCTGTGCTACTGCCGCGCTGCCGGAGAACTCAAACTGCTGCTGAACAAACGCGAAGCCGAGCCCTTCGCCGGGCATTGGGCGCTGCCGGGCGTGGTGGTGAATGGCGGCGTGCAAGATCTGAGCCTCCAGGATGCGGTGGAACGCTTGCGCGTCAGTGACAAGGTCGGCCTGGAGCTGGCCTGGAGCGAGCAAGTGGGCACGGTGGGCGATGCGTTTCGCGATCCGCGTTGCTGGTCGTCATCAACGTACTACTTGGCGATCGTCGCGGATGAGGTGCAGTTGGGGGAGCATCAAGGCTGGTTTGGGTTGAAGGCGGTAGCGGACGGCAGCATCAAGTTGCCGTTCGATCACAACAGCATCGTGGCGGCCGTGCAGGAGCGGTTGTTCTCCAAGTCGCTGTACAGCAGCTTGCCGCTGATGTTCCTGGGCAATGAGTTCAGCGCGCCGGAGGCGACCACGATCTTTTCCCTGGTGCTGGCGCGGCCGGTGCTCAAGACCAGTATTCGCCAGCGCTTGTTGAAGCTGACGGAGGCGGGATATTTGCGCGAGACGGGGCGCAAGAAGCATGGCGAGGGCGGCAGGCCCCAGGCGACGGTGGAGAACTTGAAGCCTGGGGCGGTGTACTTCTTTGATCGCAGTTTTGCCGACTAAGCACCCTTTCAAGAACGATGACGTTCAAATGTGGGAGGGGGCTTGCTCCCGATAGCAGTGTGACAGTCAGCAAATAAAGTGACTGATCCACCGC
>NZ_JAFLXD010000040.1:0-58373 GCF_019891415.1 Pseudomonas sp. SH10-3B | reverse complement strand
GCTTTGCACATAGCGACCGTTTTACTGGGGGCTTTAGAAGAAACCGGCGCCACCAGCGCCACCTCATCCCCCACCTTGAATACTTGCTCAACCTCCAGCGCCGAAACGCTCCAGAAGCTTTCGGCCCACTCATCAAAGGTATTCAGGCAACCGCGCAAGTCACGAAAGACGCGCTCAACGTCCGGCGCCTTGGCGTCCATGGGGGCCAGGACAAAGCTGGCAATGACGGGAATCAAGAGGCAGCCCCGACAACCAGGGCATTAACGGGTAGGTGCATCGGCGGTCCCTCGCACTGAATGATCAGGCGAGAGACTCTGGAGAGGTTCGTCAGGTAAAGAAGTCGGCGCTATTCGCCAGGACGGCTAGGAGGGTTCGCCAAAACTTCGGGTAAACGGGGAGTCGATCGTAGGAGTCGGATTACAGGTGGAGAAGCCCTACAGCTTCAGTTGCCCAATCGCCTTGCTCAACTCCCCAGCCAACGTCGCCAGCTCATTGCTGGTGGTCGCCGAATCCACCGTCTGTTGCACGGTGTTCTCGGTCACATCGCGTATGCTCACCACCGCACGGTTCATTTCTTCGGCTACATGGCTTTGCTGTTCGGCGGCGACGGCGATCTGGGTGTTACTTTCACGCATTTGCGCCACGGCGCTGGTGATTTCGGCGAGTGCCGTGCCGGCTTCCAGGGCTTGTTGTACGCAGTCGTCGGCCTTGAACGAGCTCTCCTGCATGAAGTCCACCGCGTCGCGGGTGCCGGCTTGCAACGCGGCGACCATGCGGGTGATTTCGTCGGTGGAGTTTTGCACGCGTTTGGCCAGGTTGCGCACTTCGTCGGCGACCACGGCAAACCCACGGCCCATTTCCCCGGCACGGGCGGCTTCGATAGCGGCGTTGAGGGCGAGCAGGTTGGTCTGCTCGGCGATGCTGTGGATGACGCTGACCACACTGTTGATTTTCTGGCTGTCCTCGGCCAGTTTCTGGATCATTTCGGCGGTCTGTTGCACGCCAGAAGACAGGCCGGCGATTGAGTGTTGTACGCGGGTGACCACTTCCTGACCGCTGCCAGCGAGGGTGTCGGCGGTCTGGGACAAGTCGCGGGTGGCGCCGGCATGTTGGGCGATGTGGTAGACGGTGGCGGTCATTTCGTTGATGGCGGTGGCGGCCTGGTCGGTCTCGCTTTGCTGACCAAGCATGCCGTGCTGCACCTCGTTCATGCTGCTGGCCAAACGAGCAGCGCCTTCGTCGAGTCGTCTTGCGGTGAGCGCCACGGTGTTGACCACCCGCTGGTAGCCCGCTTGCATGGCATTGAAGGCGCTGGCCATCTGGCCGACTTCATCCTTGCAGGCCAATGGCACACGGGCCGACAGGTCGCCGGTTTTTTCCACATGCAGCATCACGTCCTTGAGGGTGTTGAGCTGGCTGAGCAGAAAGCGGATCAGCAGTTGCGACGCACAGAGCATCGCCAGCATCAGGATCAGCACCGCCACGGCATAGTTGGCGAAGCGTTCGCTGAATACCTGGCTCAGGCTGGGGGCGTGGGCGAGCACGGCAATGTATTGCCCATCAGGGCGGGCGATCACTTCAGCACCCATCAGTGTGTTTTCGCCAAACAGCGGCATGTGGTTGAGTTCGACCCAACCCGTGGTGGTGCTCAGGGCTGACAGATCCTTATCGGCAAGCTGTGGGACTTGGCCGCGGGCAAATGTCAGCCAGTGCTCGCTCTTGGGCAGGGCTTTGTCGGCCGGCCAGGCACCGAGCAATTGCGCTTGGGCTTGTGCCGAGGCCTGGGACGCATGGCTGCGCGATTGCTGCTCGAGATGCACGGCGTACAGCACCAGCAGCAGGGTGGTGATAAAGGCGACCGCGTTGACGGCCCAGAATTTGTATTTCAGCGAGATATTGCTAAGCCAGGCACCCATGGAAGGTCTTCTCTGATAGCGGAAACAGCATTGGCAAGGTGCCATTATTGTGCCGCTACTCAGGAAGCTGGTTTTGACATGGGTCAATGCGCCGCATCAATCCACCGCAGGCAGCCCAAAAAACGTGCGCGCACAGGCGGTGCTGTGTCGAGCCAGGTCCTCTACCGTTTCGTTGCGATGCAGCGCGACTTCGCGCAGCACTTCGGTCAGGTAGGCCGGTTCGTTGCGGCCGTTTTTTGGCTTGGGGCGCAGGGTGCGTGGCAGCAAGTAGGGCGCGTCGCTCTCCAGCATCAGACGACCACGGGGAATTTCCCTGACCAACGGGTGCAGGTGCGTCCCACGGCGTTCATCACAGATCCAGCCGGTGATGCCGATGTGCAAGTCGAGGTCGAGGTAGCTGAACAGGGCCGACTGTTCGCCGGTGAAGCAATGCACCACGGCGGCGGTGAGATGGTCGCGGTAGCCTTTAAGGATCTCCAGCAGGCGCTGGTTGGCGTCGCGCTCGTGGAGAAACACCGGCAGTTTCAGCTCAACCGCCAGAGCCAAGTGCTCTTCGAGGACTTTTTCCTGTTGCGGGCGCGGAGAGAAATCCCGATTGAAATCCAGGCCGCATTCGCCCACCGCACGTATGCGGCTTTCGTTGAGTAAACCGCGCAGACGCTTGGCGCTATCGCCGTTCCAATCGCTGGCGGAGTGGGGGTGGATGCCGGCTGTGCTGAACAGGCGTTGGCCGCTGTCATCGAGGTTTACGCACAGCTCCAAGGCCTGTTCGCTGCCGTCGACGCTGGTGCCGGTGAGCACCAATTGTTGCACCCCGGCAGCATAGGCGCGGTCGAGAACGGCCTGGTGCTTCTCGTCGAAACTGGGGTTGGTCAGGTTGACGCCGATATCAATGAGTTGCATGGTGCTATCTCCGCCTGCGGCCGGAAAGCATATCAGAGCTGTAGATTTATAAGAAAAACTAAGAACTACAATGAGTTATAGCTGTCTTTGAACGTCGCAAGTGACATCGTGGTTGGCCGTGAAGCTGACGCTGTGCCACCGTTGCGCGCTTTGCCAGCGCATAAAGCGCTCTGTTTCTGACCCCCAACCTTTCGTTTTTCGCGAGGGCGTTGGCCAGTATTCTTTCCGGAGAGCGGATGATCCGACCCTCGGCGTTGCTTATGTTGTGCCTGACGCTACTGCTGCCCATGGCGGCGGTCGCACGTCTGGACGGGCCGCTGGAAGTGACCAAGCCCGGTAAGGTGCGCGACCTGGCGGAGATTCGGTCGAGTCGCACCCTGCGTGTATTGGTCAACCAGAGCCGTAACAGTTCCGGCGAGGTCCAGGGCCAGGCCATCGGTGTCGAATACCATCGCCTGCGTGCATTCGAGCAATACCTCAATGGCCACGCCCGTGATGGCCAGGAAATCAACCTCAAGATCATCCCTAAGGCCAAGGACCAACTGCTCGGCGCACTGGCTCGTGGTGAGGGCGATCTGGTGGCCCCCGGTGAATTGCTGGATGTGAAGGCCGCGCACAAGATCAGCACCAGCGATCCGATCGCCAGCGGTGTGCCGTTATGGCTGGTGGGGGTGAAGGGTGAGCGGCGGTTTACCAAGCTGGAGCAACTGTCCGGACGTACCCTCGCGCTGACCACCGGCAGCGCGGCGGCGGATGCCATCAGCCAGGTCAATCAGAAGCTGGCCTTGCACAAACAGCCGCCGGTCAAGGTGGAATGGGTTGACCCGACCCTGGCGGTGGAGGATGTGCTGGAGATGGTCCAGGCGGGTATTTTTCATCTGACTATTGTCGAGAAACCGATTGCTGAGCGCTGGTCGAAGATCCTGCCCAAGTTGCGCTTCGACAAGCAGGTGGCAATCAGCGAACCGGGCGACGAGTACTGGTTTGTGCGCCAGGACGCCTCGATGCTGCGGGCCAGTATTGATCGATTTCTCAAGACCTATCGCACGCCGTCCGACCAGGACGTGGCATTCCAGCGCATCTATCGACGCCTCTACCAGGTGCGCAACCCGCTGGCCCGAGCCGACCGCCAGCGCCTGGAAAAACTGCGCCCGGTATTACAAAAACACGCCCGTGAGCAGGGTATGGACTGGCTGAACCTCGCGGCGCTGGCGTTCAAGGAGTCGGCTTTCGAGCCGGGTGCGCGCAGCAGCGGTGGCCCTACCGGCCTGATGCAGATCACCCCCTCGGCGGCGCAGCGGGTGGGCGTCAACAACATCGAGAGTCTCGACAGTAATGTGCAGGCGGGCGCGCGTTACCTGGCGTTGATCCGTCGCAAATTCTTCGCCAGCCCCAAGCTCAATGAGCGCGAACGCATGGCCTTCGTATTGGCCGCGTACAATATGGGGCCGGAGCGGGTGCAGGGCATGCGCACCGAGGCCAAGCGCCGGGGCCTGAATCCCAACCAATGGTTCTTCCAGGTGGAGCGCATTGCCATGGAGCAGGTGGGAATGGGGGGTGTCAGCTATGTTAATAGCGTCAACAAGTACTACTTGGCGTTCGATCGGGAGCGAGAGTCCCTGGAACCGCCAGCGCCGAAAATCGCCTCACGGAAGTAATCGATTTTTTCGATATTAATCAGGCATTTTTTCGGCTTTTATCATTGTTTAAACTGATTAATATAGCGGCCAACCAACCCCTACTTCGAAAAGGATTCACCCCATGAGCCCAATGATCAAAAGCCTACTGTCCACCCGTGCCGGCTACGGCCTGACCATCCTGCGCATTGTGGTCGGCATCATCTTCGCTGCCCATGGTTCGCAAAAACTATTCGGCTGGTTTGGCGGTTATGGCCTGGCGGGTACAGCCCAGTGGATGGAAAGCATCGGCCTGGCGCCGGGTACCTTGATGGCGCTGCTGTCGGGTGGCACCGAGTTTTTTGCCGGCCTGGCGCTGATTATCGGTTTGCTGGTACGCCCGGCTGCATTGGGTCTGACCATTCTGTCGCTGGTGGCGATCTTCTCGGTGCATATCCATAACGGCCTGTTCATGGCCAACAACGGTTATGAGTTCGCACTGGCCCTGCTGGGCGGCTCCCTGGCGGTGTTGCTGGAAGGTGCTGGCAAGCTGTCGGCTGACCGCGCCATCGCCAACTGACGACTCTGCAAAACCCTGAAAAGGCCCGCCATGCGCGGGCCTTTTCGTTGCTCAGGATTCTTGACATGGGCCCTCCGGCTTCTCTAGGATGCTGCTCATGCGCCGATTTAAACAGCTAATTGCGGGGCGCCACGGGGTCTCAATGCGACCCGACAGAAGCCTGATCTCCCCTGAGGAGGTCACTTCGAAATACCGCTAAAGCGCTGGTTCGGTGTTGCCTCTCACCTGCCCGCAGACTTTTGAGGCAGAGACACGACACAATGAATGCACTACGCCCCCTGATACGCCTGGCTCCGATCACTGCGGACCTCACTCAGCGCAATCCAAAAATCCTCCTTGGCGGCAAGCATCAGCCGACGCTCCTGCGTTATCTGGACGGCTGGCCACGTCGCAGCGGGCGGCCCTCGGCATTCTTGATTCAGTTTGTTGAAGACGGCGATTCTCTCGCTCGTTTTGCGAATAACAGCTTCGATCTGGCAGTTATTCAGGCCCCCAGCGCTGATAACGCGCAGGAAGTCATTCGACAATTGACCCGCATTGCCAGGCAGGGATTGATTGCCCGGCGCTGAACGCTCAGTGGAGCACGACGTCCGCTTGCAATCGACGCCGGCGATTACCCAGGAAAACCAACCACGCAACCAGGCATAGCATCAGCGGAATCGCCAAGGTCACGACCATTTTTATAGTGAACTCCAGGCGATCTACCTGCGCGTACGCCTCGGCCTTCAGTGCATGTAATTCCATTGGCAAGCGCAGGCGTTCCTTGTTGAGAGCCACCAGTTGGGTCGAAGTGTCCACTGCCTGGGAGCCAAGGGAGACCGCTGTCGGGCTCAACATTTGCCATTCCTGCTCCGTTCGCAGCAGGCGCTTTTCCAATTCAATCGCCTTCTGACCGTAGGCCTGTAAGGCGCTATTGCGCATCCGGTCCAGCACATTCGGCGGTCTGTCCGCCGGCGCGCGTGGGCGAATATTGGTCAGTGCGTCGTCGGCGGACAAGTTATCCAGTGTATTCAAGATAAACAACGTGTTGCTGTCGGCCGCTGAGCTGTTGACTTGATCCGTGAGTAAATCAGTGTCGGCAACCACCACCACATGGATCTGCGCCTCGTTTTGCAAACCTGCTGGCTTCCCTTCAACGCCGTCGGGGAATATCGAATAGGCCGGCCCTTCTATACGGGCTGCAATCACCTGGCTTTGCGCTTGATTGGAGGCATCATTGCTCATGGAGTCGAACTCGGTTGCTGAGACCAACTGGTTGGTTTCCAGCAACTCGGATTGCCCAGAGCTTTGCAGAAGAGGGGTGAACGTCGTGCGACCTTTTGGGCGGCGAATGAGCACGCCGCTGCTCGACACCGTCACAGTATTCAGTTTCCAGGTGCTGATATCGTGTGTGCTCATTGCCTGCCGAGGCAGGTTCAACCTACCCGGATACGGCGCTTTGAGATTCCCAGGCTCTGGTACCTGCGACGCCGCGTAGCGGTGGTCGATCAGAAACTTGTCCGTTGGCATCTGTATACCCCACGCTGCAAGCAGCTCAGGCAGTCGGGTATTGCTGTCGGTGGAGGTATTGGTTTTGGCTTTGGTGGAGGTGAGGTTCGATTTTTGCTCGCTTACCGGGTCGATAAATACCATTAATCTACCGCCCCTCAGTACAAATTGTTCAATCTCATACAGTGATTGCTCAGGCAGCGCCTGAGGTTGCACGACCATGAGCGTTTTGACCTGTTCAGGAACACGCTGGGTGGCCGCTCCCAGATCGACCAGGTTGAAATGTCGCTGCAGTTCCTTCAGCAACCGGCTGGCAGACTCTCCCATGGCCAGCCCCGAAAGCAGTCCGACAACAGGGCGCTCCGGACGCTGCAATTTATAGATCAGATGGCCGATTTCATATTCGAGCAAGGTCTCCCGGTCCAGGCTGAATGATTCGATGCGTTGTGCTCTGTGGCCGGCTCGGGTGCCGACCAGACCCAGGAACCCCTCATGGTCGTCGAGACCGAAAAGCCTGGCTTTGTAGGCGTCTTCTGAAAAAGGTAAGGGATCGACAAGGTGCAGGTTGATCATGCCCTTCGCGGCCTTTTCGTACTCCAGCAACCGGTCTTCGATGCGTTTGCCATAGCGTTTCAAGGCGTAGCTTCGTTTTGGATCGTTGTTGGCATTGAAGTAATACAAGTCCAGAGGGTGTTGCAGTGACACGAGTAGCTGACGTACTTGAGGAGATAGGGAATTGGTTTTCTCTGGTGAAAAGTCCCATCGGATATCAGGAAGTTTGCCTACCCAAACTAAATTGAACGCCAGGAATAGTAACCAGATGACAGTGAGTGTCATACCGGTGCGCAGAGCAGGTCGCATGGATGGCTTTCCTTCTCAGCTGTATTTGTAGTTGAGAGTAACTGTCGTCGCGGCGAGAAAGGCTAAGATCATGCTAATGAAGTAGAGCGTGTCACGAAGCGTGAACTTTCCATTGTCGATGGCGCTGTACCTCGAAAAAGGGCTGAGGGACACAAGGCTGTCTACTGCCCAGAGGGGAACCTGATGCTCAAGTGCGTCGAGCAAGTAAGACAGTCCGCTGATGATGAGCATCAAGCCCACTGTCAGTATGAAAAGGGCATTACGCTGACGCACCAACGTGAAAATAAAAAAGCCGACAGATAAATAACTGCCTGCCAGCAGCCAGCTCGACATGAATTGTGAGGCAATGACGCCGTTTTCCGCCCCACCCAAGTAGTTCGCAGTAATGACCAGCGGGAAGGTCAACAACAGGCCGATGCCCGCCACGACCCAGGCTGCTAAGAATTTGCCAAAAACCCATTCAAACGTCGTGATGGGTAATGTTTTCATCAGTTCGAGAAAGCCGGCGTTGGACTCGTCCGACCAGAGTTGTGCCGCCAATACAGAGATCAATAACAAATAGAGCCAGGGATGTAACTGGAAGAAAATCTGCATGTTGCTGCTGTCTTCTTCCGGCCAAGGACTCATGTGCAACCCCAATGCCACAGACAGTACTGAAAAAATCGCAATGCTCAGGTAGGTGCCGGGCGTACGGGCATAGTGGTTGAGCTGACGCTTGAAAATGACGGGCAGCAGTTTCAAAGGGGGGCCTCTCGGCTCAGATAGTGAACTACGTCGCTCAACCGACCGGGCTCCACGTTCAACGAGTTGATTTTCCAGCGACGATTGGCAATGAGCGTATTGATGTGGGGGTAGATGGTGTGCCCCGGCATGGCCAGAACGGTCACCGTACCGGGTGCATGCAGATGCTCTTCAATGCCCGCCACCCCAGGCAGCACGGCGAGAGCCAGCAGATCCAAGGGGGCATCGGCACGGAGGGTGACTGCCTGGAAGTGTCGGGAGTCGCGTTGTAGATCAGCCATTGGGGTATCTGCCACCAGGCGATCGCCTGCGATAACCAGTGCGCGCGTACAGAGTTCGGACAATTCATCGCAGTGGCGGGAAGCCACGATCACGGTCATTTCTTGTGTCAGCGACTGGATGAGCGTCCTGAGCTTTTGTTTTTGATCAGGTGCGAGCCCCTCGGTCGGTTCATCCAGTAATAGCAAGGCCGGGGTATGCAAAATGGCCTGGGCGATGGCGACTTTGCGCTTCAAGCCGATGGAGAGCGCGTCGAGGGGAGTGTTGAGGACTGGCAGCAGTTCCAGGCGTGTGGTGGCCTGTTCCACCTGAGTGCGTATTGCCGTGCCGCAGAGTCCGCGAATGGTTGCGATGTAGGCGAGGAACTCTTTAACCAACATCGTCGGATGACTGACACCGCTCTGAAGTTGGTAGCCGATGAGTTTTTTTGCTTTAAGTGGGTGGGTTCTAGTGTTGATACCCTGAATCTTGATAAGCCCCTCGGAAGGAACGGTCGAGCCCGCTATTACATCGAGAAGTGCTGTTTTAACTGTAGGATTTTCTCCGAATAGCCCCAGGCATTCCTTTTTGTTTGCACTAAATGAAAAATCACTGATTATTTTTTTCTTATCCAAGTGTTTTGTCAGGTTGATTACTTCGATCATTTAGTTTTATGTGGTGTAGGGGGTGAGGTTAAAAAGGGTACGAGTAATAGCTGTTTTTGGGAACGCCGATCAGCGTTAATAGGAAAAGTCCTACGTGCGTGCCAGGTATATCGCTGAAACAATTGTTTCGTGTTTTAAACCTTTAAATATTGAGTGTTTGTCTGAAGGTTATAGAGACTTTTCGAATTTTAATAAGGCCCGATTATCATGATGCTTCTACGTACTCTTGTTCTTGAACGCGATGGTCAGGATGCTCCGGTCAACGGCGCATTGCTCTGTGGCTTTGCTGTTGGTCAGATCGCTTCCAACTTCCTGGTTTATAGCCTGGATGAAGAGGTTGAACCGGCGAGTTCCAGGGTTTATGTCGCAGTCTTGCGCAAAAAACTCGATCGGTATTTTCTCGGGGGGGTTGAGTCCCAGGAAGACCTGCAAGTGGCGATGCATGTCTTCAAGCAAATTCTCACCTCGGCGGCGGCGGGCACTAAGACGGGCGGCGTTACCGAAACTCAGGTTTCCTACCACTTCATCGATTTGAAGGGCTGCAAGCTGCCGCCTGCGAGGCCCGAGGAACATCACTCGGTGATCATCAAGAAGGCGCTGGTGATGAAAGTGATCACCCTGGGAATGTCTGCTCCGGTGATGCCGGCAATCGAAAGTGCTTCATTGATTGTGCCGTCCATTCGTTTCTCGTCGAAAATGAGTTCGTCTGCCAGGGAGGCTAATCCACCCGAGCCTCCTCGACTTCCCGTGCATGAATCTGTTGTAGAGGAGCCCCGGCCGATGCCAGTCGAAGCGCCTGTGGCCATTGCGCGGGCGGTTCCGGTTGCGCTGAATGAGCCAAGCGCCCCGGCGCAGCCGAAGCCTCAGGCATCCATGGACGACAGCACCCTGTTCGAAGTGGACAGTACGCTGACCAACCTCGCTCGTGTCGCTCAGGAGTTGACCCAGCAGAAACTCGCTGCCATGGAGCGGGAAGCGGCGCTTGATCAATGGCAGGCTCGATTGCAGCAGGAGCAAACGCAGTTGGATGAAAAGAACCGGGATCTGGAGCACCGCACCGCTCAGCTTCATGACCAGTCGCTGGCAGTCAGTCAGCGGACCGAAGCCCTAAGGGGGATGGCCGCGCAAGTCTCAGGCTTGCGACAGAGCTTGCGCGGTGTGCTGCTTGAACTGGATCAGGCTTTGGACGGTTAGACAGACCTGGCTACTTTCTCGGGTTCATTTATCATCCATGCCAGCGAACCGACGCCAGGATGTGATTTCCTGCCCTATCGGTACCTATGACATTGCCTGGGGATGCATGCGTTTGAGTACCAAGCTGATAACCAAAGAAGGTCATGAAGCGCTGAAGAAAGAGCTGGATTACCTGTGGCGCGAAAAGCGTCCGGATACCACGCGCAAGGTGACGTGGGCGGCCTCCTTGGGGGATCGCAGCGAGAACGCCGACTACCAGTACAACAAGAAGCTGCTGCGCGAAATCGACCGGCGGGTGCGTTACTTGCGCAAGCGTCTGGAAGACATGCGTGTGGTGGAGTACATGCCCGAGCAGGAGGGGAAGGTATTTTTCGGCGCATGGGTCGATATTGAAAACGAGCAAGGCGAGACCAAGCGTTTTCGCATCGTCGGCTATGACGAGATTTATGATCGGATGGACTATATCTCCATCGACTCACCGATGGCCCGTGCACTGCTGCGCAAGGAAGTCGACGATGAGGCCATTGTGCAGACCCCGGGAGGCGAGGTGTGTTGGTGGATCACCGCTATTGAGTACGTGAAGTAAGCGCCGCTACCCGCCCCCGGCAAGGGAGGCGGGTCATTGGCCGCTCAGCCCTCGCGCAATACCGTCAGCGGGCTCGCATTCAGCGCACGGCGTGTGCCGAACACCCCGGCACCGCCGATCAATGCAGCGCCGATCACAGGCAGCATCAATAGCCAGGGGTGCGGGTGCCAGGCCAGGTCGAAGGCGTAGCGGTACAGCACCCACGTCACCAACTCGGTACCCAATGCCGCCAGCAAGCCACTGACTGCGCCCAGCAAGCCAAACTCGATACGCCGCGCCTTGACCAGCAACTTGCGCTCTGCGCCCAGTGCTCGCAGCAGTGCGCCTTGGCGAATGCGCTCATCCAACGTGGCTTGTAGGCCGGAGAACAGCACGGCCATCCCTGCAGCCAGTACAAACAACAACACGTACTCCACTGCCAGGGTCACTTGGGCGAGGATGCTGCGCAGCTGCTCCAGCAGGGCCTCGACCTGCAGGATGGTCACCGCCGGAAAGGCGCGGGACAGATCAACGATCTGCTGATCATGCCCAGGTGCGAGGTAGAAGCTGGTCAGGTAGGTGGCCGGCAGGTCCGTCAAGGTACCCGGTTGGAAAATCATGAAGAAGTTCGGCTGGAAGTTATCCCAGTTGATGGTTCGCAGGCTGGCAACCCGCGCCTCACGATTTTCCCCGGCAATGGTGAACACCAGATGATCGTTCAGCTTGAGCTTGAGGCTTTGCGCGACCTTGGCTTCCACCGAGACTCCGGGAATTCCATCGGTGGGTTGTTGCGACCACCATGAGCCTTCGGTCAGGGTATTGCCCGGCGGCAGGTCGGCGGCCCAGGTCAGGCTCAAGTCGCGCTGTACCGCGCGGTCACCGCTGGAGTCCTTGCTGACGATTTCCTGTACCGGCTCGCCATTGATACTGATCAACCGTCCTGGCACGACCGGGTACAGCGGCGCTGATTGTGCCTGCACTTCCAGCAGTCGGGCACTAAAGGCGTCCTTATCGGCTGGCAGGATATTCAGGGCGAAATAGTTAGGTGCGTCCTTGGGCAATTGGTTTTGCCAGGTGTCCAGCAACTCGCCACGCAGCAGTGCGATCAAGCCCATGGACAACAGGATCAAGCCGAACGCCAGGGACTGGCCCGCCGCCGCCAGCGGGTGGCGCAGCAATTGGCCCAGGCCCAGGCGCCAGGGCAGGGACGCGCGGGCCAGCAGGCGTCGTAGGCTCTGCAACAGCAGCAGGAGCAAGCCACCCAGCACCAGCGCGGCGACCACGCCGCCGCCCAGCAGGGCGAAGGTCAGCACAAGGTCGAGGCTCAGGCGCCACATGATCAGGCCCAGGGCGAACAGCGCAGCGCCGTAGACCATCCAGGTGCTGGACGGGATGGGCAGCAGGTCGCGCCTCAACACTCGCAGCGGTGGTACGCGACCAAGTGCGGCCAAGGGTGGCAGGGCGAAACCCGCGAGAGCGACCAGTCCGGTGCCGATCCCGGCAATGGCCGGCAACAGTCCGCCTGGCGGAACGTCCGCCGGCAGCAGGTCGTGCAGGAAATAGAACAAGCCAAACTGTGCCAGCCAGCCGAGCAGCGCACCGGCCAGGCTCGCCAGCAACCCCAGTACACTCAATTGCAGGCTGAACAGCAACATGGCCTCGCGTCGCGACAACCCAAGGCAACGTAGCAACGCACTGGCGTCGAAACGGCGGGTGGCAAAACGGTTGGCCGACAGGGCCACGGCCACACCGGCCAACAGCACGGCCACCAGGCTGGCCATGTTCAGGTAGCGTTCGGCTTTGCCAAGGGCGCCGCCAATCTGCTGGTTGCCGTCCCGTGAATCCTGAAGACGCTGGTTGGCGGCGAGCCCCGGCTTGATCAGGTCACGGTAGGTTTGCAGCGCGGTGCTGGCCTGCGGCCCACGCCACAACTCGCGGTAGCTGACACGACTGCCTGGCTGGACCACGCCGGTGGCGTCCAGGTCTGCCAGGTTGATCATCACCCTGGGCGTCAGGCTGTAGAAGTTGCCGGCGCGATCCGGTTCGTAGGTCAGTATGCGTGCCAGGCGCAGGGTCTTCATGCCCACATCGATACTGTCGCCGACTTTCAGGTCCAGTGCCGTCAGCAGGCGCGACTCGACCCAGGCTTCACCGGGTTTCGGCCCGCCACCCGGGGTTTCGTCCCCAAAGGGCGCCCCTGCGCTCTTTAGCTCACCTCGCAGCGGGTACTGCTCGTTGACCGCCTTGATGCTGGAGAGCTGGATACCATTGTCGGTGGCAATGACGCTGGAAAATTCAACCACGCGGGCGTGATCCAGGCCCAGTTCGGTCCCGGAGCGAATTTGTTCGGGGCGGGCCGGTGAGCTGCCTTCGAGCACCAGGTCGGCGCCGAGGAATTCGGTGGCGCGCAACAACATCGCGCCGTTAAGGCGGGCGCCAAAATAACCGATGGCCGTACTGGCGGCCACGGCTACCAGCAGGGCGAAGAACAACACACGCAACTCGCCGGCGCGGGCGTCGCGCAGTAATTGGCGCATGGCAAGGCTGAACAGGCGCAACAGCGGCAAGCGTGCCATCAAGGCTCCAGGGGGGCGACCATCAGGCCGGCTTCAAGGCGGATCAGGCGTCGGCAACGATGAGCCAGGCGCTCGTCATGGGTGACCAGCACCAGGGTCGTGCCGCTTTCTTTATTGAGCTCGAACAGCAGATCGCTGATGCGCTCGCCGGTGTGGCTGTCGAGGTTGCCGGTGGGTTCATCGGCAAACAGCACGTCCGGTTCGGCGGCAAAGGCGCGGGCAATCGCCACCCGTTGCTGCTCGCCCCCGGAAAGCTGGCGCGGTGAGTGGGTCAGGCGTTGGCCGAGGCCCACGCGTTCCAGCAGGTGCTTGGCGCGTTCGCGGGCGTCTTTGCGGCCATCCAGCTCCAGCGGCAGCATGACGTTTTCCAGCGCATTGAGGCTGTCGAGCAGTTGGAACGACTGGAACACAAAGCCCACGTGTTCGGCACGGATGCGGGCGCGCTGGTCTTCGTCGAGGGTGCTGAGCGCCTGGCCAGCGAGCGTGACTTCACCGCTGCTGGGCAGGTCGAGGCCAGCCAGCAGGCCGAGGAGGGTGGATTTACCGGAACCGGAGCTGCCGACGATAGCGAGGCTATCGCCCTTGTTCAGTTCCAGGCTCAGTTCGTGCAGGATAGTCAGTTCACCTTCCGCGCTGGGAACCACTTTGCTGAGGTTCCGCGCGGTGAGAATGCTTGCGCCCATGGAGAATCCGATGCGAATGTGGTTTTTGAGTGCTGGCCTGGCCTTGATGTGCATGGCCCAGAACGCAGCGGCGGGTACAGTCCTGATCGTTGGCGATAGTATCAGTGCTGGTTTCGGCCTGGATACCCGCAAAGGGTGGGTGGCACTGCTGGAGCAACGGCTCAAGAAGGAGGGTTTCGACGATAAAGTGGTCAACGCCTCCATTAGTGGTGACACCAGTGCCGGAGGCCTTGCGCGGCTGCCTGCGGCGCTTGCAGAGCATAAGCCGGACGTGGTGGTGATCGAGTTGGGCGGTAACGACGGCTTGCGTGGGCAGCCACCGGCGCAATTGAAACAAAATCTTGCGTCGATGATTGATCAGTCCAAGGCCGGCGGTGCCAAGGTGCTGTTGTTGGGGATGCAGTTGCCGCCCAATTATGGCCCGCGATACACCACGGCATTCGCCGAAGTCTTTGGCACGCTGGCCAAGGAAAAAAACATCCCGCTGGTACCGTTTTTCCTTGAAGGAGTGGGTGGTCATCCGGAGCTGATGCAGGCGGATCAACTTCACCCGGCTGTCGGCGCCCAGGGCAAATTGCTGGAAAATGTCTGGCCGACGCTAAAACCGCTGCTATGACGCTTTTCTACCGGCAGGCTTTCGGCTAAGGTGGCGCCCCCCCGATCTGGAGCCCCCGATGTCGCGTCCTGCCTGGTCCCTGTTTAACTACCAACTGATCGAGCCGGATGAGCAGCTGGATCTGTTCGCCTGCCAGGAAGTGCGGGTGCATCTGGTGACGCGCCAGTTGGAACTGGGCGGCTCCATTGATCGCACGCTGTGCGGCACACTATTGCCGGCGCAACCGCGCTGGTCGCAGGTGGATCGTTCGATTTTCCAGGACCAGCGCCTGTGCCCATTGTGCCGCGCTATTCTGGAGTCGCAGAAGCGTGGCACGCCGCCGATCTGGCCTGAGTTACGTTTCGAGTTGTAGGGGCAGCTAGAAGCGCGCTTCACGTATACAATCGATTTTTACCTACCCGTCGTTCTGCGAAGGATTTTCCGGATGTTGTCGCGCCTTTCCGTCATCACCTGCTGCCTGTCTCTCGCTGCCCTTTGTGCGGCCGGCTCTGCGTCAGCCTTGCAGCTGCCCTTGCCACCACCGGGTGAAGATATCGTCGGTCAGGTCCAGGTGATCAAGGCCAAGTACGAAGATACCTTTGCCGATCTGGGCACTACCTACGACCTGGGTTATTCGGAAATGGTCGCGGCCAACCCGGGTGTCGACGCCTGGTTGCCGGGGGCGGGGACCGAGATTGTGCTGCCGACACGTTTCATCCTGCCACCTGGTCCACGGGAAGGCATCGTGATCAACCTGGCGGAATACCGGCTCTACTATTTCCCCAAGGGCCAGGACGTGGTCTACACCTTTCCGCTGGGAATCGGTCGTGAGGGCTGGGGTTCACCTATCGCCCACACCAGCATTATCGCCAAAACACCGAATCCGACCTGGACTCCGCCGGCCTCGATCAAGGCCGAGCACGCCGCCAACGGCGACCCGCTGCCCAACGTGGTGCCGGCCGGTCCGGATAACCCCTTGGGTCCGTTCAAGTTCACCCTGGGGACGCCGGGTTACCTGATCCATGGTTCCAACATGAAATTCGGCATCGGCACGCGGACCAGCCACGGCTGCTTCCGCATGTTCAACAACAACGTGCTGGAAATGGCCGGGATGGTCCCGGTGGGGACGTCGGTGCGCATTATCAACGATGCCTACAAGTTCGGCAGCAGCGGCGGCAAGGTGTATCTCGAAGCGCATACGCCCTTGAACGACGACGGCACACCCTCGGTGGTCGACAAGCACACGGCCGTGATCAACGCCTTGCTCAAGCGTGAAGACCTGGCCAATCACCTGCGGGTGAACTGGGATCAGGTGCGTGATGTGGTCGCGGCCGAAGATGGCCTGCCGACCGAGATCGGTGTGCCGGGTGCTGCACCGATTGCCTCCAGCGCGCCGATTGATCTGCAGCAGTAAACGTCTGGTCCGCTAATGAGCCCGCCACGGCCTTGCGCTGCGGCGGGCTTTTTATTGCCTGCAATCGAGAGCCGAATCGCAGGCAATAAAAAAGCCGATCCAAGAATGGATCGGCTTGATAACAATCCCGAGGGATTATTACTTGCGGCTAGCTTTTTCAAGCATACGCAGAGCGCGCTCGTTAGCTTCGTCAGCAGTCTGTTGTGCTTTTTGAGCAGCAGCCAGAGCTTCATCAGCTTTACGGTAGGCTTCGTCTGCACGGGCCTGGGAGCGAGCTGCTGCGTCTTCAGTTGCAGTCAGACGAGCTTCGGTTTCTTTGGAGACGCTGCTGCAACCGGTAGCCAGAACTGCGGCCAGAGCCAGAGCAGAGAATTTCAGAACGTTGTTCATCGTGTTCCCCTTCAAGGACTTTCTATTAAATGGCTACTTTCTCAGAGTGAGCTAATAGCCGGCGTACATACTACCCATTACTTGTAGTAAGTAAACTGACGTAGCGCAAGAAGCAAAAAAAATTCTCGCACCGAATCTATTTTGGCTAATCTTTTGGAGGTTTGTATAAAAACCGTCCAAATTTTTTCATTCTGATGAAGATTGGATCCAGGCTGAAAGCACCGGCCCGCATGTGCCGAGCCTGGCAATCAGATGAAAATTTATATATCTGCGCCGACACTTTGGTTACGTTTGACGTTGCTTGCCAGAGTATCTTTTACGCATGTAGAGGTGACTTTAAGAGCGCCTGTTCGTCTTAAGGTTCAACTGCCGGCAATGTTCAGGCTTTCGGTCACCGGTTGATCGAGGCCCTTTCTATATCCACCAGCGGCTGGGATGACGGGTACGTCTTGAGCAACGACAGGATTGGTGCCTACTATTCCCTACGTGCTGGTTGTGAGCGCTAGAGGTTTTCTCGTTGTCGAAACCGGCACGGGGTGGCGTAGATGTTCCTTCGCCGGAAAAACATCGGTAAGGTAGGGGTCAGAATCCAAGACCCGCGAGGAGTAGTGATGAGCGAGGCGTTGTCCATCCACCATGACCAGGCTGGTCATCAGTTCGAGACCAATGTGGACGGTCATCGTGCCTATCTGACCTATATGGACCTCGGGAAGCAGACCCTGGACATCTATCGGACCTTCGTGCCCAACGCACTGCGCGGCCGTGGCATTGCAGCCGCGTTGACCGAGGAAGCGTTGAAGTTCGCCGAAGAGCAAGGCTACACGGTGATCCCGTCGTGCTCCTATGTCGAACGCTACATGGAGCGCCACCAGCGCCATGCCGCGAAGCTTTGAAGCATAAAATGCAGCATGAAAAACGCCGGGCTCAGCCCGGCGTTTTTGTGTGCGCACCCTTCAGATACAGGTTCAGGTGCGTTTGCGTTTCGGCAATACGTCCTTGAGCTTGGCGTGCATGCTGCGCAGGGTGTTCTCGGTGGCAGACCAGTCGATGCAGGCATCGGTGATCGACACGCCGTACTGCAAGTCGGCCAGGTCCTTCGGAATCGCCTGGCAACCCCAGTTCAGGTGGCTCTCGACCATCAGGCCGATGATCGACTGATTGCCTTCGAGGATCTGGTTGGCAACGTTTTCCATCACCAGTGGCTGCAGGGCCGGGTCTTTGTTGGAGTTGGCGTGGCTGCAGTCGACCATGATGTTCGGCTTGATCTTGGCCTTGTTCAGCGCCTGCTCGCACAGCGCAACGCTGACCGAGTCATAGTTGGGCTTGCCGTTGCCGCCGCGCAGCACCACGTGACCGTAGGCATTGCCTTTGGTTGTGACAATGGAGACACCGCCTTCCTGGTTGATACCCAGGAAACGGTGAGGACTGGAAACCGATTGCAGCGCGTTGATCGCCACGGTCAGGCCGCCGTCGGTGCCGTTCTTGAAGCCTACGGCCGAGGACAGGCCGGACGCCATTTCGCGGTGAGTCTGGGATTCGGTGGTACGTGCACCGATGGCCGACCAGCTGATCAGGTCCTGCAGGTACTGCGGGGAGATCGGGTCCAGCGCTTCGGTGGCGGTGGGCAGGCCCATTTCGGCCAGGTCCAGCAGCAATTTACGACCGATGTGCAAACCGTCCTGGATCTTGAACGAGTCGTCCAGGTACGGGTCGTTGATCAAGCCTTTCCAGCCGACGGTGGTACGCGGTTTCTCGAAATAGACGCGCATCACCAGGTACAAGGTGTCGGACACTTCCGCTGCCAGCACCTTGAGGCGCTCAGCATATTCGTGGGCAGCCTTGAGGTCGTGGATCGAGCAGGGGCCGATCACCACAAAGAGGCGATGGTCGGTGCCGTCGAGAATGTCACGGATGACTTCGCGGCCCTTGGTGACGGTCTGCAGGGCAGCGTCGCTCAAGGGGATTTCGCGCTTGAGCTGATCGGGTGTGATCAGGGTCTCGTTGGATTCGACGTTTAGGTCATTGATCGGTAAATCAGCCATCGTGTTACTCGCCAGGGTCACGGGTGCCGGCCGCCAGCCATCCCCGTGCGGCGGGCACAGCATGATTTGAATGCAGGGGGGAGGAACCTTAGCGCGTAATACGGGCCCGCGACAATGGGCAAAGCCCGCTTTAATCCCGCACAGCCTGCACAACCGCCTCATGGGAGAACTCGACGGCATGGCGCAGCACCCATTCCCGCGCCAGGGCTTCGACCTGCTGGGGCGTCGGCTCGGCATCTTCGTGCTGGCGGCAATAGCGCTCTATCCTGCATGCTTGCTCGCCCATGCGCGCGCCGAACAACGCGTGTTCATCGGTAAACGAGATGCCTACGCGGTAGCCGTTTTCCACCTTGCGACACCAGGCCACGTAGCCTGGGTAGCGAGCGGTGGCGCCCAGGGAGGGAATGAGCAGATCAACAGCCGTGCCCTGACGCCAGGCACGGGGCCAATTGCAGGCGATGCCGCCCAGGCCGACAGTGAGCAGGCGTTGGCGGGGTATGGCGGGAGAGGGGCGTTGGATTAACTCGACAGCGACATCATCAGGGTGAGGTAAAAAACGACCCATGTACACGGACTCCGAGCACCGTCCAGTTGACGGCGGCAGCAGCAGTATAGTGAAGGAACTGGAATTGACCGACCTGGATATTGACCAGCAATTGCTGGGATTGCCAGGTATTTCGCTGGTGGTGTTCACCAGCGTCGGTTGTTCCAGTTGCCGTTGGGCGCGCCAGCAGTTGCCGGGCTGGCGTTTGCCTGTGGACCGCGTGTGTTGGGTGGATGCCGGGCACAACGGCGGTGCGGTCGAACGCTACCAGATCTTTCATTTGCCGGCGTTGTTTGTGGTGTGCGAGGGTCAATTCCTCGGACAGATACAGACACGCCTTACGCCAGCTGACACCTGCGAAGCAGTAAAAACAGCACTTACCCGCACCCCGGAGGATTTGCCATGACCGCACTTGCACCCCAGTCGCCACGTATTGGCATTATCGGCACCGGCGCCATCGGGGGGTTCTACGGCCTGATGCTGGCACGTGCTGGCTTCGATGTGCACTTCCTGCTGCGCAGTGAATACGCGGCGGTCAGCGAGCGTGGACTGCGCGTCAATAGCAATCTGCATGGCAACCTGCACCTGCATCCGGTGCAGGCCTACGCCCGTGCCGCCGATATGCCGCCGTGCGATTGGCTGCTGGTGGGGACCAAATCCACCGGCAATGTGGAACTGGCGCCGACCCTTGCCCAGGTCGCGGCGCCTGACGCCAAAGTGGTGTTGCTGCAAAACGGCCTGGATGTCGAGGACAGTCTGCGCGAACACCTGCCGGCGTCGCTGCATCTTCTCGGCGGGCTGTGCTACATCGGCGTGCACCGCTCCGGTCCGGGTGTGGTTGAACATCAAGCCCTGGGTCGGGTCAACCTGGGCTATCACAGCGGTTCGGCTGCCAACGATGAGGCTCGTCAGAAAGCGATTGTCGAAGCCGGCGCCGCGTTGTTTCATAAGGCCGGGATCGAGTCCCAGGCCATGGCCAATGTGCATCAGGCGCGCTGGCACAAGCTGGTGTGGAACGTGCCGTACAACGGCCTTTCTGTATTGTTGGGAACGGGCACCACGGCAATGATGGCGGACGAATCCAGCCGAGAGCTGATCCAGGCATTGATGGCCGAGGTGGTACAGGGCGCCCATGCCTGTGGCCATGAAATCCCCAAGAGTTACGCTGAGCAGATGTTTTCCATGACCGAGACCATGGATGACTACTTGCCGAGCATGTACCACGACCACCTGCATAAACGACCGCTGGAGCTGGCGGCCATCTATGCTCGACCATTGGCAGCCGCCAAGGCCGCCGGTTGCGAGTTGCCGCGGATGCAGGCGCTGTACCAGGCCTTAAGTTTTATTGATCGGCGTAATCGCTGAGTCGGGGGTAAATGCATGGCGAAGGGATTGGGCGATAAACTGGTGCTGGCGATTTCGTCGCGTGCGCTGTTCGACTTGAGCGACAGCCACAAGGTCTACCTGGCGCAGGGTGTCGAGGCCTACCGCAAATACCAGATTGAGCACGAGGAAGAAATCCTCGAACCTGGCGACGCCTTCCCGCTGGTCAAGAAGTTGCTGAGTCTTAACGCCAGCCTGGGCCGCGCTCGGGTCGAAGTGGTGCTGGTATCGCGCAATAGCGCCGACACCGGCCTGCGCGTATTCAACTCGATTCAGCACTACGGCCTGGATATTTCCCGCGCTGCTTTCGTAGGAGGGCGTAGTCCTTATCCTTATTTAGCGGCGTTTGGTTGCCATCTGTTTCTTTCTACCCATGCTGAAGATGTGCGCAGCGCCCTCGAGGCCGGCTTTGCAGCGGCGACGATTCTGTCGGGCGGTGCGCGCCGGGCTTCCAGTGAGGAACTGCGCATCGCCTTTGACGGTGACGCGGTGCTGTTCTCCGATGAGTCGGAGCGCGTTTACCAGGCCGGCGGGTTGGCGGCATTCCAGGCCAGCGAGCGCGAATCGGCGCGCCAGCCCTTGCACGGCGGGCCCTTCAAGGGGTTCCTGGCGGCGCTGAACCTGTTGCAGCGTGAGTTTCCTGATGAGGCGTGCCCGATCCGCACGGCGTTGGTCACCGCTCGTTCGGCGCCGTCTCATGAGCGGGTGATTCGTACGTTGCGTGAGTGGGACATTCGCCTGGACGAGTCTTTGTTTCTCGGCGGCCTGGAGAAATCCGCGTTCCTGGAGGCGTTTGCCGCGGATGTGTTTTTCGATGACCAGGCCGGTCATTGCGAGAAAGCCAGGGAGGTGGTGGCCACCGGGCATGTGCCCCATGGCATCAGTAACGAAGTGAGGATTCAGGCCGAGAGTTAGGGGCGCTGCTAAGCTCATTCAATCTCCTCCATTCCGGCAGTCCAGGGAGGTTTTATGATTCGTTCGATGCTGTACGCCACGGACCTTGGTCTGTACGCGCCCTATGTGATGCAGCATGCACTGGCGCTGGCGCGGACGTTCAAGGCTGACCTGTACGTGATTCACGCTGTCGAACCCATCGGGTTGTTCGCCGAATCGGTGTTGCAGAGCTACCTTGATGAACAGGCCTTGAGTGAGTGGCAGGCTCAGGGTTTGAGTACGGTGATGGCGACTATCGAGCAGCGGGTGCTCGAGAGTTTCCGTGAGGAGTTGGGGGAGAATGAGCAGGATTTGAAGTTGATCCGCTCGGTGCGGGTGATCCAGGGGGATCCGTGCGAGGTGATTCTCGACCAGTTGCGCAAACTGTCCGTAGACCTGTTGATCGTCGGAAGTCACAGCCACGCGACGGGAACGTCCACACCGCTTGGACGTACTGCCGCGCGGGTGCTGCAGCTGTCTACGGTGCCTGTTTACCTGGTGCCATCGTTACAACGTCGACGCAGTGATGACGTGTGATCGGTTGGAAACGATAAAAAGTTCTAGATTTATAAGTCTAACCTTTAATATAGTTATATACCGTCGCTGATACCCGTGGCGTCTATCTGCTTTGAGGGATACATATGAAGCTTCAACAACTGCGCTACATCTGGGAAGTGGCGCACCACGACCTCAACGTTTCCGCTACCGCTCAAAGCCTTTACACCTCGCAACCCGGTATCAGCAAGCAGATCCGCCTGCTCGAAGACGAGCTGGGCGTCGAGGTGTTCGCGCGCAGCGGCAAGCATCTCACCCGTGTCACCCCGGCCGGTGAACGCATCATCACCACTGCCGGCGAGATCCTGCGCAAAGTCGAGAGCATCAAGCAGATTGCCCAGGAATTCTCCAACGAGAAGAAAGGCACCCTGTCGATTGCCACGACTCACACCCAGGCGCGTTATGCATTGCCACCGGTGATCCGTGACTTCATCAAGCAATACCCGGACGTGGCGCTGCACATGCACCAGGGGTCGCCGATGCAGATCGCCGAGATGGCCGCTGATGGCACCGTCGATTTCGCCATCGCCACCGAAGCCCTGGAGCTGTTCGGCGACTTGGTGATGATGCCGTGCTACCGCTGGAACCGTTGCGTTGTCGTGCCCCAGGGCCACCCATTGGCCAAGTTGCCGAAGCTGACCCTGGAAGCCCTGGCCGAATACCCGATCGTGACCTACGTCTTCGGTTTCACGGGTCGTTCCAAGCTCGACGAAGCCTTCAGCCATCGTGGCCTCACGCCGAAAGTGGTGTTTACCGCTGCCGACGCCGACGTCATCAAGACCTATGTTCGCCTGGGCCTGGGCGTGGGTATCGTTGCCAAGATGGCGGTCGATACCAACCTCGATAAAGACCTGGTGGTGCTGGATGCCAGCGAGCTGTTCGAGTCCAGCGTGACCAAGATTGGCTTCCGCCGTGGCACTTTCCTGCGGGGCTTCATGTGCGACTTCATCGAGAAGTTTGCCCCGCACCTGACCCGCGAAGTCATGGCCAAGGCGATCCAGTGCCACAACAAGCAGGAATTGGAAGAGCTGTTCGACGGCGTGGAATTGCCCGTCCATTAAGGGGGTTATTTGGCCTCGGTAACCGTAAAGTGTTGCCGGGCGCCTGCCACCAGAATCTCCACCTCATCACCTTCGAACTTGCCCAGCAGGCTTTTGCCCAAGGGGGAGCGCGGGGTGATGACGGTCACCGGTTGCCCGACCACGTCCACCTTCAAACCCGCCGCATCCGGTGCCAGGAACAGCCACTGCTGGCGGCCGTTCTCGTCTTCCAGGCCCAGCAGTGTGCCGACTTCTATGCCACGTTGATCATCGTACGCACGCAGTGGCAGGTTCTGGCACAGCGCCAGCGCCTGCTTGATTTCCTCGACGCGCTTGGCTTGCCCGGCTGCCAGGTAAGACGCCTCCAGACCGAGGGTGTCGTATTTGTTTTCGGCGATATTTTCTTCGTGGGTCGCGGTTTCGTAGGCGGTCTGCGCGGCGCGCTGGGCGATGTCGAGGTCGGCGGTGAGCTTTTCCAGGATCAACTGGTGAACAGCGTGTTTATTCATGGTCATCAATCGCAGAATTGCAGGACATTGGCCCGGGTCTTTTCATTGGGTGCGTTCTGGTCCTGTTGCAACCAGAACTGGCATTTGGGGTTGGACAGATTGCGTGCGTTGTTGCGTGCCTGGTCCAAGGCTTGCTGTTGTTCCTGCTTCTGCAGGTTCTGTTGGTACTGCTCGAACATACGGTTCGGCGGCTCCGGCGTAACCGGTGCAGGTTTACCCAGTTGCTCAACGGCCTGGGCCACGGGCGCCAGGCTCTGCGGGAACAGATAGCGCGACGCCAGCCAGGTGGTCAGCGCAATGGCGATAAATCCCAGCCACACCCCCAGGGCAATGGCGAGCGTGAGCTTGGGCAGCGACAACGAGCGATCGGACATGATGGCCTCCTGGCAGGCATTAACGGCATGGCGGCGATTGTCGCACAGCCACTGCGCAGAATAATCGCGATCAAGCCTTCTGCATCAGCGCATTTATGCGGACAATCGAGTCCTTTGAGCGTTGGAGCCCGGAATGAAAGCCCGCTGGGATATTTTTTGCAGCGTCGTCGATAACTACGGCGACATTGGGGTGACCTGGCGCCTGGCCCGGCAATTGGTGGCAGAGCAGGGGTGCGAGGTGCGCTTGTGGGTCGACGACCTGCGCGCCTTCGAGCGTATGTGTCCTGACATTGATGTGGGTCTTGACCAGCAATGGCAAGAGGGTGTCGATGTGCGCCATTGGCCGGCCGTGTGGTCGAGCGCCCCGGCAGCCGATGTGGTGATCGCCGCCTTCGCCTGCCAGTTGCCGCCTGATTACATGGAAGCCATGGCCGCGCGTGAGCGCACGCCATTGTGGATGAACCTGGATTACCTCAGCGCCGAAGACTGGGTGGTGGGTTGCCATCGGTTGCCATCGGTGAAGTTCAAGGGAGTGCAGAAGTACTTCTTTTTTCCGGGTTTCCGGCCCGGCACGGGTGGGCTGTTACGCGAGACAGGATTGCTGGAGCAGTGTCAGGCGTTTCAGCAGGATGCCGCTGCGCAGCGCCAATTCCTGCAAGCATTGGGTGTGTTTCCGGCAGCCGGTGCGCGACTCATCTCGTTATTCGCCTACGAAAACGCCGGGCTGGCCAGTTGGCTGGACGTCCTGTCGACCGACGGGCATGCCACTCATCTCTTGGTGCCGGAAGGGCGCATCCTCGGGGATGTGCAGCATTGGCTCGGTGTCGAAGGCTTGTCGGCAGGGGATGTTCATCAGCGCGACGCCCTGACCGTGCAGGTGCTGCCGTTTGTGCGCCAGGAGCAATATGACCGCCTGCTGTGGTGTTGCGACCTCAACGCCGTGCGCGGCGAAGACTCGTTCGTGCGCGCCCAATGGGCCGGGCGGCCGTTGCTGTGGCACATCTATCGCCAGGATGAGGACATCCACCTGGACAAGCTCGACGCGTTCCTGGACCTGTACACCGCCGGCTTGTCACCGGCCGCAAAGATCGCCTTGGTCGAACTCTGGCAAGCCTGGAACACTGATGGCGATATGGCACAACCGTGGAAAATGCTGTTGGAGCACTGGCCAGAGTTGACTCGGCACGCGCAGAGGTGGCGTCTGGAACAAGGCTTGCAGGTCGATCTTGCGACGGCGCTGGTACAGTTTTATGAAAGTTGGATATGATACGCCACCTTGATTTTTGTAAATCCCATCCAAATTTCGGATATATGCAATGAAAACTGGTAAAGAACTGAAACCCGGTACAGTGATCCGTCTCGAAAACGACCCTTGGCTGGTTCAGAAAGCTGAGTTCACCAAGTCCGGTCGTAACAGCGCAATCATGAAGACCAAGCTGAAGAACCTGCTGACCGGTTACAAGACCGAGATCGTCTACAGCGCCGATGACAAACTGGACGACGTGATCCTCGACCGCAAAGAAGCGACCCTGTCCTTCATCAGCGGCGACACCTACACGTTCATGGACACCACCGACTACACCATGTACGAGCTGAACGCTGAAGATATCGAAGCCGTTCTGCCGTTCATCGAAGAAGGTATGGAAGACGTCTGCGAAGCTATTTTCTTCGAAGAGCGCCTGGTTTCCGTAGAGCTGCCGACCACTATCGTGCGTAAGGTTGCCTACACCGAAGGTTCCGCTCGCGGTGACACTTCGGGCAAAGTGATGAAGCCTGCCAAACTGAGCAACGGTACCGAACTGCAAGTAGCCGATTTCATCGAAATCGACGACCTGATCGAGATCGACACCCGCGAAGGCGGTTCGTACAAAGGTCGCGCCAAGAAGTAATTCTGGCCCCGCCGATACGAAACAAGCCCACTTCTAGAAGTGGGCTTTTTTGTGGGCGCTTTTTACTTCGACGCTTGGCGGGCTTGCATCAGCGCCTAGACGGTTACGTGCAGTCGCACATCGACATTGCCACGGGTGGCGTTGGAGTACGGGCAGACTTGGTGAGCGGCGTCGACCAGGCTTTGCGCATCGTCCTGGGCCAGGCCTGGCAGGCTGACGTGCAGGTCGATATCCAGGCCGAAACCGCCGGGGATCTGGCCAATGCCCACGTGGGCAGTGATCGATGCGTCATCCGGGATTTTGCGTTTGGTCTGGCTGGCGACGAATTTCAGTGCGCCGATAAAGCAGGCCGAGTAACCGGCGGCAAACAGTTGTTCCGGGTTGGTGGCCTGGCCACCGGCGCCGCCCAATTCTTTAGGGGTGGAGAGTTTGACGTCGAGGATGTTGTCGTTGGAAACAGCGCGACCATCACGGCCGCCGGTGGCTGTAGCTACTGCGGTATAGAGAGTTTGCATGGTGTCGTCCTCTTGGTTTGTAGTGCTAAAATTTTGCGCGCTAAGTAGTTGGTGGTGCGAATGTATAGCGCTAATGTTTTGCGCGCAAGATAAATCTACAAATATTTTTGTGGGTAGCTACAAACCAATGTCGGAGGGGGCTTGCTGTGTTTAGATCGCGTTCTGCAGGTTGCCCCGCAACACAAGCAAATCAGCCTGCAGCTTGCGCAATTGCTCCAGCTCCAAACCGCTGGCGCCGAGAATGCACTGTGGAACACCCATGGCCTTTTCCTGCAAGGCACGCCCAGCGTCGGTCAGTTCCACCACCACCACGCGTTCATCTTCACGGCTGCGGGTGCGGCTGAGCAGGCCTTCGGCTTCCAGACGTTTGAGCAGGGGCGTGAGGGAGCCTGGATCGGTCAGCAAGCGGCTGCTGATTTCGCCGACGGTCAAGCCATCTTCTTCCCACAGCACCATCATGGCCAGGTACTGCGGGTAGGTCAGGCCGAGGGCCTGCAGCAGCGGTTTATAGACCTTGGTCATCAGCAACGAGGTGGAGTGCAGGGCGAAGCACAGTTGATTGTCCAGTAACAGGGATTCGCACGGGGCGGGATTTTTGCTCATGGTAGTGCCTCAAAAAAGCGTGTCTGCCCTGGAATCTAGCGGGCAAATCTTTAATGCGCCAGATAATTCGCTCCAAGCGGTCAGACCAGTCCACTCTGCAGCGCCAGATCCCAGGGTGGCACGGGGCTGAATCGGGACTTGAGGTATTCCAGCAACAAGCGGCTGCGCGCATTGGGTTGCTGTTCCAGGCGCAGTGCGTAGATCCCGGTGGTCTCCGGGCTGGGCAGGCCGTTTTCGCAAAACAGTGGCAACAATTCTCCGCGCACCAGGTACTCACTGGCCAGCCAGGTGGGCAGATGGGCGATTCCCAGCCCTGCGAGAGCGCCCGATAACAACGCTTCAGCGTTGTTGGCACTCATGCGGATGCGCCGCGGGCGATACGTTGCACGTCGCCCGTCCAACTCAAAGCGCCAGGCGAACATCGGCGCCAGACCGTCCCAGTCCAGGCCGTCATGCTCGCTCAACTCACTTGGATGCGCCGGCGTGCCACGGCTTTTCAGGTAGGCCGGGCTGGCGCAGGCGATGCGCACGATACTGGCCAGAGGCGTGGCGATCAGCCGGGTATCGACGATATGCCCGGCACGCAATACCAGGTCGACCTTGCCCAGGTGTGCGCCCTGCATATCGACAAAACTGTCGATCAAGTGCAGGTGTACATCAAGTCCGGGGTAAACGTTGAGGAAGTCGGCGATCACCGGTGCCAGGTGCCGGCGACCGAACGCTGCCGGTGCATCCACACGAATCACTCCCTCCGGCGCATGGCTCAGGGAAACGGCTTCCGCCCGCGCCAGTTGCAACTCGCTGACGATCCTGCGCGCCCGTTCGGCAAAGGCCAGGCCCGCCGGTGTCGGCACCACCGCGTGAGTGCTGCGCTGGAACAGGCGGCTGCCCACGGAGCTTTCCAGGCTGTCGATGCGTCGGGCGACTGCCGAGGGTGTCAGCGGATGGCGACGTGCAGCGGCGGAGAAGCTGCCGGTTTCCAACACATCGAGAAACAGGCTCAGTTGATCGGTCAGTGTATTGGGGTTCATCGGTAAGTGCTTGTGCGAGATTGGCACAGCCATTGTGCGTTGCTGTGCGTTTCCGCGCTAGAGTCGACTGCGTAGCATGCAAGGCCTGAGAACGTGGAGTAGCGAGCGGTGTTGGATTTAGCGATTTACGTGATATTGGGCGCGGCCCTCGGCACGGTGGGTGGCCTGTTTGGGATTGGTGGCGGACTGATTGCGATCCCGGTGCTCGGCGTGTTGTTCGGCCTCGACCAGCAACTCGCCCAAGGCACGGCGCTGGTGATGGTGGTGCCCAACGTGATGCTGGCCCTGTGGCGTTACCACCAGCGCAACCGCATCGAACTGCGCCACGCATTGCCATTGGGGGTCATGGGCTTCAGCTTTGCCTGGCTCGGCTCAATCTGGGCGGTGGGGCTGGACGCAGGCGCCATGCGCATCGGCTTTATTGCGTTCTTGCTGACGCTTTCGGCTTACAACCTGCTGCGCATGTTCACACGCAATGCGCCGCCAACGGCACACATGCGTTACTCCTGGCCCTGGCTTGGCGTGTTGGGCGCGGCGTCCGGTTCCATGGGCGGATTGTTTGGAGTGGGCGGCGCGGTGGTTGCCACCCCGGTGCTCACCAGTCTGTTTGGCACCACCCAGGTCGTCGCCCAAGGTTTGTCGCTGGCCCTGGCGTTGCCCAGCACCGGCGTGACGTTGGTTACCTATGCCTGGCACCACGAGGTGGACTGGATGATCGGCGTGCCGCTCGCCGTCGGCGGCTTGCTCAGTATCAGCTGGGGCGTGAAGGTCGCCCATGCGTTGCCGGAGCGTGTGTTGCGCGGCCTGTTCTGCGGCTTTCTGGTGGTATGTGCGGTAATGCTGACCTTTAAAGTCTGAAGCCTTCAACGATGTATTCGGCCAGGCACTCGGTGATGGGGGAGGTCATTTGCGGGTTACGCAGCAAGTGCAGATTCATCGAGGGCAGCGCTGGGAACCCCTCGTCGCTGCCGAGTACGCGCAAGTCTTCAGTCACCAGGCTTTCCATGCAGATCATGGCAGCCAGGCCGGCACTCACCACTGCCAGGATCGCCGCCACGTTGGTGCTGTGATACGCCAGGCGATAATCCCGCCCGATTGCATCCAGTGCGGCCTGGGTCCACTGCGTGTACATGCAGTCGGGACCGGACACCGCCAGGGGCACGGCATCGTGCTCTTCCACGCAAAAACATGGCGCCGCTGCCCATACCATGCGCTCTGTGCGCAAAAGCTCGCCGATTTCCTTGCCGGGCTCGCGGCTGATAACGGTCAGCGCCAGATCCCGTCGCTGCATCAGCACTCTTGATGACTCGCAGTGCAGCTCGATCTGGATCAGCGGATATGCCTTGGAAAACCGCTTGAGGATCCCGGGAAGGAAACGCATCACGTAGTCGTCCGGCGTACCGATGCGTACCAACCCCACCATATGCGGCTCGCGCAGTGTGTTGAACACCTCGCTGTGGAGCTTCAGGATGCGCCGCGCATAACCCAGCAACACCTGGCCCTCGGGCGTCAGTCGCACCTGCCGGCCATCGCGCTCGAACAGCTTGCGCTGCAACACGTCTTCTTCCAGGCGCTTCATCTGCATGCTCACCGCCGATTGGGTGCGGTTGACCAGTTCTCCGGCGCGGGTAAAACCGCCCTGGTCGGCGATGGCGACGAAGGTGCGCAGCACTTCAGTGTCGATGCTCGGGTAGCCGGACAATTGATCAATCTCCGAGATGTATTGCATAAGAAACATTCG
Organism: Pseudomonas sp. SH10-3B; assembly: GCF_019891415.1. Lineage (NCBI taxonomy): Bacteria > Pseudomonadati > Pseudomonadota > Gammaproteobacteria > Pseudomonadales > Pseudomonadaceae > Pseudomonas > Pseudomonas sp. SH10-3B. Next base: position 28,769 of record NZ_JAFLXD010000040.1, on the reverse strand, counting down.
TTGGATTGATCATAAGGCCAGGCACACACTCGCGTCATCCCCACTGGAGGGCGAGAAGATGAAAGGTCAGAAAGGTTATGTGTTGATCGCCAAACAGCCGTTTTCCAGGCTGCTGCAAGTGGTATTGCGTTGGCAGGTGTTGCGCCACGAACGCCAGGTCCTGGCGAGCATGAACGATGATGCGCTCAAGGACATCGGCCTCAGCCGTGCCGACGTGGAGCAGGAGAGCCATCGGCATTTCTGGGAAGATCCGCTGCGAAAATGACTGCGGGTGCAGTAGGGTAGGTCGCGAGCATTCAAGGAGATTCCCATGCCCGTCGACCTGTCTTTTTCACTCAAGCAAGCCCGACGCATGGCGCTGGCGGCCCAGGGATTTTCCGGGCGTCAGGCGCCAGCACAGATTAAAGCCGCACACATCAACCGCGTGATCGAGCGCTTGGGCGTGTTGCAGATTGATTCGGTCAATGCACTGGTGCGCTCTCATTACCTGCCGCTGTTCTCGCGCCTGGGCAATTACTCGCCGTTGATGCTTGAGCAAGCGGCCTGGAGCCAAGGCCGGCGGCGTTCGCTGTTTGAGTATTGGGGGCACGAGGCCTCGCTGCTGCCGATGGCGTTGTACCCGTTGATGCGTTGGCGTATGGAGCGGGCGCAGCAGGGGCGCGGCATTTATTCGCAGATGGCGCGTTTTGGTCGTGAGCAACAGGCCACGATCCAGCGCGTTTTGCAGACCGTCGAGCAGCAGGGCGCGCTGGGTGCGGGCAGTTTGTCGACCCGCGAAGAACGAGCCGGCCCCTGGTGGGACTGGAGCGATGAAAAACATGCGCTTGAGTGGCTGTTCGCCGCTGGCCTGGTGACCGTTGCTGGCAGACGTGGTTTCGAGCGGCTCTATGACTTGCCCGAGCGCGTCATCCCCGGCGACATCCTCCAGCAGGCACCATTGGCCGAGGCCGAGGCCCAGCGTGGCTTGTTGCTGCACAGCGCCACCGCCTTAGGTGTAGGCACCGAAAAAGACCTGCGCGACTACTTCCGCCTTGACCCCGCCGATAGCCGCAGTCGCCTGGCCGAACTGGTTGAGGACGAGCAGTTGCAGGTCTGCCAGGTGCAAGGCTGGAAGCAAGTGGCCTACTGCCTGCCCGAGCCCAAAGTGCCACGCAAGGTGTCGGCCAGCGCACTGCTGTCGCCCTTCGATTCGCTGGTCTGGGAGCGCAGCCGCACCGAGCGACTGTTCGATTTTCGCTACCGGCTGGAGATCTACACCCCACAAGACAAACGGGTGTACGGCTACTACGTGCTGCCGTTTTTGCACAATGAGCGGATCGCTGCACGGATCGACCTGCGGGCCGAACGCGCCAATGGGTGCCTGGCCGTGCATGCGGTGCACGAAGAGGAGCCGGGGCTGGATGAAGAGGGGATGCAGGCGCTGGCGCTGAACCTGCGGCAAATGGCCGACTGGCTGGGGCTTGAACATATCCAGCTCAATTGCCAGCGGCCGAGTGCCGACCGGTTGCGGTTAGCCATGCTGCACCTGTAGGCGGAAGGCGCTTTGGTGGCAAGCCCGCTCGCCACACGGGGCTTTGTTGCCACAGGAAGCCCTATTTCCACACGTCTGCTAGCGTTTGACCTGCTTCAACGTCTCGGCAATCAGGAACGCCAACTCCAGCGACTGATCGGCGTTCATCCTTGGGTCGCAGTGGGTGTGGTAGCGGTCCGACAAGCCATCTTCAGTGATCGGCCGCGCGCCGCCGATGCATTCGGTAACGTTCTGCCCGGTCATCTCGATATGAATCCCGCCGGCATAAGTGCCCTCGGCCTGGTGCACCTGGAAGAACTCCTTGACCTCGCCGAGGATCTGCGCGAAGTCGCGGGTCTTGTAGCCGCTGCTGGCCTTGATGGTGTTGCCGTGCATCGGGTCGGAGCTCCACAACACCTGCTTGCCTTCGCGCTGCACCGCGCGGATCAGGTTGGGCAGGTGGTCGCCGACTTTGCCTGCACCCATGCGCGCGATCAGGTTGAGACGGCCGGGGTCGTTGTCGGGGTTGAGGATGTCGATCAGACGGATCAGGTCGTCCGGGTTCATGCTCGGCCCGACCTTGACGCCGATCGGGTTGTTCACCCCGCGCAGGAATTCGACATGGGCGCCATCCAACTGACGGGTGCGGTCGCCGATCCACAGCATGTGGGCCGAGCAGTCGTAGTAGTCGTTGGTCAGGCTGTCGCGGCGTACGAAGGCTTGTTCGTAGTTGAGCAGCAGCGCTTCGTGGGCGGTGAAAAAGCTGGTCTCGCGCAGTTGCGGCGAGCTGTCCATGCCGCAGGCGCGCATGAAGGCCAGGGTTTCGTCGATGCGGTCGGCCAACTGGCTGTATTTTTCGGCCAGGGCGGAGTTGGCGATAAAGTCCAGGTTCCACTTGTGCACCTGGTGCAGGTCGGCAAAACCGCCCTGGGCGAAGGCGCGCAGCAGGTTGAGGGTGGCGGTGGACTGGTGGTAGGACTGCAGCAGGCGGTCCGGGTCCGGTACGCGGCTTTTTTCGTCGAAGCCGATGCCGTTGACGATATCGCCACGGTAGGCGGGCAGGGTGATGCCATCGATGGTCTCATCGTTGGCCGAGCGCGGCTTGGCGAACTGGCCGGCCATGCGTCCGACTTTCACCACCGGGCAGCCGGCAGCGAAGGTCATCACGATCGCCATCTGCAACAGCACCTTGAAGGTGTCGCGGATTTTTGCCGCGGAGAACTCAGCAAAGCTCTCGGCGCAGTCGCCACCTTGCAGCAGGAACGCGCGCCCCTGGGTCACTTCCGCAAACTGACGGCGCAACTCGCGGGCTTCCCCGGCAAACACCAGCGGCGGATAGCTGGCCAGGCTTTGCTCTACTTGCAGCAAGTGCGCAGCGTCCGGGTACTGGGGTTGTTGCTGGATTGGCAGGGCGCGCCAGCTGTCGGGGCTCCAGGGTTGGCTCATCATGAACTCGATTGGCTGATTGACGGTCGGGCGCCAATGTTATCAGCAATTAGTGCGTGACCTGTTGCCGCCGGTTGGCCGACAATCGCGCCTTTGCCGTGCAGCAAGCCCGTTTAGGAGTTGTGATGACAGAGGAGCGTGTCGAGCGCCTACTGGCCGAAGTCCATGATGATTTCGGCATGATCCGCGTGCTCGAAGTGGCCGATTACCGCTTTCTCGAATTTGGCGACGCCATCGAGCAAAGCTGCGTGTTCACTGCCGACCCGAGCTGGCTGGAGTATGACTATACCCGCGCGATGCTGATCGGCGCGTTGTGCCATGAGCAGCCGGAGAGCGCGCTGTTCCTCGGCCTGGGAGCTGGCACATTGACCCAGGCGTGCCTCAAGTTCCTGCCGCTGGAAGACGTCGAAGCCATCGAGCTGCGTCCCGATGTGCCGCGCCTGGCCATCGAGTACTTGGGGCTGGATGATGATCCGCGCCTGTATATCCGCATCGGTGACGCCTTGGAATTGTTGGAGACTGCTGAATCGGCGGACCTGATTTTCGTAGACCTCTACACCGATGTCGGCCCCGGCGTCGGACACCTGGCGTGGACTTTCCTGGAGAACTGCCAGAAGAAACTCAACCCCGGTGGTTGGCTGGTGATCAACCAGTGGGCCACCGACGATGGCAAGCCCTTGGGCGCGGCGTTGCTGCGTGGTTTGTACCACCGCCATTATTGGGAACTGCCGGTGAAGGAGGGCAATGTGATCCTGCTGGTGCCTTCGGAGCTGGACCAGGAGCTGGATCTGGATGCGCTGTCTACTCGGGCTGAGTCGTTGGCGCCGCGCCTGGGGTATTCGTTGCAGCCGTTGATCAAGGCGATTCGGCCGGCTACGTAGTCGCCTGTACAGGCGACTCAAATGCCCTTGAACACCCCCGGCCGCTTCTCGATCATCGCCCGCACGCCTTCCTTGGCGTCTTCGCTGTTCAGCAATTTATCCACCATCGGCGGCAGCGCGGCAGCCGCAACGGTTTCGCCTTCCATGCGCGCCAGGCGGGCCGACATCAACGTGGCCTGGACGCCAAGCGGCGCCTGGCGCGCAATGCGACTGGCCAGTTCGATGGCGCGGGGCAGCAGGTCTTCACTGGCCATCACCTCCTGCACCAAGCCCAGGCGCAGCGCTTCATGGGCGTCGAACTCATCGCCGGTGAGCAGCCAGCGCATGGCGTTGCCCCAGCCGGCGATCTGATGAAAGCGCAATGTCGCACCACCAAACGGAAAAATCCCACGTTGCACTTCCATCTGCGCAAAGCGGGTATTGCTCGCGCACAGATTGATATCCGCAGCTAGCATCAACTCGATGCCGATGGTCAGGCAGTAGCCCTGGGCCGCGACGATCACCGGTTTACTGACCCTGGGGCCTGCGAAAACGCCCCACGGATCGCAACCTCCCAGCGGCGGTTGCCAGCCTCCCGCCATCACGCCGCTGACATTTGCCAGGTCCAGGCCCGCAGTGAAGTGGTCGCCGTGGGCAAATACTACGGCCACCCGTGCTTCTTCATTTCGATCAAAATCGCCATAAGCCAGGCTCAGCTCATTGAGCAAGTCCAGGTCAAAGGCGTTGCGCTTGGCGACCCGATCCAGGCCCAACAGCAGGACATGGCCCTGCAGTTCACGGCTGACGCGGCTGCTGTTGGCTTGATTCATGGGGTATGCCCTCGGACAGGGGAAAGGTTTCGGACCAATGGGAGGTGAACCGTTTAAGCGTCATGAGCAACAGGGCCGGGCCTTTGAAAAATAGACCCTGGTGCGCTTATCTGCAAAGGCTGTGATGCAGCGCGGTTTATCGGCGCCTGGCGATAAAAAAAGCTCCCTTTTTCAGGTATTTCCGGTATAGTGCGCGCCGGCCTTTAACCGGGCCGCGTTTAGGTAGCGCAATTCCCCGAAGTCAGCTTCGGCTGCATGTCCGCACAGCGGACTCTCCCTTGACGAATCTTTTTCATTCATTCGTTTTCGCAAATCCCCGCCGACAAAGCAGCCAGGGCGACTCTTGAGTCTCAACACGGCATGCGCAGCTTTGGAGCATGGGTCTTTGCGGATGCACTTAGAGGCAGACCCATGACCCAGGAAACCGGCGGCTTCGCCGCTTTTAATCTTAACCCGAACATTCTCGCTGCCGTCATCGCGACCGGCTACGAAGAACCTTCGGCGATTCAGCAGCAATCGATCCCGATCATCATGGCCGGCCAGGACATGATTGGCCAAGCGCAAACCGGTACCGGTAAAACCGCCGCGTTCGCCCTGCCTATCCTGCACTGCATCGATCCTGCCAAGCGCGAACCGCAAGCCCTGATCCTGGCGCCAACTCGTGAGTTGGCGCTGCAAGTAGCAACCGCTTTTGAAACCTACGCCAAGCAAATGCCAGGCGTTACCGTTGTTGCCGTTTACGGCGGCGCACCTATGGGCCCGCAACTGAAAGCCATCCGTAATGGCGCTCAGATCGTTGTTGCCACCCCGGGCCGTCTGTGCGACCACCTGCGTCGCGACGAGAAAGTCCTGTCGACCGTGAACCACCTGGTTCTGGACGAAGCCGACGAAATGTTGAAGCTGGGCTTCATGGATGACCTGGAAGTCATCTTCAAGGCGCTGCCACCGACCCGTCAGACCGTACTGTTCTCGGCCACCCTGCCACAGTCGATCCGTGCCATTGCCGAACGCCACCTGCGCGATCCGCAACACGTGAAGATCCAGACCAAGACTCAGACCGTTACCGCGATCGAACAGGCTCACCTGTTGGTTCACGCTGACCAGAAGACCTCGGCTGTATTGAGCCTGCTGGAAGTCGAAGACTTCGACGCCCTGATCATGTTCGTGCGTACCAAGCAAGCGACCCTGGACCTGGCCAGTGCCCTCGAAGCCAAAGGCTACAAAGCCGCTGCGCTGAACGGTGACATCGCCCAGAACCAACGTGAGCGCGTGATCGACTCCCTCAAGGATGGCCGTCTGGACATCGTTGTGGCGACCGACGTAGCGGCTCGTGGTCTCGACGTTCCGCGTATCACTCACGTGTTCAACGTTGACATGCCTTACGATCCAGAATCCTACGTTCACCGTATCGGCCGTACTGGCCGTGCCGGTCGCGAAGGTCGTGCACTGCTGTTGGTGACTCCACGTGAGCGCCGCATGCTGCAAGTGATCGAGCGTGTAACCGGTCAGAAAGTTGCCGAAGTCCGTCTGCCGGATGCCCAGGCCGTTCTCGATGCCCGCATCAAGAAACTGACCAACAGCTTGTCGCCGCTGGTGGCTGACGCTGAATCGACCCACGGCGACCTGCTGGACCGCCTGACCGCCGATATCGGTTGCACCCCACGTGCCCTGGCTGCAGCCCTGCTGCGCAAGGCTACCAATGGTCAGGCCCTGACCCTGGCAGCGATCGAGAAAGAGCGCCCACTGGTGCCGAACAACGCGCCACGCGGTGATCGTCCAGAGCGTACCGGCGACCGTCCGGACCGTGGTGATCGTGAGCGTCGCGCTCCGGTTCCATTGGCTGAAGGCCGTGCTCGTTGCCGTACAGCGCTGGGTGCGCGTGATGGTATCGCTGCCAAGAACCTGCTGGGCGCTATCCTCAACGAGGGTGGCCTGGCACGTGAAGCCATCGGTCGCATCCAGGTCCGTGACAGCTTCTCCCTGGTGGAGCTGCCGGAAGACGGTCTGGAAAAACTGCTGGCTAAGCTGAAAGACACCCGCGTTGCCGGCAAGCAATTGAAGCTGCGTCGCTACCGCGAAGATTGATCCGCCCTTGGGCTGATTGATCGCACATAAAAAATCCCCGACTGGTTCGGGGATTTTTTTTGTCCGGTGTTAACCGAAGCGGTAGATGTCCATACCCAGCGCGCCCAGGGTGAACCCCTGGTGTGCAACGCTGAAGTCACCCCCTGCGCCGCGCGCAAAGTACAGCGGCAACAAATGTTCATCGCTGGGATGGCTGCGCACGGCGTGTGGCGCCTGGCGACGGTAATCATGTAAGGCCGCCTCGTCATTGGCGGCGAGTGTGTCCACCATCCAGTCACGGAAGTCGCGTGCCCAAGGCTCGATACTCTCAGGTCCGGCCTGCCAGTTCAGCTCGCCCAGGTTATGGGTGATGCTGCCGGAGCCGATCAACAGTACGCCCTGTTCGCGCAAGCTGGCCAAGGCGTGCCCGACGCGGGTTTGCAGGGCAGGGCCCATGCGACTGGGCAAGGAGACTTGCACCACTGGAATGTCCGCTGCCGGGTACATCAGCGAGAGCGGTACCCAGGTGCCATGGTCAAACGGGCGGCGCTCATCGATTCGCGCATTCAAGCCGTCGGCATGAAGCAGGTCGACGATTTGGTTGGCCAATTGCGGGTCGCCCGGCGCCGGGTACTGCACGGCGAACAGCTCGCGGGGGAAACCGCCGAAGTCGTGCCAGGTCTCGGGCGCAGCGCTGCCGCTGACCAGCAGTTCCTGGCTTTCCCAGTGCGCTGACACCACCACAATTGCCTTCGGCCGTGGCAGTTCAGCGGCCAGGCGCTGCAGGGCAGGGCCGCTGGCGCCGGGTTGCAGGGCAAGCATGGGCGATCCGTGGGAGATAAACAGGCTGGGCAACATAAGGAAGGTCCTGAGGTTTAACATGGGCCCATCTTTAATCAGATCATTGATCTAAATCTAATATAAGTTTTAGCGCTTTTTGATCGAATTTTCGGAGGTGATTCCATGGAGCCCACATTTTGGCAGGAACGCTGGGCGCGCAATCAGATCGGCTTTCACTTGCCCGAGGTCAATCCTTACCTGCTGCGGTACTGGCCTTCGCTGACCCTTGCCCAGGGCGCGAAGGTACTGGTGCCGCTGTGTGGCAAAAGCCTGGACCTGATGTGGCTGGCCAGCAACGGCTATCACGTACTCGGTGTTGAACTGTCGGAGCAGGCGGTTGAAGCCTTTTTCAACGAGCAGAACCTGACGCCGCGAATCACTCTGCACGGTGTGTTCAAGGTGTACCAGGCTGATTTGATCGAAGTATGGTGCGGCGATTTTTTCGCCTTGGACGCTGGGGTACTGGCTGATTGCACTGCGCTTTACGACCGTGCCGCCCTGATCGCCTTGCCGCCGCTGATGCGTGCGCAGTACGCCGAGCAGTTGAACAGCCTGTTGCGGCCAGGCTGCCAGGGGCTGTTGATCACCCTGGACTACGACCAGACGCAAAAAGCCGGCCCGCCCTTTGCGGTGACGGATGATGAGGTGAAGGTGCTGCTGGGGTTCCACTGGAACCTGGAGGTGCTCGACACTCAAGATATTCTGGGTGAGAGTTGGAAGTTCGTGCAGGACGGTGTCACGCGCCTGGAAGAGTGCGTTTATCGGCTCACCAAGATATAAAATCCGGGCACAAAAAAAGGGGCGATCCAATCGCCCCTTTTTCATTGCCGGGTATCAGCCCCGACGACGCAGTGCGTCGATACGCTCTTCCAGCGGCGGGTGGCTCATGAACATGCGAGCCAGGCCCTGCTTGACGCCGCCGTTGATGCCAAAAGCGGTCAGGCTGTCGGGCATATGCACCGGCAGGCCCTGTTCGGAGCGCAAGCGCTGCAGCGCACTGATCATTGCACTGGTGCCTGCCAAGCGTGCGCCGGCTTCGTCTGCGCGGAACTCTCGTTTGCGCGAGAACCACATCACAATCGCGCTGGCCAGGAAGCCCAGTACCACTTCGGCAAAGATGGTCGCTACAAAGTAGGCGATACCGCGGCCGCCTTCGTTCTTGAAGATCACCTTGTCGACAAAGTTGCCGATGATCCGCGCAAAGAACATCACGAAGGTGTTAACCACGCCTTGCACCAGCGCCAGGGTAATCATGTCGCCGTTGGCTACGTGACCAATTTCGTGGGCGAGTACCGCCTTCACTTCATCGGGTGAAAAACGTTCGAGTAGCCCTTGGCTGACCGCTACGAGGGCGTCGTTCTTGTTCCAGCCCGTTGCAAAGGCATTGGCCTCGTAAGCAGGGAAAATCCCGACTTCGGGCATTTTAATACCTGCTTCTTGAGACAACTGCTCCACGGTTTGCATCAGCCATTGTTCATGGCGAGTGCGTGGTTGAGTGATGATCTGGGTGCTGGTGCTCATCTTCGCCATCCACTTGGAGATGAACAGCGAGAACAGCGAACCGGCAAAACCAAAGACCGCACAGAAAATCAGCAGCTGATTGAGGTTCAGATCAACCCCGTTGGCCGCCATGAACCCGTTGAAGCCGAAAAGGCTCAGGGTGATGCTGGCAATCAGCACGACCGCCAGGTTGGTGGCCAAGAACAGCAGGATGCGCATCATGGTTGTAGAATTCTCCTCATGCTTAATATGTCGCGTACTGCGGGGTATATAAGGTGCGGCTTGGGGTGATTCAACCGAGCGACTATTTCAAACTGTGTCCTACAGCTTGAATGTAGAGCCTTGAAGGGATTTTCCGATGACGAATGTCATCCGTTAAAAGCCACTTTTTGCCTTGCGGCCCCGTAACCACAGGGGCTTGTGGGTGTAGAAACGCAAGTGCAGTGCGGGGAAAGTGGATAGTCAGAGAAGTGTTGCCAGATAATCGCTGTACGACCGAATGTCGGTCGTACAGCGCCATGGCTGTTACTGGCGATAGGACTTGAGGAAGTTGCCGATACGGCCAATGGCCATGTCCAGGTCATCCACGCGCGGCAAGGTCACCACGCGAAAATGATCCGGCCACGGCCAGTTGAACGCCGTGCCCTGGACCACCAGCAGCTTTTCCGACAGCAGCAGGTCGAGCACGAACTTCTCGTCATTGAGGATCGGGCAGACTTTCGGGTCGATCCGTGGGAAGGCGTACAACGCGCCCATGGGCTTCACGCAGCTCACGCCCGGGATTGCATTGAGCAGCTCCCAGGTACGGTTGCGCTGTTCCAGCAGGCGGCCCTGGGGCAGGACCAGGTCATTGATGCTCTGGTAGCCGCCGAGGGCGGTCTGGATCGCATGTTGGCTTGGCACGTTGGCACACAGGCGCATGTTGGCCAGCATGTCGATGCCTTCGATGTAGCTCTGGGCGTTGTGCTTGGGGCCGGAAATGGCGATCCAGCCGGAGCGGAAGCCCGCCACGCGGTAGGACTTGGACAGGCCGTTGAAGGTCAGGCACAGCAGGTCGGGCGCCAGGGACCCGGTGCAGATATGGACTGCATCGTCATAGAGGATCTTGTCGTAGATCTCATCCGAGAACACCACCAGGTTGTGCTGACGTGCCAGCTCGAGCATGCCCAGCAGCACTTCCTTGGAATACACGGCGCCAGTGGGGTTGTTTGGGTTGATGATCACCAGGGCCTTGGTGTTCGGTGTGATCTTGGCCTTGATGTCGGCCAGGTCGGGGAACCAGTCGGCACCTTCGTCACACAGGTAGTGCACCGGATGGCCGCCGGCCAGGGTCACGGCAGCGGTCCACAGTGGGTAGTCCGGCGCCGGCACCAGCACTTCGTCGCCGTTGTTGAGCAGGGCCTGCATGGACATCACGATCAACTCGGACACACCATTGCCCAGGTAGATGTCTTCGATGCCGACACCTTCGACCTGCTTCTGCTGGTAGTACTGCATCACCGCCTTGCGCGCGCTGAACAGACCCTTGGAGTCGCTGTAGCCCTGGGCGGTGGGCAGGTTGCGGATCACATCCTGGAGGATTTCGTCCGGCGCTTCGAAACCAAAGGGCGCCGGGTTGCCAATGTTCAGCTTGAGGATGCGATGGCCTTCCTCTTCCAGGCGTTTGGCGTGCTTAAGCACCGGGCCGCGAATGTCGTAGCAGACGTTGGCGAGCTTGTTCGATTTGCTGACCTGCATGGCGATGTGATCCTGAAAATGAACGATCCAGACGGCGTGGGCACTACCGTACTGTGAATCCTGCGAGGCCCGCACCCATAAATACGTTTGAATGCCGATAGCGCGGGTGCCAGACTGGCGTTTTGAAGAGGCGCAATCATACGTGCCGCCTGATCCATGGAAAAGACACAGATCAGGCTTTTTAAGTTGCCGAGGTGTACCGATGGAAAAGTTGCAGAAAAGCGTTGAAGAATGGAAGGCAATGCTCGATCCAGAACAGTACAACGTGTGCCGCCTCAAGGGCACCGAGCGGCCTTTCAGCGGTAAGTACAATGAGACCAAGACCGAGGGCGTGTATCACTGCATCTGCTGCAATGAGCCGCTGTTCGATTCGACCACCAAGTTTGATTCCGGCTGTGGCTGGCCAAGCTTCTACGCGCCGATCGCCGACAGCGCAATGATCGAGATCCGTGACGTCAGCCACGGCATGATTCGCACCGAAGTCACCTGCGCCAAGTGCGATGCGCACCTGGGCCACGTGTTCCCGGACGGCCCGCCGCCCACTGGCCTGCGCTACTGCATCAACTCGGTGTGCCTGGACCTTGTTCCTCGTTAACTCGACTGACGGCGGGCCCCTGTAGGAACGAGCTTGCTCGCGAAAGTCGTCAACGATTACGCGTGCATTCTGGTTCAGCGCGGTGTCCTTGAGTTTTTTGCGAGCAAGCTCGCTCCTACAGAGTGTTGATGGGATGCCATCAGTCCGGTCAATTAAATTGCACACAATTGAATTGCCTACTATGTTTCACCTTCTTCCCCCTTTATCGAGGCACTGCCATGAGCAACAACCTGCTGAGCATCCCTTGCACCACCATCAAGGGTGAGCAAAAGACCTTGGCCGATTTCGCCGGCAAGGCCGTGCTGGTGGTCAACACCGCCAGCAAATGCGGCTTCACCCCGCAATACAAGGGCCTGGAGCAACTCTGGCAGCAGTACAAGGACCAGGGCCTGGTGGTGCTGGGCTTTCCCTGCAATCAGTTCGGCAAGCAAGAGCCCGGCGACGAGGGGGCGATTTCCCAATTCTGCGAGCTGAATTTCGGTGTCAGCTTTCCGTTGTTCAAAAAGATCGACGTCAATGGCAGCGATGCCCATCCACTGTTCGTGCAACTGAAAAAACAGGCGCCGGGCCTGCTGGGGTCCAAGGGCATCAAGTGGAACTTCACCAAGTTCCTCATCGGTCACGATGGCCAAGTGGTTAAACGCTTTGGTCCTACCACCAAGCCGCAGGACTTGACCCAAGAGATCGAAGCCTTGCTCAAATGACCGACCTGCCCACCGTGTCACTGGCCCTGGACAACCAGCTGTGTTTCAAGCTCTACGCGGCGTCGCGCGCTGTCACCCGCGCCTATAAGCCGATGCTCGATCAGTTGGGGCTGACTTACCCGCAATACGTGGTAATGCTGGTGTTGTGGGAGTGGCACGACACGCCTGCGCTACAGCCGACGGTCAAGGCCCTGGGTGAGCGCCTGATGCTCGACTCGGGCACGCTGACGCCGCTGCTCAAGCGCCTTGAGCAGCTTGAGTTAGTGACGCGTCGGCGCAGTGCCAGGGATGAGCGTGAAGTGCACCTGAGCCTGAGCGAGGCCGGTGTGCAACTGCGGGACCAGGCCCATGGCCTGAAGACGCGCTTGTTGTGTGATCGCGGCATCGACCTGAATCAGGCCGATGCCTTGCGCGATGGCCTCGACCAGTTGCTTGCGCAGCTTAAAGACTTGTCGTCCCAGGCACCCACAGGTCCAGCAGCGCATTGAGTTCTTCGCGGCGGAACGGCTTGGCCAGATAGTCATTCATCCCCGCCGCACGGCAGCGCTCGCGTTCTTCGGACAGGGCGTTGGCGGTCAACGCGACAATCGGCAGGTCCGGCCAGCGCCCGCTGCGACGAATCTGCCGGCTGGCCTCATAGCCATCCATCACCGGCATATTGCAGTCCATCAGCACCATATCGAAGCGTTGTTCTTCAAGAAACTTGAGGGCTTCGCCACCGTGGGCGGCCACGATCACTTCGCAGCCCAGCTTGCTGAGCATGCCCTTGGCCACCAGTTGATTGACCGGATTGTCCTCCACCAGCAGGATGCGCGCCCGATGTGCGAGCGGCGCGGCATCCACTTGGACGGGGTCAAGCACCAGGTGCGCATCGGTGCGCAAGTTGCGTTGCAGGATCTGGTACAGCGCGTTGCGGCTCAACGGGCGCGCTTGCTGGTGCAACGGCGCCAGTGCCGCCACTTCTTCGCTGGGCATGAAATTGCCATAGGCGGTCACCAGCAGGATGGGCGCGGTAATCCCCGGCCGTATGCGGAACAGGCATTCCGGGCAGTCGGTAATCAGCAGGTCAGGCGTGTACCCGCTCAAATCGTCATCCATTGTGAAACAGCGCGGGGCCAGCCCCCAACTGGGCAGCAGGGTCGTGAGCAGCTCTGTCAGGCCGCCGCCGACGTTGGTGATGGCAATGACCTCGCCCTTGAGGGGCGGCGGCTGCACAGCGGGCAAATGGGTGGGCAGTGGCAGGTCTGCGCAGAACTGGCTGCCAAAGCCCACTTCCGAGCTGATACTCAAGCGCCCCTTCATCGCTTCGCACAGGTTGTGCGTCAGCGCCAGGCCCAGGCCCGTCCCGCCAAACTGGCGAGTGATACCGGCGCCGGCCTGGGTGAACGGTTGGAAAATTCTCACTTGGGCTTCCTGCGCAATGCCGATGCCGGTGTCGCAGACTTCAATGCGCACCCCGCCGTCGTGGGTACGCAGGCGCACATCCACCCGACCAAAGCGTGTGAACTTCAAGGCGTTGGAGAGTAGGTTACTGACAATCTGCCGCACACGGGTCGGATCACCCAGTACCTGGGCCGGGAACTGCGGGTCGATCAGGCAGCTCAGTTCCACGCTCGGTGCGGCGTTCTGCGACAACAGGTTGGCGGTGTCTTCCACCAACGCGCCCAGGTCGAAGGGGATGCGCTCCAGCTCCAACTGGCCCGCGTCGAACTTGGACAGGTCGAGAATATCGTTGAGCAATTCCACCAGCACTTTGCCGGAATCATGGGCGATAGACAGTTGCTGGCGCTGCTCGGCGTTCAACGGGCTGTCCAGCGACAGTGCGATCATGCCCAGCAGGCCATTGAGCGGGGTGCGGATTTCGTGGCTCATGTTCGCCAGGAAGGCCGCCCGTGCCTGGGCCATGCCCAATGCATTTATCTTCGCTGCTTCCAGTTCATCGTTGGACTGGGTCAGTCGCTGGTTGCTGGCCTTGAGCTCAAGGGTGCGCGCGGAAACGATGTGTTCCAGTTGCCCCAGGTATTCAGTCAGCCGGTCTTCGGCGTGGCGACGCTGCTGGATCTCGGTTTCCATGTTTTCGAATTGCTGGTTGGCGACGGTCACCAATACGCCGATTTCATCGTGCTCATGCCCTGGCGGACAGTCCAGGCGTGCCTGCTTGCGTGTGCTCAGCTCGCGAATAATGCGCACCAGTGGTTGGGTCAGCATCACGTAGAACAGGCCCAGCAAAATCCCGGTCAGCAGCAGGCTGCGGGCGAACCCGTTGAGCAGGGTGATCTCGGCGCGGCGCAGGAACCGGCTACCGAAGGCGTAGGTATCGACGTCCAGGCGCAGTACGCCAAGTGACTCGTTGGGCATGTGGCTCAGGAACAGTTGGTCTTCGAACTGGCGGTTGGCGCCAAACATGAAGTCACTGATAGGCCGGTACGTGCTTTCCTTGCGTGGCCGGTCGACATCGGCCAGCACCACACCGTTGTTGTCGATCAACTGCGCGCGAATGATGGCGGGGGAGTGCAGCAGGCCCAGGGTCAGTTCCTGGGCCAGTTCGGCATCGATGTTGTAGGCGATACGTGACGCGGGGTTATGGCTGATTTCGATCAGCGAACGTATTTCACGGTTGATGGATGCGTCTTCGCTGGCATAATCAATGCCGATTTGGATCAGGCTGAGTAAGGTTCCCAAGACGAAACCGACCAGCACAGTCAATCTGGCTTGTTTATAAGACAAGCGGTGGGCGAACTTGATATCCATCGAGTGTTGAACCACTTCACGTTTCCCTTCGCCCGGCAAGCATAGCTGAACATCCACAGGCTCAGGCTTGCCCGGTATGAATCGTTTTTCACGCAGCCCCAAGCGGTCTGTCGCAGGGTTGCCAATACGCCATCTTTTGCAAGAACTTGCCAGAGGAATAATCGTGGATTCTCGATTGAGTGCCTTTCTAGAACGAGCCGATGCAGTGCTTGCTCGCCTGGAGCCGCTATTGCCCGCGCCACGCCAAGCCATCGACTGGAACCAGTGCCTGGCCGCCCGTTGGCAGCGTGAGGGCCGCAGTGGCTTCCTGTTGCCGCTGGACGTGAGCCTGGACATGCGCCTGTCCGACCTGATCGGCGTGGATAAGCAACGTGAAACACTGGCGCGCAACACCCAGCAGTTTCTCGATGGGCTGCCTGCCAACCATGCGTTGCTGTGGGGGTCGCGGGGTACAGGTAAATCGTCCATGGTGCGCGCTTTGCTCGCCCAGCACGCCCAGGCCGGTTTGCGCCTGATCGAAATCGAGCGTGACCACTTGGCCGATCTGCCGCGTGTGGTTGAGCAACTGCTCAAGTTGCCGCAACGTTTCATTCTGTTCTGCGACGACCTGTCGTTCGAAGCGGGCGAAGGCGACTACCGTGTGCTCAAGAGCGTGCTGGACGGCTCCCTGGAACAGGCCCCTGAAAACGTGCTGCTGTATGCCACGTCCAACCGCCGCCACCTGGTACCGGAAAACCAGAGCGACAACGATAACTGGAAACGGGTGGATGGCGAGTTGCACCCCAGCGAGGCGGTGGAAGACAAGATTGCCCTGTCTGACCGTTTTGGCTTGTGGCTGTCGTTCTATCCCTTCACCCAGGAGCATTTCCTCGACGTGGTCGAGCACTGGATCGGTGAGCTGGCGAACAAGGCGGGTTTGCAGTGGCATCGCGATGAAGCCCTCGACATTCTCGCCGTGCGTTGGGCCACCGGGCGCGGCAACCGTAACGGCCGTTGCGCGTATCAATTCGCCCGTTACTGGGTGGGTCTCAAATTGCTGGAGCGTCAACCATGATCGATTTAAAGCAAGCCGGCACCGGCCTCGGTGGTTATGCCATGCTGTGCGCCCAGTTGGAGTCACTGCTGGCCGATGAACGTGATTTCATCGCCAACAGTGCCCAGTTCTCGGCTTTCCTGTTCAGCCAACTTGAGGATCTGAACTGGGCCGGTTTTTACCTCAGCCGCAATGAAGAACTCGTGCTGGGTCCGTTCCAGGGGCAGATCGCTTGTGTGCGCATTCCGTTTGGCCGTGGCGTGTGCGGTACGGCGGCGGCCTCGCGGCAAACCCAGCGAGTAGAAGATGTGCATGCGTTCCCCGGGCATATCGCTTGTGACAGCGCATCCAACAGCGAACTGGTGGTGCCACTGGTCAAGGACGGTAAATTGCTGGGTGTCCTTGACCTCGACAGCCCGTTGCCAGCCCGCTTTACCCCTCAGGATCAGGCGGGTATCGAACAACTTGCAGCGATTTTCCTGCGCTTGACCGACTGTTGATCAAACAGGGGCGCGTCCCGCCCCTTGCTGGCTATCCAGCGCGTGAAGCCGCACTTGCAGAATCCTCTCCAGCTCCAGCATCAGCTTTTCCAGGGACTTCACACTCGCTTCGATCCGAGGCCGATCATCGCCTCTGGCACAGGCCTGTTCGAGGGCTTCGCACTGCGAGGCCAGCGCACTGGCCTGAACGATGCGAGCAGCACCCTTGATCTTGTGAGCCTGTTCGATGATGTCCTCGGTGCCGGCCTGAGCCGTTATCAGCGCGACCAACTCCTGGCGATCCTGGCGACTGCTGCGCAGCAGTTCCTGGAGCAGTAGACGGCTCATATGTGTGTCGCCACCGGTAAGGGCCTCGAAATTGCCGATGTCCATGACCAGGCCTTTGGGGTGGGGACTGATCTTTGCCAGTTGCCGCTCCAGCGCCGTGAGGTTGATGGGTTTGAACAGGCAGTCATCCATGCCTGCCTGTGCACAGCGTTGCTTCTCTTCGGGTTGGGCATTGGCAGTAAAACCCAATACCACACAAGGCGTCAGTTGTTCGCGCTGCTCGTATTCGCGGATCGAACGGCTCAACTCGTAGCCATTCATGATCGGCATGTTGCAATCGGCGATTACCAGGTCGAAGTGCTCCTGGCGCCAGGCCTGGAAACCGGCGGCGCCGTTCTGGGCTGCGGTGAACAGGTGGCCCAGGTAACCCAACTGCTGACACATCAACAGGCGATTCGCCGGATGATCGTCCACGACCAGCACATTGAGCACTGGCACGTCCGCAGTTGCGGCGGGCTTGAGTTCGTCCACCACCTGCACCGCCTGCAGGCGATTCATCTTCAGGTTCACATGCACCTGGGTGCCCACCATGGGCACGCTGCTCAGGCTCAGTTGCCCGCCCATCATTGCGCACAGGCTGCGGCAGATCACCAGTCCAAGGCCGGCACCGCTCCTGGCCAACTGTCCTGAGTTGTCCGCCTGGGCAAAGGGTTCGAACAGACGCATCTGGTCCTCCCGGCTGATACCGATGCCGGTGTCCTCCACCACCAGTTTCATCTCGACCTGCTGCGCCAGTTCGGTGGCTGAGACGTCAACCTTGATTTTTACCTCGCCACGTTCGGTGAATTTGATGGCATTGCTGACGAGGTTGGACAGCACTTGCTTGAAGCGCAACGGGTCGATCAGGACTTCGGTGTGTTCGAGATCGGAGGTGAACTCCAGCAGCAGGCTCAGGGTCTTCTGGCGTGCCAGGCCGTCGAAGACACGTACCACCGACTCGATCACCTCCCTCAGGTTGACGCGTTCCGGTGCCAGGCTGAGGCGGCCGGATTCAATACGCGCAATGTCCAGGATGTCGCCGATCAGCTCCAGCAGGTCCTTGGCCGAGTTGTAGGCGACTTCGATGGCCGGGCGATCGAGGTGGCCCTGGTCCGCACGCTTCAGGGTCAACTCCAGCATGCCGATCACCGCGTTCATTGGCGTGCGGATTTCGTGGCTCATGGTGGCGAGGAACGTACTCTTGGCCCGATTGGCTTCGTCGGCCCGCTCCTTGGCGGTGCGCAGTTCGTCGAACAGCTGGCGTCGCTCACTGATGTCGATCCAGCCACCGATGATGCCCTGAACTTCGCCGACGGAGTCGCGGTACGGCAGGATCCAGTGGTAGATCGTGAGTTTTTTTCCGCGAATATGCAGGGTGCGGTCCAGGATCAGCGGCTTGCCTTCGGCCACCACCCGCTGATAGTCGGCATGGTATTGCGCCGCTTCTGCTGCAAGGGCAGTGCTTATCTGGACCGCGCTTCTGCCTATCACGTCCTCACGCTTGACGTCGAACACCTGCAGGTAACTGTCATTGCAGGTCTGCAGCAGCCCCTTGTTATCACGGACGTAGATCGGATGCGGGGTTTCATTGACCAGGGCGCGCATGAACTCGAACTGGTCATTGAGGGCGCGCTCGGCCATTTTTCGGTGTTTGATCTGGCGGCGCATGTAGGCGTTCCAGCTCAGGGAAATCAACAGCAGCAGCCCCGTGCCGATGATGATGCGCGCAATCAACTGGTGGTAGTCACGCCAGTAGCTGTCGGATGCGGCGCTATAGCCGCGCCAGCGACTGTTGATCACCCCCAGTTCATCGGGGTCGATGCTGAGTAAGGCCTTGTCGAGAATCGAGCTGAGTTCGGTGGCGCTGCGGGATGTCGCCAGCCCGAAGGTGGCCGGCATCGTGCCAATGCTGGAGCTGATTTGAATCTTGTCCTGGAACATTTGCGAAGACAGGAAGTAATTGGCGACCACCAGGGTATTCACCGCGCCTTCCACATTGCCTTGTATCAGCAATTCGGCGGACTTGAACGTGTCACCGGTTTCTACCAGTTGGATCTTCGGAAAGTGTTCACGCAGGAATTTCTTCAGTGGGCTGCCTTGGGTGACCGCCAGGCGCTTGCCTTCCATTTCCTCCAGGCTTGCTGGGGCCTGGCCGTCCTTGCGTGTCAACATCACATAGGAGTTTTCCAGGTATGGCCGACTGAAGTTCAGTTGGGCTTCCCGCTCCACGCTGGGGATGATTGCTCCGATGAGATCCGCCTTGCCGGCCTCCACCTGCTCGATCATCGTGTTTACATCACGCCCGCGCTGGATCTCGAAGCGCAGCCCGGTGCGCAGGCGAATCAGTTCCAGCAGGTCGGCTGTAATGCCGCGAAAATTGCCATCGGCGTCGAAGAACGTCAGCGGCGCGAAAGTGGGGTTCACGATCACATTGACCACCGGGTTTTCTCGCAGCCAGCGTTCTTCGCGAAAGGACAGTTGCAGCTTTTGGTCGGTCAGCAGGATATCGCTGCCGGCACTCCAGCGTTTGGCGATCGCTTCCCGTTCGGTGGTGGGGACGGCCATCAGTACGGCGTCGACGATGCTCAACAGCATTCGCTGGTCCTGGGGCATTGCAAAGCTGAATCCATAGGCTTCATGTTTGCCGAAGTTCGCCATGCGAATGTTTTTCAGATAACCCTTGTTGATCATGTAGTGGGTGGAAATGGTATCGCCGAGAAAAACGTCAGCCTGGTCAAATGCCACTGCATTCAAGGCGTTTTGATAAGAGGGGTAGGCACGGATGATTGCCTTGGGGTACAGCTTTTCCACCTCGTGCAGTGGCAGATAGTGATAGACCAGTGCCAGCCGCATGCCGGCCAGCCCATCATTCAGGCTGCGGGTTTCGCCTTCGCGAGTCACCAGTACCGGCCGATCCACGGCGTACGGTTTCGACAGGGTCAGGTTGGGAATTGCCGCTTCAAAGCTGTTGGAGGAACCCAGTAAGTCGATATCCCCCGCTTCAAGGGCACGAATGGCGGCCTCTCGTGAGGGGTAGCGCAACACCTTTACCGGCAAGGCCAGCGCCATTGCCAGCAAGCCGGCGTAATCGGCGGTGAGTCCTTCATAGTCGCGTCCGCTGGAGGTGAGGTCAAAGGGCGGGTAGTCAGGGAACGCCGTACCCAGCACCAGTTCGCGTTTGTTCTGGAGCCATTGGCGTTGGGTCTTGCTCAGGTGGGGTTCCAACTGTACGGAACTTGCGCGACTCAATAGGCTGAAATGTTCCGCGTTCGCTGAAGGGGCTGCAGGCACAGCGGTGCTGAAGCACAAACCGGCACTCAATATAATCAAATAGTCCTTTATACGCCTGGGCATCCGATTTCTCACACTAGCGCGTTTCGTTTTGCCATCTCGATAAGTTCTACCAAGGACTTGGCTTGAAGTTTTTGCATCAGCCTCTTTTTATAGGTGCTTACTGTTTTGTTGCTCAGGAACATGCCTTTCGCTATTTCCTTGTTGGTACGGCCTTGTGCAAAAAGTTGCAGTACCATCAACTCCCGATCGTTAACGGCCTTGAACAGTTCAAGTTCCTTGCCGCTCTCGTCGTTGGTGTTCAAGGCCTGGCTGGGGAAATAGTTGTACCCGGACAGCACGGCGCGGATGGCGCTCATCAACTCACTCAGGTCACCTTCCTTGCACACGTAGCCATCGGCCCCGGAGCGCATGCAGCGAGTGGCAAACAGGGTGGGGGATTGAGCGGTCAGAACCAGGGTTTTCATCGAGGCGTTCATGGCGTTGAATCGACACAGCACTTCCAGTCCGTCGAGTTTTGGAATGCTGATGTCCAGGATGATCAGGTCCGGCATGCATTCGCGGACCATTTGTATGGCATCGCAGCCGTTATCCGTTTCGCCGACTACTTTGAAGTTTTCTTCGTGCTCCAACAACATTCGTATGGCAAGTCTTATAACGGGATGGTCATCAATAATAAAAACTGTGTTCATGATCATATTCCATGCAAGTGCAAATAAAGCGGGCACATTAGCTCAGAAGTCGAGGGGTAAGCATGAACCTGAGTGGCAACAGGTATAAAACAGGAAACTTCCTACGTTAAAAAAGGTAATGACCTACCCATCCATCAGGCGCTGTAAGTCGAGAGGTTAGGGTTTCGCAGGGAAACGGTCTGGATCGGCATGGCAGGGGACTTGCGGTGCTTATGCGCGATTTTTTCGACGGGTGAATTTGTTTAAAGTCCTACATTCATAACGTGAGTAATGTATCGGTCAAATGGGCAAGCTCATCTTTATTCAACGGCTTCAGCAAGTAACCGAGCAATGGCAGGCCACGGTTGAGGGCTTGGGTTTGCAACACGGACAGTTCTGTCTCGGGAAGTCCGCTAAGCAAGATGGCGGCCTTGATAAAGCATTGGCGACTGGCAATTTCAATCAATTCAAGTCCAGGCAGGTCGGGTAGGCACTGGTCACACAGGATGATGTCGAAAGGCGCTTCGGCCTGGGTCATCACTCGGATTGCCTGCTCGGCGTTTTCGGCCGGGGTCAGTTGTTCGAAGCCGAAACTTCTGAGCAGGCATTGCGTCGCGAGCAGTTGAAAGGGATGGTCCTCCACCAACAGGATTCGAAGGGGGTAACTGGGCATAGAAGGCACACGGTGAGTTAAGCATCGATGGGGGGCACGTAGGAACTGTTCGCCAGACTTGCCCGGAGCGTGCGCGATTATTCTTTGGGTGTTTGTGCGAATTCGATCAGGCCGCTCTGTTCCCGTCGTAGGCAGATTCTGTTCAGTGAACAGGCGGCGTGACCCGGCTGGTTATTGAGGGCTGGAGCGCCCGGTCATCTCCCGTGCCATTTCAGTGGCATAGCTGTCCGTCATGCCGGCGATGAAGTCGATCATCCGCAGGAACGACTTGTGCAACGGCCACGCCGGGTCCGGCGCGTTGTTACCCAGCAGGTCGAGAATGCGCCGGTTCTTGAACGATGGCGTGCGCCCGCCATGCTGCTCCAGTGCCGCGCCGCAAAAGGCGTTCAACAGGATTTCCAGGGTGGTGTAGGCGCCGATCTCGTGCAGGGTCTTGCGCTTGTCCTGGAAGATTTTCTTGCGCGCCATGTCCTTGGCATCCAGCACGCAACGTTTGGCGGGACCGTGCATATGCTCCACCAGGTCGCCGGGCAGGGTGCCGGCCAACAAGGCATCCTGTTGCTCGACGAAGGAGCGCGCCGCGGCGTTGGTCAAATGCTCGATGGCCTTGCCGCGCAGGATCGCCAGCTTGCGTCGGCGTGAATCCTGGGAGCCCAGTTGCCGATAGGTCTGCGGCAGGTCATCGCCCACCAGGTCGAGCAGCAATGACTCGACTTCGGCGTACTCCAGCAGGTCCATTTCCAGGCCGTCTTCCAGGTCGATCAAGGCGTAGCAGATGTCGTCCGCCGCCTCCATCAGGTAGACCAGGGGGTGGCGAGCCCAGCGTTGTTCTTCGAGTTGCGGCAGGCCGAGTTTGTGGGCGATCTGTTCGAGGATCGGCAACTCGCTCTGGTAGCAGCCGAATTTGTGTTTCTTGTAGCCCAGGGAGTCGGCGTGGCGGGCGGTCCAGGGGTACTTGAGGTACGTGCCCAAGGTCGCGTAGGTCAGCCGCGTACCGCCGTCGAACTGATGATATTCAAGTTGGGTCAGTACCCGGAAGCCTTGGGCGTTGCCTTCGAAATTAAGGAAATCGCCACGCTCGGCGGCGCTCATGTCGTCCAGCCAGCCGCGTCCGGCCGCCTGCTGGAACCAGTGGCGGATAGCATCTTCGCCGGAGTGCCCGAATGGCGGGTTACCGATGTCATGGGCCAGGCAGGCCGATTGCACCACCATGCCCAGGTCGCTCGGGTCGCACCAGTCGGGCAGGGCGCTGCGCAAGGTTTCGCCCACGCGCATGCCGAGGGAGCGGCCTACACAGCTGACTTCCAGGGAATGGGTCAGGCGTGTGTGGATATGGTCGTTGCTGGACACCGGGTGCACTTGGGTCTTGCGCCCCAGCCGACGAAACGCGCCCGAGAAGATAATGCGGTCATGGTCTTTGTGAAACGGGCTGCGGCCGAGTTCTTCCGGGCTGTGCAGGGGTTTTCCAAGGCGTTCGCGGGTAAGCAGGGTGGGCCAATCCAAGGCGGGTACTCTCCGTACGGTGAATGACCCTCCCAGCTTCCCGGTTAAGCCCCGACGGGGCAAGCGAAAATCTAGAGTCCGGCCGCGTCGATATCGATTAACAGCAAGCGCTGACCGTTATCGAAGAATTGTCCGGCGGTGAGGCAATACTGGTTGGTCGTGGCGTCGCGATAGGTCGAGGACAAGGTCAGCCGTCGCTCCTCCCAACCTTCGGCCAGCAGATGATAGAAATACGGGCGCCAGGACCAGTTGTGGCCCAGGTAGCGGCTGTCGGCTTGCCAGGCGTCCTGATGCCACTCGAAGTTGGGTGTCAACTGGGTGCCATGCCGGTCGCACTGGTAAAAGCGCAGCAGCCAGGGGAAGTCAGGTAGTTGCGGCAACTGGCTCAGCGGCGCCTGGCCCAGGGCCCAGGCCTGCAGGATTTTCATCAGTTCAACCAATTGCTGGCGCAATTGCATGATGCGCCCGCGTTCCGCCAATTTCTGCTGCACGTACGTCGCACGCAGTTGGGCAAAGCGCGGCACGAAGGCGTCGGTGGCGAACCAGTCCAACTGCGCCTGGGCAAACAGGTAGCCCTGCACATAGCGCGAACCGCATTCCAGGGCGAAGCTCAACTGCGCCTCGGTTTCCACGCCCTCGGCAATGATCCAGCAGCCGGTCTTCTCCGCCATCTGCGCCAATGCGCGCACCACCTCACTGCTCGGCCCACCCTTGGCGGCTTCCTGGAACAGGCGCATGTCCAGCTTGAGAATATCCGGCTGCAACGCCAGCACGCGGTCGAGCTGGGAATAGCCAGCGCCAAAGTCATCGATGGCGATGCGTGCGCCGGCCTCGCGATAGCGCACGACCACCTCGGCCAGGCGCTGGATGTTACCGCCCAGTTCGGTGATCTCGAACACGATGCGCCGGGGATCGACGCCATGGCTGTGGATCTGTTTGAGGCTCGGCAGCGCCTGGCCCGGGCGCAGGCGGTTGATCCAGCGCGGTGAGATGTTCAGGCTGAGGAACCAGTCTTCGGGGGCTTCATGCAAACGGCTCAAGGCATCGTCGCGGATCTGCCGGTCGAGGCGGCGTAAGGTCGCGCCTGGCGTGCGCGGGTCGGCGAACAGCGGCCCCACGGACTGCAAACGACCGTCAGCCTGGCGTAGACGCCCCAAGGCTTCGACGCCGGCAATGCGGCCGGTGGCGGTGTCGATAAACGGCTGGAAGCAGGCGAGCGGTTGCCCGTCGATCACGGAGCCTCCTTAAGAGAGGTGGCGAAAAAAGACCCGGACCTCGAAAACGAGGACCGGGCCGATTCTGTTAGCAAGAATGCAGCCAGCAGGCTCAACCTTTGCGTGAATTGCCTTGCATGGCCAGTTTGATCAGCGGGATTAATCCGGCACCGAGCCGAACCAGGCGCGTCACACTGCTGATACCGCCGCCCTTGGCGCCCTTACCGGTGAAGAAACCGATCAGCGTTACAGCGGCCACGCCCCACAGCGGCGCGTGCTTGATGCCCAGGCCGCCCTGGAAGCTCTGGCCCATGTTGCGCACCTTGTTCAGTGGCACCATCAATTGCTGGGACTCGTGGCGAATCTCCTGGCGGTGCATCTCCATGCGCAAGCGGATCAACGCCTTGCGCATTTCCCGGCGGGAGGTTTGCTGGATTTCATTCGAGCTCATGGCAACAGGCGCTCCCGATCGTTGGCCAGCTCTTCGAGAGTGGCGTGGAACGGCGTGGACTCATCGAACACTGCCGCTTTCAAGCGCACCCCGCAAAAGGCGGCGGCCAGGGAATAGAACACACAGAGGCAAATGATGCCGGTCAGGCGGTAGCCCGTGTCCCACACCAAGATCATCACCAATGTCGACAATCCCACCAGCAACAACAGAGCAAACACCAGCGCGAGGCCGGCAAACAGCAGCAGGCTGACGGTGCGGGCCTTCTGTTCCTGCAACTCGATGCCAAACAGTTCGACGTGGCTGTGCAGCAAGCCAAGAACGGCCGCGCCCAGGCGTCGTGAGGTAGTACCAGTGGACGAGCCAGTTTCGCCGATAGACATGATTAGCGCCTTGTGGCCAGCAGGCCGATCAGAAAGCCCACGCCGGCGGCAATGCCTACCGACTGCCAAGGGTTGGCCTGCACGTAATCTTCGGTCGCGGTGACCGCCGCCTGGCCGCGTTCGCGCAGGGAGTCTTCGGTTTGCTTGAGGGTTTCACGGGCCTGCAACAGCGTGTCATGAATCTTGGCGCGCAGCTCATCGGCCTGGTCGCCCGCAAGCACCTTGGTGTCGTCCAGCAACCTTTCGGTGTCAGTCACCAGGGTTTGAAAATCCGCCATCAATATTTCTTGAGCAGTCTTTGCAGTTCTTCTGGCCATGGTTATCTCCGTGATTGGCTGATCGGTACGTGTGGTTTCGAGTCACCGGCATCGGTGAAGGTTCAGTGCAATTGTCTGGTACAGCTTTTGCTTTGCCTTGGTGCGCACGCCCCGGGGCTTGCGCTGAATCCGGGCGGTCGGGGCTCAGGTCTCGAAAAACCTTACCCTAAATAACTGAAACTCGCGGAAAAACCCTGTCGGCAACGGCCTGTTGTGTTGAACGCTGCGCTAAAGCGGTTCACGCCCTCTGAAGAGGGGCGGTACCGGTGGTGCCAATTTAGTGCGCGCAACCCTGGCTTGAACCGCTTTGGTGCTTTTTGCCTTTAACGCAGGCCTGCCAACCTCCATGGAAAATTTGCAAAGTGCGGTGGACACCTTGGTCCACAGCTCCAACACCCTGTTTATCCTGATCGGTGCGGTCATGGTCCTGGCCATGCACGCCGGCTTCGCATTTCTGGAAGTCGGCACCGTGCGCCAGAAAAACCAGGTCAATGCGCTGTCGAAGATCCTCAGTGACTTCGCCATCTCGACCCTGGCCTATTTCTTTATAGGCTATTGGATCTCCTACGGTGTGAGCTTCCTGCAACCGGCGGCCGTGATCAGCGCCGATCATGGTTATGGCCTGGTGAAGTTCTTCTTCTTGCTGACGTTTGCGGCAGCGATCCCGGCGATCATCTCCGGCGGTATTGCGGAGCGTGCAAAGTTCGCTCCGCAGTTGTGCGCCACCGCGTTGATCGTGGCGTTTATCTACCCGTTTTTCGAAGGCATGGTGTGGAACGGCAATTTCGGTTTGCAGGCCTGGCTGCTCGCGACGTTTGGCGCCAGCTTCCATGACTTTGCCGGCTCCGTGGTCGTGCATGCCTTGGGCGGTTGGCTGGCGCTGGCGGCGGTGCTGTTGCTGGGGCCGCGTAATGGACGCTACCGCGAAGGGCGCCTGGTGGCATTCGCGCCATCGAGTATTCCGTTCCTGGCCCTGGGCTCGTGGATTTTGATCGTCGGCTGGTTCGGCTTCAACGTGATGAGCGCGCAAACCCTGAACGGCGTCAGCGGCCTGGTGGCGGTCAACTCGCTGATGGCCATGGTCGGTGGCACCGTTGCCGCCCTGGTGATCGGCCGCAATGACCCCGGCTTCCTGCATAACGGTCCGTTGGCCGGTCTGGTGGCGATCTGCGCCGGTTCTGACCTGATGCATCCGGTGGGCGCGCTGGTCACGGGCGTGGTCGCGGGCGGGCTGTTTGTGTGGTGCTTTATCGCTGCCCAGGACCGCTGGAAGATCGACGACGTGCTGGGCGTATGGCCGCTGCATGGCCTGTGCGGTGTATGGGGCGGGATTGCGTGCGGCATCTTCGGCCAGACCGCGTTGGGTGGCTTGGGCGGCGTAAGCCTGATCAGCCAATTGATCGGTACGGGGCTTGGCGTGGCGGTCGCGTTCGGCGGCGGTCTGCTGGTGTACGGGGTGATCAAGCGCGTGTACGGGCTGCGCCTGAGCCAGGAAGAGGAGTATTACGGCGCGGACCTGTCGATCCACAAGATCGGCGCGGTCAGTCAGGATTGATCGGCGCCTCTTGGTCGGTGCTCGGGTGCGTGTAAAAACCGTGCAGCAGGCGATAGCGGTTATGCCGTACTTCATCGACCCGCGCCTGCACCTGTTGGTCCGGCAGGCCCAGCAGGATCAGGGCGTGGGAGGCGAGCATCAGGCTCGACTCCAGCAATTCGGGCACCACTTCGCTGGCGCCCGCGGCTTTCAATTCGGCTAACTGGCTGTCATCGCGGGTGCGCACCAGGATCGGCACGTCGGGGTTGATGTGGCGCGCTTCCTTCAGCACCGCCAGGGCGACATCGCTGTTGTCCACGGCAATTACCACCAGGCGCGCGCGTTCCAGGCCCACTGCACTGAGCAACGCGCCACGTCGACAATCGCCGTAATGCACGCTGCTGTCTTCGGTGGCGGCTTCCTGTACCCGCTCCGGGTCGTCATCCAGGGCGATAAACGCCTGTTGCTCATTGCGCAGAAAGCGCCCGATGGATTGCCCGACCCGGCCATAGCCGCAGATGACGGCATGCCCGCGTAATTGGGCGTTGAGGGCGGTAATTTCTTCAAGTTGCACCTGTTGGTTGGGCTTACGATGCAGGCGCAGGGCAATCGCTGGCGCGGCGCGCAACAGCAGTGGCGTCAACAGCATCGAACAGAACGTGGCAGCCAGCAGCAAACCGTTGAATTCATCGGGGATCAGCCGGCTCTGCTGCATCTGCGCCATCAGCGCAAAGCAGAACTCACCGCCCTGGGCCAGGGCCAGGCCGCTGCGCCAGGCGGTTTCACTGTCGCTGCCGCGCAGCTTGACCAACGCGGCCACCACACACCCCTTGATCAGCATCAGCGCGAGGGTCATGCCGAGGATCAACAGGCTGTGGCTGACGAACAACTGCAGGTCGATAAGCATGCCGATGCTGACGAAAAACAGCCCCAGGAGGATGTCGCGAAACGGGCGGATATCCGCTTCGATCTGATGGCGATAATGGCTTTCTCCCAACAGCATGCCGGCCAGGAACGCACCGAGGGCCGGGGAGAGGCCCAGCAAGTGGGTGAGCCAGGCCGTCAGCAAGACGATCACCAGCGCCAGCAGCACAAACAGCTCTGCCGAATGCGAGGCGGCGACCTCATGAAACAAGCGCGGCAATAACCAGCGGCTGGCGAGCAACAGGCCCACGAACAACACCACGGTTTTGCCCAGCGTCAGCGGCAATGCCCAGTACCAGGCCTGCTCGCTGCTGCCGGCGAACACCGGTACCAACGTCAGCAGCAACACCGCCACCACATCCTGAAACAGCAACACGCCAATCGCGTTCTGGCCATGGCTGCTGAAGATCTCGCCGAGGCTGGTCAGCTCCTTGCTGACGATCGCTGTGGACGACAGCGCCAGCCCGGCGCCGAGCAACAAGGCGATGCCCGGCGCCACCCCAAAGGCCATCAACAGGCCCCCCAGCAGCGCGCTGCAAGCCAGCACCTGCAAACTGCCCAGGCCAAACACCACGCGGCGCAGGGCGAGCATCTTGGTCAGGGAAAACTCCAGGCCCAGGGAAAACAGCAGGAACACCACGCCCAGTTCGGCGAGGTCGGGCAGCTCTTCGCTGTCATTCACCCAGTCGAGGGCCGTCGGCCCCACGGCAAGGCCCACGCACAGGTAGCCCAACACGGGTGGCAGTTGCAGCCGGCGAAACAGCGCAATCACCACCAGGGATGAGGCCAGAATGATCAGCAGGTTGGCGAACACAAGCATCTCCGTTGCAGCGTGAGCGGGCAAAAAGCCGCGAGAATCGCTGAATCAGTTATAGGCCATGGTGATCTGAGTCAGGGTTTATTGTGGCCGGCAGGTTTCCGGAGAGCGAACGCTGTACCTGTGGCGAGCGGGCTTGCCCCGCGTTGGGGCGCGAAGCGGCCCCGGTAGTGCCACCGCGCTCCTTCAGACAGAAATACGGTGCTTGTTTTGGGGCCGCTTCGCAGCCCAACGCGGGGCAAGCCCGCTCGCCACAACAAGCCCACTCGCCACAGGTTTTTGTCAGGCTTAGAATGCTCGTCTATTTACTGATCAGGT